>JAKLKW010000265.1 GCA_023150455.1 Alphaproteobacteria bacterium | reverse complement strand
ACCCGCGCCGAGACGCGGTCGAGCGCCACGTCCACGTCGCGCTGGCGCAGTTCGCGCGTGATCGAGGTCAGGCGCGTGCCGAACAGCAGCACCGAGACGCGCCCGCGGGACCGGTTCGGGTCGTTGGCCAGGGCGTGCACGAAATGCAGGAACATGCGCGCATAGCGGCTCATCGAGCCGGAGATGTCGACCAGGACCACCAGCGGCGGCGGCACGCTCCGCGGCGCGGCGCGACGCAGCGGGATCGCGTCGCCATAGGCGGCGATGCCCGCCTTCAGCGAGGCGCGCCGGTCGATGCGCGGGCCGCGCGGGTCCGCCGCCAGGCGGCGCGTGCGCACCTCGCGCAGGGGCAGCGCCAGGCGGGCGAGCAGCCGCTTCGCCGCCGCCAGCTCGGCGACGGTCATCGACTCGAAATCCATCTGCTGCAGCAGCTCGCGCGAGGAGAAGCTGAGGAAGGCGTCGATCTCGATTTCCTGCTCGGGCTGCTGCTCGAGCTTCGACGCCTCGGGCGCGCCGCGGCCGAAGGCCTCCTGCAGGCGGTGATGCGTCTTGTCGCGCTCGGCCGGCAGGCCTTCGACCTTGGGCAGCATCATGTGCATGATGCGGCCGAGGAGATCGGGGTCGCGCCAGAACATGTGGAAGGCCTGGTTGAACAGCTCGCGCTGCTCGCGCCGGTCGACGAAGATGCTGGCCAGCGTCCAGTAGAAGTCTTCGCGGCGGCCGATGCCGGCGAAAGTCAGTGCCTGGAGGGCGGCGAGTACCTTGTGCGTGCCCACCGGCAGGCCGGCGCTGCGCAGCACACGGGCGAAGTGCATGACGTTCTCGGCGAGGCGGCCGCCCTCGGCCGCCGGCATCCGCAACAGGCTCATGGCGCCGCGGAGAGTTCGGCCTGCACCTGGGCCAGGATCGAGGCGGCCTCGCTGCCCCGGATGCGGGCGATGTCGTCCTGGTACTTGAGCAGCACGCCGAGCGTGTCGTTGATGGTCTCCGGGTCGAGGCAGATGCGGTCCAGCTCCATCAGCGAGCGCGTCCAGTCGATGGTCTCTGCCACGCCCGGCAGCTTGAACAGGTCCTGGCCGCGCAGGCTCTGCACGAAACCGACGATCTCGCGCGACAGTCGCTCGGCGGCGCCCGGCGCCTTGCGCCGCACGATCTCCAGCTCGCGCACAGCATCGGGGTAGTCGACCCAGTGGTAGAGGCAGCGGCGCTTCACCGCGTCGTGGATCTCGCGCGTGCGGTTGGAGGTCAGGATGACGATGGGCGGCGTCGCCGCCTTGATGGTGCCCAGCTCGGGGATCGACACCTGGAAGTCGGACAGCACTTCGAGCAGGTAGGCCTCGAACGGCTCGTCGGTGCGGTCCAGTTCGTCGATGAGCAGCACCGGCGGCGCCTGCGGATCGCCTTCCAGCGCCTGCAGCAGCGGCCGGCGGATGAGGAAGCGCTCGGCGAAGATGTCCGCCGCCAGCTGCTCGCGGCTCACCTGCCCGCTCGTCTCGGCCAGGCGGATCTCGATCATCTGGCGCGGATAGTTCCATTCGTACGCTGCCGAAGCCAGATCGAGCCCCTCGTAGCACTGCAGGCGGATAAGCGGCCGCTCCAGCGCGGCGGCCAGCACCTTGGCGATCTCGGTCTTGCCGGTGCCGGCCTCGCCTTCGAGCAGCAGCGGGCGGCCCATGCGCAGCGCCAGGAAGGCCGCGGTGGCCAGCCCGCGCGAGGCGATGTAGTCGGCCCCGGCAAGACACTGTTGCAGTTCGTCGATGGTTTGCGGCACAAGGATTTCCATTCGCAAAAATGAGAAAGGGCGCCCGCGGCGCCCCTCCCGCTGCTTGCCTGACTATATATCAGCCCAGCGCCGCTGCAACTGCCCGTTTCGCCATCACCGACACCAGGTGCGCCCGGTATTCGGCGCTGGCGTGAATGTCGCCGTTGAAGCCGTCTGCGGAGAGCTTGACGGCCCCCGCGGCGTCGGGCGTGAAATTCGCCGACAGCGCCTTTTCCAGCTCCGCCGAGCGGAACACGCCGCTGCCGCCGCCGGTGACGGCCACGCGCACGGCGCCGTTGGCCGCCTGGCTGACGAAGACGCCGATCAGTGCGAAGCGCGAGGCGGGGTTGGCGAACTTGGCATAGCCCGCCCGCTTCGGCACCGGGACGCTGACCGACTTGATCAGTTCGCCGGATTTCAGCGCCGTCTCGTACATGCCGGTGAAGAACTCGTCCGCGCCGAGGCTGCGCTGGGTGGTGACGATGGTGGCGCCGAGCCCGAGCACGCCGGCCGGATAGTCGGCCGCCGGATCGTTGTTGGCGATCGAGCCGCCGAGCGTGCCGGCGGCGCGCACCTGGCGGTCGCCGATGCCGCCGGCGAGATGCGCCAGCGCCGGGATGCGTTTGCCGACGTCGGCCGAGGCGGCGACGTCGGCGTGGCGCGTCATGGCGCCGATTACCAGCGCATCGCCGTCGGCGCGAACGCCGGAGAGTTCGGCGATGCCGCCCAGATCGACCAGGTCGGACGGATTGGCCAGGCGCAGCTTCATGGTGGCGACCAGGGTCTGGCCGCCGGCCAGCGCCTTGCCGTCGCCCAGTTTGCCGAGCAGCGCGGCGGCCTCGCCGATGTTGCCCGGACGGTGGTATTGGAATGCGTACATGGTGTTCTCCTCTCTCAGGCGCGGGCGGATTGGATGGCTTGCCAGACGCGATAGGGCGTCGCCGGCATCGGCACTTCCTTGACGCCGAGGTCCTTCAGGGCGTCGATGATGGCGCTGATCACCGCCGGCGGCGAGCCGATGGCGCCCGCCTCGCCGCAGCCTTTCACGCCGAGCGGGTTGTGCGTGCACGGCGTCACCTGCGTGTCCACCTTGAAGCTCGGCACGTCGTCGGCGCGCGGCATGGCGTAGTCGGTGTAGCTGCCGGTGAGCAGCTGGCCGCTCTCGGCGTCGTACACCGCCTGTTCCAGCAGCGCCTGGCCGATGCCCTGGGCGAGCCCGCCGTGCACCTGGCCCTCGACGATCATCGGGTTGATGACGTTGCCGAAGTCGTCGGAAGCGACGTAGCTCACCACCCGGGTGACGCCGGTCTCGGGATCGACCTCGACCTCGCAGATGTGGCTGCCGGCCGGATAGGTGAAGTTGGTCGGGTCGTAGAAGGCCGTCTCGTTGAGGCCCGGCTCCAGCTTGTCGAGCGGGTAGTTGTGCGGCACGTAGGCGGCGAAGGCGACCTGGCCGAAGGCGACCTGCTTGTCGGTGCCGGCGACCTTGAAGTTGCCGTTCTCGAAGACGATGTCGCTGTCGGCGGCCTCGAGCAGGTGGGCGGCGATCTTCCTGCCCTTGGCGATGACCTTGTCGAGGGCCTTCATGATCGCCGTGCCGCCGACGGCCAGCGAGCGCGAGCCGTAGGTGCCCATGCCGAAGGGGATGCGGCCGGTGTCGCCGTGCACCACGTCCACGCTCTCGAAGGGAATGCCGAGGCGCTCGGCCACCACCTGGG
>JAKLKW010000056.1 GCA_023150455.1 Alphaproteobacteria bacterium | reverse complement strand
CCGGCCGCTCGATGGCGATCGCGGAACCTGGGTCGCCGCCGGCGCGTGGGCGGCGAAAGAGTCGACGACCCGGTCGAGGGCCTGCTGCTTGTATCGGTCGCCCTTCCACGGCGCCACGACCTCCACCCGCTTCGCCAGGCGGGCGATGTCCGCGGAGCTTTCGGCCGGGTGCACGACCAGCGCCTCGTTCTGCACGCGCTGCTCGTCGGGGCCGATGTCGGCGACGATCGATTCCGCGCTGACCACGACCGGCTCGGCCAAGCCGACCAGCACGCGCGCCTCGGCGACGTAGCCCGGCGGCATCCAGACGGGGAGCGCGCCGCCCCGCTACCTTCCGCGCCGGAGCGCCTCGGCGCTGGCTACGAAGGCGCGGATCATGCGCGCCTCGCGACGTTCGCTGAGATAGGCTATATGCGCGTAGGTGAAGATGTCTGCATTCGATACGCGAATGGCGCAGATGCGCGGGTCGGGGATGAACTCCGCCTCCGACACCACGCCGAGGCCGATGCCGCCGGCGACCGCTTCTCGGATCGCCTCGCGGCTGCCGATTTCCATCACCACGCGCGGCTTCACGCCGCGCTCCACGAGCGCGGCCTCGAAGGCGCGCCGCGTGGTCGAGCCCTGCTCGCGATGGATCAGCCGCTCGCCCTCGATCAGCTCCAGCCGGATCGCGCGCCGGCCGAACAGGCGGTGGCCGCGATAGGCCATGACCACGACCGGATGGCGGCTGTAGGGAATCGCGACCAGGCGCGGGTTGGGATCGATATGCGCGAGCACCGCCACGTCGGTCTCGTACTCCATCAGGCCGGTCACGACCTCGCGCGAGTTGCCGATCTTCACCGAGACATAGATGCCGGGATGGCGGGCATTGAAGGCGACCAGCATGTCGGTGGCGTGGTACGGGCCGACGGCGCCGAGCCGGAGATGGCCTGTCGTCAGCTCGCGCGTCTGGTTGAGGAACTCGACCGCCTCCTTCTCCTGGTCGAGGAAGCGCTGGGTGATGGCGTAGAGCCCGCGCCCGGCGTCGGTCAGCCGCAGCCGCCTGCCGGCGCGCACGAACAGCTCGATGTCGAAGTCGCGTTCCAGCGCGCGCACCTGCGCGGTGAGGGTCGGCTGGCTCAAGCGCAGGTCGCGCGAGGCCGCGGTCATGCTGCCCGCGCGCGCGACGGCGTGGAAGGAGCGGAGCTGCGTGTAGCGCATATAGATCGCCTCTATGGCCAACGTCGAAAACTTGTATTGGATTTATAGATCGCGCACCCGCAGCATCGGCGCAACGACAAAGCAGCAGGGGAAACGCCGCCTTGTGGCGCTATGCCAATCCGGTGCACCTGACCTTCGGGCGCGGCGCCTTCGACCGCATGGGCGAGGCCGTGGCCGGGCGGCGCTATTGCCTCGTCACCTACGCCGAGCCCGCGCTGTTCGCTGAACTGACCCGGCGCCTCGAGCGGCTGGCGGGCGCGCCGGTCGTCACGATCGATAACGTCGCCGCGAACCCCGATTTCCTGGAGCTTGCGGAATCCTGCCGGCGATACGCGGCGGCGCGGCCGGCGCCCGAGCTGATCGTGGCGCTCGGCGGCGGCTCGGTGCTCGACGCGGCCAAGGTTCTCGCGGCCGCGGACGGCGACTTCGCTCGCGTGCGGCGCTGCCTGGAGACGGGCGAGAGCGCGCAGGCGCTTCGCTTCAGGCCGATCGTCGCCGTGCCGACCACTGCCGGCACCGGCAGCGAAGTGACCGGCTGGGCCACGGTGTGGGACACCGAGGCCAAGAAGAAATACTCGCTGGCGCATGACCGGCTCTATCCCGAGCGCGCCGTGGTCGATCCGGAGCTCACGCTGCGGGCGCCGCGCGGCCTGACCGTCTCGACCGGGCTCGACGCGCTGAGCCACGCGCTCGAGAGCATCTGGAACGTCAACGCCAACCCGGCCTCGACGGCGCTCGCGGTGGCGGCGGCGCGCGAGACTCTCGACTGCCTGCCGCGCCTGGCCGAGCGGCTGGACAGCGCCGAGCTGCGCGAGGCGATGGCGCGCGCCGCGTGCCTCGCGGGGCTCGCCTTCTCCAACACGCGCACGGCGCTTGCGCATTCGCTCAGCTACCATCTGACGCTGCATCACGGCGTGCCGCACGGCATCGCCTGCTCCTTCAGCCTGCCGATGGTGATGCGCGCGGTGATCGGCTGCGATCCGTCCTGCGACGCGGCATTGAGCGCCATCTTCGGGCCCGATCTGCGGGTCGGCGCCGACCGCCTGGAGCGGTTTCTCGACGCCCTGGGCGTATCGACGCGGGCCGAGGACCACGGCGTCGACGGGAAGGACTGGAACGGGCTGATCGACCGCGCGCTGGCCGGCGAGCGCGGGCGCAACTTCATCGGCCGGCGCGCCGCGCTCGCCTGACGGGCGCGGACGAATGACGCAAAGGGAGGAAGCGATGCAAGGACGAACCGGGACGAAACTCTTCAGGGCCGTGGCCGCCGCAGCGCTGGCGGCCGTGCTGGCGATGGGGGGCGCGGCCGGCGCGCGGGCGGAAAAGCCGCTCCGGGTCGGGCTGATCCCGTCCGAGGACTCGCGCGCGATGCTGGCGCAGAGCAAGGACATCCTGGAAGCGCTGGAGAAAAACCTTGGGTCCAAGGTCGAAGGCTTCGTCGCGTCGGACTACAACGGCGTGATCGAGGCGCTGCGCTCGAAGCATCTGGACGTGGCCTATCTGGGGCCGTTCTCCTACGTGCTGGCGACGACGGTCACGCCGGTCGAAGCCTTCGTGATCGCCGAGACCAAGAAGCTCGGCCGCACCTTCTACCACAGCCAGATCATCACGCTGAAGTCGAGCGGCATCAAGACGATCGCCGATCTGAAGGGCAGGAACTTCGCCTTCGTCGATCCGGCCTCGACCTCGGGCTACGCGTTCCCGATGGCGGGCCTGCTCAAGGCGGGAATCGAACCGAAGCGCGACTTCAAGAACGTGATCTTCACCGGTGCGCATGACGCCAACGCGGTGGCGGTCGCCAACGGCAAGGTCGAGGCCGCGACGATCGCCGACCGCATCTTCGACGCGGCGGTGAAGAAGGGCCTGATCAAGGCGGAGGACGTCCACGTCGTCTGGCGCTCCGAGCCGATCCCGGAATCGCCGATGGTCTGGCGCAAGGACCTGCCGGCCGAGCTCAAGGCCAAGATCAAGGCGGCGTTCCTCGGCATCAAGGACATGAACTGGTCGGACCAGGGCATGCTGAACGGCTTCAAGGAAACCAGCGACGCGGCCTATGACGTGGTCCGCGAAACCGCGAAGCTCGCCAATATCGACCTGAAGAAGCAGAAGTAGCTGACCGTCCCGCGCAAGGAAGGGGGAGGGCAGAAGGCGATGATCGAGATCCGCGGCTTGCGCAAGAGCTATGGGCCGGACCAGGCGATCAAGGCGCTCAAGGGGGTCGACCTGGAGATCGCGGCGGGCGAGTTCGTCGTCGTGCTGGGGCCGAGCGGCGCCGGCAAGTCGACCATGCTCCGCTGCATCAACCGGCTGGCCGAACCGAGCGCGGGCGAGGTGATCATCGACGGCATGCCCTTCGCGTCTCCCGGCCGGCGCGAGCTGCGCCAGCTCCGCCGCAAGGTCGCCATGATCTTCCAGCAGCACAACCTGGTGAAGCGCCTGTCGGTGCTGAAGAACGTGCTGGTGGGGCGCATGGCCGACCTGCCCGGGGCTCTGACGCTGCTCCACGTCTTCCCCGAGTCCGACGTGGCGCTCGCACGCCACTGCCTGGAGCAGGTCAACCTGGCGCACAAGGCCGAGGCGCGCGCCGATACGCTGAGCGGCGGGGAGCAGCAGCGCGTCGGCATCGCCCGGGCGCTGGCACAGCAGCCGAAGATCATGCTGGCGGACGAGCCGGTGGCGAGCCTCGATCCCAAGACCTCGCGCGTCGTGCTCTCCTATCTCAAGAAGATCTGCAAGGAGTCGAACATCGCCGTGCTGTGCAACCTGCACCAGATCGACTACGCGCTCGAGTTCGGCGAGCGCGTCGTCGGCCTCGCCGCGGGCGAAAAGGTGTTCGACGGCAGGCCCGAGGACGTGACGCAGGAGGTGGTCCACCGCATCTATCCCGGGCTCGACGATCCCCACGCGCTCGGCGCGGCGCGCCTCCTGGCCGAACGGCGCGGGCGGACGGCGGGCGAGACGCCGCGGCCGGCCGCGCTGGGGAGGGCGTGACATGGTGCTTGCCGGCTATCGCCTCGTCGTCAATCCGCCGCGCGGGCCGCTTGGCTGGTGGATGGTCGCGCTGGTCGCGGCGGCGAGCGCCGCCTGCCTGTGGTGGGCGGCGATCGGCACCAAGCTCAGCCTCGCCGACCTGATCGAGGGCCTGCCGTGGATCGGCGATTTCCTCGGCCGCATGCTGCCGCCGAACCTCGCCTACATGCAGAACCTCGTGCGGCCCGCGATCGAGTCGGTGCAGATCGCGCTGTGGGGCACGGTGCTGGGTGTCGTCCTGGCGCTGCCGGTGTGCTTCTTCGCGGCGCGCAACCTGTCGCCGCACCCGGCGATCTTCCACGCCATGCGCCAGGTGCTGAACGTGATGCGCGGCATCAACGAGATCATCCTGGCGCTGATCTTCGTCGCCGCCGTGGGGCTGGGGCCGTTCGCCGGCGTCATCGCCATGGCGATCCATGGCGCCGGCATGCTCGGCAAGTTCTTCGCCGAGGCGATCGAGGAGATCGACCAGGGCCCGCTCGAGGCCCTGTCCGCGGCGGGCGCCGGCACGGCGCAGCGCATCGTCTTCGGCGTGCTGCCGCAGGTGCTGCCGGCCTGGATCGGCGTCGTGCTCTACCGGTTCGAGACCAACATCCGCGTCTCGACCGTGCTCGGCATGGTCGGCGCCGGCGGCATCGGCTTCGAGCTCATCAGCAGCATGAAGCTGTTCCAGTACGAGAACACCGCCGCTTGCGTCGTCGTGATCCTGGTGCTGGTGCTGGGTGCGGACCTGGTCTCCTCCAAGCTGCGCGCGATGATCCGCTAGCGGCGCGCGCGGGGCTGGGCGCCCGGATTGCGCCCGCTTCGCCAACGTCGCCGCGGCGGCCGCGCCCGAGCTGTCCCGGCGCATCCGCCCGCTCTTGGCCTGCTTCGCCTCGGACGTCACGCATTGCGGCGGCGTCGGCACGGGGCAGGTAGTGACGATCCTCAACGACATGGTGTTGATCGAGAACGTCGTCGCGCTGGCCGAGGCCGCTGCGATCGGGCGGCGCGCCGGGATCGACGCCGCCACGCTGCTCGGCGCCCTGTCGAAGGGCTCGGCCGACAGCTTCGCGCTGCGCAACCACGGCATGAAGGCGATCGTGCCGGGCGACTTCCCCGAGCGCGCCGTCGCGCGCGGCGACGGCGACCGCTACTGGCCGGTCATCGCCAGGGTGGTGGACGAGGCGGAGTGACGCGAGGCGTTGCCGTTCAAGGCGCCGGCGGCTCGCGGGTGGAGCGCCAGTCGCCGGGAACGTTGCCGACGAGCAGCCGCGTCACGGCGCCATCCGGCGCGGCGAGCGGCAGGGCGAGGCGCCACCAGTCCACGGCGGCGACGTAGCGGGGCGAGGCCGACACGGTGAACAGCGGCGCGCGGCGCTCGAGCACCGCGCGGTAGGCGGCGATGTAGAAGGTGCCGGTGAAGGCCCGCTTCGAGATGTCGGACGTGCGCCGCCCGGTCAGGTCCTGGCCGAGGCGCTGGGCGATGTTGGTGCCGTAGAGGCGGTAGCGGTAGTCCCAGCCGTCGTCGAGCACGTCGAGCAGCATGATGTAGCCGAGCGCCGGCTTGAGCGCGAAGGGCTCGACCATGTCGACGCCGGGCAGGCGGCCGCCGGCGGAATGCATCTGCCAGAAGCCGACCAGGAACCTGAGCGGCTCGTGGCGCACGTCGTCCTCGCTCGGCTGCCAGACCACGCGCGGCGGCGGCGCGCCGTTCCCGGCGAAATACGCCGCCAGCTTCGGGCGCTCCGCGGAGCGCGCGATCTCCCCGGCAAGTTCCGAGATCAGCGCGCGGTCGACGGGATCGGGGGGCGGGTGTGACATGGAGCGGTTTTCGCTGAACGTCTTCCAGTCGATCGGCGGGGCGGCGGTTCGGGGGCCGCAAGGTAGCGAATCCCGCACCTGCAACAAAGCCAAATAGGGCGGCAGAGTGAATGCACGGTATCGGCGTCGCGCGGCATGGCTGCGGCAATTCGACGCTGCGGCGCGCGGCGGGTTGCGCGTGCCGCCTGCGCCGTCAGCGCGCGACGTGCCGGCGGCCGTTGGCCTGCCCGGGTTCCGTCCGGCGCGCGGGCGACGAAGCCGCTGCCTCGCTTTCGGCGAAGCCGGCCAGCTCGATCTCCTTGAACTTGTTGTCCAGGTGGCGGCGCAGGATATGCGCCAGGCCCGCGCCGTCGCGCCGGACCAGCGCGTTCATGATGCCCTCGTGCTCGCGCATCGCGAGGTCCCAATGCGCGGGCGGCATCGGCGCCAGGTAGCGCGCGCGGCGGATGCGCGCGTTGACCGCGTCGTACATCGCGGCGAGCGCGGCATTGCCGGCGGCGCGCACGATCGCCTCGTGGATCTGCCGGTTGCACTGGTAGTAGCGGGGCAGGTCGTGGCTGCGGTGATGCGCCGCCATCTCGGCGTGCAGCGCCTCGATCCGGGCCAGCGCCGCGTCCGAGACGCGCTGGCAGGCAAGCTCGCCGGCGATCGCCTCGAGCCCGGCGCAGACTTCGAGCAGCTCGCGCAGGTCGCGCGACGTCAGCCTGGCGACGCGCGCGCCGCGGTTGCGCAGCAGCTCGACATGGCCTTCGGCGGCAAGGACCTTGAGCGCCTCGCGCAGCGGCGTGCGCGAGATGGCGAACAGGCGGCACAGGTCGCGCTCGGGGATGCGCGCGCCGGGCGGGATTACGCCCTCGATCAGCATCTCCCGCAGGCGGGCGACCACTTCCTCGTGCAGCGTCGCCGTGGCGTCGGTGTTCGTCCCCATCGCGTCGCGTCCATTTTGCATGCAAATTACACGTCACCGCGCCATCGCGGCAATTACCGGGTTGCAATTTCCGCCATTTTGCATTCAAGTTTTCGGGAACAAGGCCGCGCGCGGCTTCGGCCCGCGCCCGCCGGTCCAGGGGAGGCTGATGCAGAACGGCGCCGCGAGCACCGCGTCCGCAGAGGAGGAGCTGCTGTTCGAGGTGCGCGACGGCATCGCGCGCGTCCTCTTCAACCGCCCGCAGGCGCGCAACGCGCTGACCTTCGCCATGTACGAGCGCCTGGCGGCGATCTGCCAGTCGCTCGACCGCGACGCCTCGGTCAAGGCGATGATCCTGACGGGCGCCGGCGACAAGGCCTTCGCCGCCGGCACCGACATCTCGCAGTTCCGCGCCTTCAAGACGGCGGAGGACGCGCTCGCCTACGAAAGCCGCATCGACCGCGTCCTCGGTGCGCTGGAGCGCTGCCGCGTGCCGACCATCGCCGCGATCGCCGGTGCCTGCACGGGCGGCGGGGCCGGCATCGCCATGGTCTGCGACCTGCGCATCGCCGCGCGCTCGGCCAGGTTCGGCTTCCCGATCGCGCGCACGCTGGGCAACTGCCTGTCCATGACCAACTACGCGCGGCTGGCCAACCTGATCGGCGCCGCGCGCACCAAGGAGCTGGTCTTCACCGCGCGCCTGGTCGAGGCGGCCGAGGCGCAGGCGATCGGCCTGGTCTCGGAGGTGGTCGAGGACGCGGCCGCGCTGGCCGCGCGCGCCGAGGCGCTGGCTGAGCTCGTCGCCGGCCACGCCCCGCTGACGCTGCGCGCGACCAAGGAGGCGCTGAGGCGGCTGCAGCCGCGCCTCGGCCGCGAGGAGGGCGAGGACCTGATCCGCATGTGCTACACGAGCCGGGATTTCCGCGAGGGCATGGACGCCTTCCTGAACAAGCGTCCGCCGAAATGGACGGGAAGCTGAGCGCGTGCTGCGCGCGGGCGTCCGGCGCCCGCGCGAACGCGACGACGACGAGGAGACGATGGGACCGCTGTCGGGCCTGAAGGTTCTCGATCTGACGCACGTGATGGCGGGCCCGACCTGCACGCTGATGCTCGCCGACATGGGCGCCGACGTGATCAAGGTCGAGAAGAAGCCCGACGGCGACGACACGCGGCGCACCGTGCCGCCGAAGGTCGGCGACCAGGCCGCGGCGTTCCTGATGATGAACCGCAACAAGCGCGGCATCGTCATCGACCTGAAGACGCCGGTCGGCGCCGCGCTGCTCAAGCGGCTGGCCGGGGACGTCGACGTGCTGGTCGAGAATTTCGCGCCCGGCGTGATGGATCGCCTCGGCCTCGGCTACGAGGCGCTCCGGGAGCGGAACCCGGGCCTGATCTACTGCTCGCTGTCGGGCTTCGGCCAGACCGGCCCCTACCGCAACCGGCGCGGCTTCGACCTCGTCGCGCAGGCGATGAGCGGCATCATGACCTTCACCGGCGCGCCGGGCGGCCCGCCGACCAAGTGCGGCCCGCCGCTGTCCGACATCACCGCCGGAATCCTCGCCGCCATGGGCATCCTCGCCGCCTACGCGCACCGGCTCAAGACGGGCGAGGGGCAGCGCGTCGAGACGTCGCTGTTCGAGGCGGCGCTGGTGCAGACCTACTGGCAGGCGGCGATCGCGCTCGCCACGGGCACGGCGCCGCGCGCCATGGGCTCGGCGCACCCGCTCAATGCGCCGTACCAGGCCTTCGAGGCCGCCGACGGCTGGATCGTCGTCGGCGGCGCCAACCAGAAGAACTGGCTGCGCGTGGTCGAGGCGCTGGCCGCGCCGGAGCTGGCGGACGACGAGCGCTTCCGCACCGGCGCCGACCGCATGGCGAACCTCGCCGCGCTCGAGGCCGAGCTCGCGCGCCGCTTCCGCACCCGGCCGGCGGCGCACTGGCTCAAGCTGCTCGACGACGAGGGCGTGCCGTGCGGCCCGGTCAACGACATGCTGCAGGCGCTCGAGGACCCGCAGACCGTCGCGCGCGAGATGGTCGTCGCGGTGGAGCATGCGACCCTGGGCCCGGTCAAGACGCTCGGCCTGCCGGTCAAGTTCTCGCGGACGCCGGGCAAGGTGCTGCGGGGCGCGCCGCTCTACGGCGAGCACACGCGCGAGGTCCTCGCCGGGGTGGGCATCGGAGCGGACGAGTGCGCCGCGCTCGAGGCCGACGGCGTGGTGGTCGCCTCGGGCGCGCCGGCGGTTCGCGAGAAGACACGGGACGAGGTGGCATAGCACGCAACCGGATCGTTCCGCCGAAGGCGTCGGAGAGCGCCGGGCGACGATGAAGCTCAGCAAGGGAGGAAGCCATGATCAGACCGCAACATCTGTTGTCGCTCGCATTGGGGCTCGTGCTGCTGTCGGGCGGCGCGTCCGCCCAGCAGGAGATCAAGCTCGGCCACGTGGCCGAGCCCGGCTCGCTGATCGGCGGCACCGCCGATGAGTTCGCCAAGCGCGCCAACGCCAAGCTCGGCGGCAAGGCCAAGGTCGTCGTCTACGGCTCGAGCCAGCTCGGCTCCGATTCCGAAATGATGAAGAAGCTGAAGCTCGGCACGCTCGACCTGTCGATCCCGTCGACGGTGATGTCGTCGTACGTGCCGAGCTTCGGCATGTTCGAGATGCCGTACCTGGTCAAGGACCGCGCGCACATGGAGCGCATCCGCGACCAGATCCTCGTCCCGAAGATGCTGCCGGCCGCCGAGAAGGCGGGCTACCGCATCCTCGCGACCTGGGAGAACGGCTTCCGGCACGTCACCAACAACAAGCATCCGGTCGTCAAGCCCGAGGATCTCCAAGGCATCAAGCTGCGCGTGCCGAAGGGCACCTGGCGGGTGAAGATGTTCCAGGCCTACGGCGCCAATCCGACGCCGCTGGCGTTCTCGGAAGTGTTCGTGGCGCTGCAGACCGGCGCGATGGACGGGCAGGAGAACCCGCTGGCGCAGATCCATTCCGGGCGCTTCCACGAAGTGCAGAAGTATCTGTCGCTGACCGGCCACGTCTACACGCCCGCCTACCTGACCGCGGGGGCAAGCTGGTCGCGGCTCAGCCCGGAGGTGCAGAAAATCCTGGCGGATACCGCCAAGGAGATGCAGCCGGTCGCCTACAAGATGGCGGCGGACTTCGACAGGGACCTGCTGGAGAAGATGAAGAAGTCCGCGATCAAGGTGAACGAGGCCGACAAGGACGCCTTCATCGCCGCGAGCAAGGCGATCTACGAGGAGTTCGCCAAAGAGGTTCCCGACGGCAAGGCGCTGGTCGACCAGGCCATCGCGCTCGGCAAGAAGACCTCGTAATCCGACCGCGGCAAGCGGGCCGGCGGACCGGCCGGCCAGCGCTGCGGCGGCGTGACCTTGGGCGGGTGACCTTGGGGGGCGGCGGTCGTGACTCTGCGTGACGTGCGCGCCGGCTATGGGCGCCTGCTCGAAGCCATCGTCCTGGCGCTCGTGGTGGCGTTGACGGCGCTCGTCATCGCCGGCGCGACCTTCCGCTATGCCGGGGCTTCGCTGTCCTGGTACGACGAGATCGCCTCGATCGGGCTGGTCTGGCTCACCTATTACGGCTCCGCCCTGGCGGCGCTGCGCGGCGCGCATATCGGCGTGCCGGGCCTGGTGAACGCGATGCCGCCGGCGGTGCGGGTGGTCGCCACGCTGTTCGCCGAGGCGATGGTGTTCCTCTTCTTCATCCTGCTGGCCGTCCTCGGCTGGGAGGTGCTGCAGGTCCTGGAAGGCGAGCATCTCGTCAGCCTGCCGTTCGTGCCGACGCAGCTCACCCAGTCGGCCATCCCGATCGGCGCGGCGCTGTTCGCCGTCGCCGAGGCGCTGCGCCTGCCGGACGTGCTGCGCGACGCGCGCGGCGGAGGGTTCGTCGATCTCGAGGTCAAGGAAGCCATGGAGCTCGCGGAGCATGGCGACCCGGCGCTTCCCGGCGCCAAGCCCGGAGAGCCGCGATGACCATCGCCCTGATGCTCGCGGGCATGCTCGGCCTGGCGCTGCTCAACGTGCCGGTCGCCGTCGCCCTCGGGCTCGTGGCCGTCGCGGCCATCGTGCTGACGCAGGGCGCCCAGATGCTGCCGAACGTCGCGCTGGTGATGTTCGACGGCGCGTCGAGCTTCCCGCTGCTGGCGATCCCGCTGTTCATCCTCGCCGGCGCGATCATGAACGCGTCCAGCATATCGCGGCGCCTGATCGCCTTCGCCTCGGCGCTGTTCGGCTTCGTGCGCGGCGGCCTGTCGATGGTGGTGATCGGCGCGTCGATGTTCTTCGCCGAGATCTCCGGCTCGGCCGTCGCCGGCGTCGCGGCGCTCGGCACGATCCTCATCCCGGCCATGCGCTCGCGCGGCTACTCCAAGGAGTTCGCGGCCGCGGTCAGCTCGTCGGCGGCCAGCCTCGCCATCATCATCCCGCCCTCGATCCCGATGATCCTCTATGGCGTGATGGCGCAGACCTCGGTGGTGAAGATGTTCGTGGCCGGCATCCTGCCCGGCATCGCCGGCGCCATCGGCCTCGCCATCGCCGCCTACATCCAGGCGGTGCGCTACGACTTCCCGGTCGAGGAGCGGTTCCAGCTCGCCCGGGTGTGGCAGACCTTCAAGGAGGCGCTGTGGGCCTTCATGCTGCCGGTCATCATCCTGGGCGGCATCTTCGGCGGATTCGTGACGGCGACCGAGGGCGCCGGCCTGGCGGTGGCGGCGGCGCTGTTCATCAGCATCGTGGTCTACCGCGAGCTCGACCTGCGCGCGCTCAGGCGCGCCTGCATCGACGGCGGCATCCAGACCGCCGTCGTCATGCTGCTGGTGGCGAGCTCGGCGCTGATCGGCACCTTCCTGACCGAGGCGCAGCTGCCGCAGGCGCTGGCGCAGGGCATCACGGGGTTGACCTCGGACAAATACATCATCCTGCTGCTGCTCAACGTGTTCTTCCTGATCCTCGGCATGTTCCTGCATTCCGCCGCGGCGATCATCCTGGTGGTGCCGATCGTGATGCCGATGGTGACCGCGGTGGGCATCGACCCGGTCCATTTCGGCCTGGTGGTGACGCTGAACCTGGCGATCGGGCAGCAGACGCCGCCGGTCGCGAGCGTCCTGATCGCCGCCTGCGCCATCGCCAAGTCGGACATCTGGGAGACGACCAAGGTCAACCTGCCGTTCATCCTGGCGCTGCTGGTCGTCCTGCTGCTGTGCACCTATGTGCCCGGCATTTCCCTGGTGCTGGTCGATCTGTTCTACGGCAGCGGGCCGTCGTGATCGTGGCAAGCCGGATTGAGGGCCGCCGGCTGGGGTCGAGCGCGCGCGGGCGGCCGTCCAGCGCCAGCCGGCTGACCTGCGCCGGCATCTCGGCGACCACGCGGCCGCGGCGCACGACGGCAAGCCGTGGCGGCCGGAGGCGGATCGCCTCGACCGGGTCCTTCGCCTGCAGCAGCACGAAGTCTGCGTGGCAGCCCTTTTCGATGCCGTAGCCCTCGAGCCCCATGATCCGCGCGGCCGTCGCGGTCACCGCGGCGAAGCAGGCGCACGTGCCGTCCTGGCCGGTCAAGTGCCCGGCATGCGCGCCCATGTGCGCGACGTCCAGCATGTCGGCGCGGCCGAGCGGGTACCAGGGGTCGAGCCAGGGTGCGACCTGCCGCTTGACGTCGACCAGCACCTCGACCGCCGTCAGCGCGTCGTCGCCGACATCGACATGGCTGCGGATCGCGAGCAGGCCCTGGCTCACCGCCAGGTCGCAGTAGGCGAGCGCGCGCCCCTTCAAGCCGTCGGCGGTCAGATGGGGCTGAAGCTCGCCCCAGAGGCGGATGCCCTCGGCCAGCGTGCCTGACCGGTTGACCTTGCCGGCGAGCCCGAGCGTGAGCGCGGCGTCGAGGTGGAAATGCGCGTCAACGAAACGCGGCGAGACGAGCCGGGCGCCGGCGTCGATCTCCGTCGCCGCTTTGCCGGCGATCTTCGGCGCGACCTCGGCGATCCGCCCGCCGGCGACCGCGATGTCGACGCCTGTGCGTTCGTCCGGCAGGCCGGCGTGGCGGACGATCAGGTCGAGGGTCATGGCGGCTCCGTCGGACTCGGCGATCGAACGAAGAGCTTGGCAGACAAGCGAGGGAGCGCTCCGCCGATCGCCATCCTCGGACCCGGCTTTCGGTCCTGGCGCGCGGCACGGTCGCACGTCGGCTGTCTGCCGCCGGCGTGGCCTGCAATCGTAGGAATGCCAGGCGCCTTTTCAAGCCTGCTGTCGACGAATTTGCCGCTGCCCCGACGTGCCCTTCGAGGACCTCAGGGGCCCGGAACAAGTCCGGGCATGACGACCATGGGTGGTTTCAGTGAAGACAGCGGCGGAACCGGACGGCAGTGGGGCCGAGCCCGACCCCGACGAAGTCCGGTTCAGCGCGTCCGGCCGTCTCGGTTCGTGCTCCTACGGGATGTCGGCGTACTCGCCGGCGCCGTATAGATCCGCGAGCTGGAAGCGCATGACGGCGCCGATCCGGTCGGCCGACAGGGCGACCACCTCGCCGTCGACATGATCGAAGCCGGCCGCCATCGCGATCGTCGCGAGGCTGCTCGACCGCATCCCGTGAACGAAGGTGCGCAAGCCGATCCGGGAAGCCATCGACGCGAAGCGCTCGAACAGCTTCATCAGCCGCCGTTCGTCCCGGTTGCGTTCGTCCAGGTAGACGCCGACGGCGTCGAAGCCGCTGCGCTGGAAGGAGGCGAGCGTGGAGACGTCGATCGGCAGCCGCGCGACGACGACCCGGCCGAGCGACTTGACCGCGGAGAGCGAGATGTGCCGCCGGCTCTCGGAGGTCGTGTCGTCGAACCCGACGATCTCGAATGCCAGCAGGCGGCGCGTCTCCTCCGACAGCGGCGCGAAGGTGTCGACATATGCCTGCCGCGACTCGCGGTCTTCCAGCGTGCGGCAGTGGACGGTCGTCGACACGAATACCCTGCGACCCGAGGAGACGATCTTCCCCAGATCGTCGGCGATGCGCTTGGCGGCGCGCAGGTCGACCTCGCGGACCACGGAGGACTGCACGCCGCCCGGCAGCACGGCGTAGTCGACCACCGGCTCGTCGCCGTCGCCGACGGACACGGCCTGGCAGAGATAGGTCGTGATCGCGGACCGCTTGGTGTCCCAGATCGGCCGATAGAGGAAATCCAGATCGTCCGGTACCAGCGAGGCGAGCTTCAGGAGCTCCGCCGGAAGCGATGCCGGCAAGGCGCTCTCCGCGGACGAATGAGGCGGAGCGTCTGCCGCGCCCGGCCCGGCCGCGGGTTCGTCGGTGCGCAACGACAGGGTTCCATCGGCGGCGGCGACGATCGTCCGCACGGCCGATTCCTCGAGCGGGTCGTCCTCGCCCAGCAGGATTCGCGTGACGGCCCGCAGGATCATCAGGCAGATCGCGCGGGCCTGGCGCGTGTCGCCCGCTTCGAACAGGACGGCGAAGGTCGTGTCGTTGACAGGCTCGAAGATCGCCTGCCCCGCGAGATACTGGCGCAGGATCTTGAGCGTGGTTGCCTGCACGAGGGCACGGTGCCGTGGCCAGCTTTCGCCGAGCCGCGCGCGCACGTGATCGAGGCTGACGAGCTGGAGGCGCCCCGAGACCGCCTTGTGCATCTCCGCGCCGAGCGGCGCGCGCCACGCCTCGTCGTGCGGCGCCACGCGGCGGGCGTGGCCTTCCGTTCGCGGATCCAGGGGGACGACTCGTGCGGGTTTCTCGATCACCATGCGCATCCTCACGCCGCGGAAGCGGGTTCGCGCAGGAGCTCCTTCACCAGCCCGATCAGCACGTCGTCGTCGAACGGCTTGGGCAGCACCCGGTTCGCGCCCATCCGCCGCGCCGCCTCGAGGAAGTCCTTGTTGCGCAGGCGTCCGCCGCCGGAGATCGCGATCACGGGGATGTCCGGCTGGCGTTGGCGCAGCGCCAGGATCGCCGCGATGCCCTCCATGTCCGGCATGATGATGTCGGTGATGACCAGATCGGGGCGATGGTCGGCATGCTGATCGAGGCCGTGGCGGCCGTCCTCGGCCTCGACCACGTCGATGCCTTCGTCCTCCAGGGCCTGCCGGATCACCGTGCGTACGCCCGGGTCGTCGTCAATGATGAGCACTTTCGTCATGTCTTTCTCCGGTGGAATCGCGATGCTGCCCCGGGTGCCATTACGCGGTCGCGAAGGCCGCCGCGGGCTCGAGAAGGACGTGGAAGGCCGCGCCGGCGCCGGGTTCGGACTCCACGTCGACCCGGCCGCCGTGGCTGGCGACGATGGCGTGGACCAGCGACAGGCCGAGCCCCGTGCCCTGTCCGACCGGCTTCGTCGTGAAGAACGGCTCGAAGATGCGCTGGCGCGCGTCCTCGGGGATGCCCGGCCCGTCGTCGCGGACGGTGATCCTGATGAGACCGGTCGGGTGCGCCGCGGACGGCGGCTCGCGCGACGCTTCGATGCCGATCGACCCGGCGCGGTCGCCGATCGCCTGGGCCGCGTTCGTCACGATGTTGATCACCACCTGCTGCAGCTCGTCGCCGTCGATCCGGGCGGAGCCGACGTCCTCGGCGATCTCGGTCGCGACCCCGATCTGCGCGGGGATGGCCGCCGCGAGCGCCTTCAGCGCCGCCTGGATGCCGTCCGCGACGCAGGTCGCGCCGTCGGTCCGGCCCGACTTGCGCGAGAAGTTGAGGATTTTGCCGACCAGGTCGCGGGACCGCGCCGCCGCGGCGGCGACGACCGCCAGGTTCTCGCGCTCGCGCGATCTCTCCGGCATCGCCTTGAGTGTCCGCTGGGTCAGCGAGATGATCGGGACGAGGGCGTTGTTCAGCTCGTGCGAGATCCCGCCGGCGAGCGTGCCGACCGCATCCATCTTCTGCATGTGCCGCGCATGCGCCTCGGCCTGCTTCTGGCTGGTGATGTCCAGATAGACGATGATCAGCCCGTCCGTCGGCATCTGGTACGTCCGCGCCTGGAGCGTCCGGCCGTTGCGCAGGCGCACCTCGCGGACCACGCGGACGTTGTCCCTGATAAACGCGATGCGGTCGGTCGCCAGCTGCTCGGGATCGCCGGGGCCGAGCTCGCCGCGCCGCGCCAAAGCGAGGCTGAGTGCGCGAAGCTCGGCGCCGATCTCGAGCAGGCCGTCGGGCAGCTCGAGCATGGCCTGGACGCTGCCGTTCCACGCCACGAGCCTGAGATCCTCATCCGTGACGATGATGCCCTCGCTCATGTTGTCCAGGATCGACTGCAGCAGCTCCGACTTCTCCTTCGCCTCCCGCTCGGCCAGCTTCAGCTCCGTCACGTCGGCGTGGCAGTTGAGGAGGCTTCCGTCGCTCATGCGGTCGCTGGCGATCTGCTCCCATCGCCCCGTCCTCATGCGAAGGGTGACGCTGTGGCTTCCCTGTCGGCGCCGCTCCAGGCGCTGGGCGATGAAGGTCTCGCGCTCGACGTCGCCGGTGTCGATATAGCTGCCGTCCAGGATCGCGCGGAGAAGCCGCTCGAAGGCGAGGCCGGGCTCCATGATTTCCTCGAGGCCGGGATAGATTTCCTTGTACGCGAGGTTCGCGTGGATCAGCCGGTCGGCCTCGTCCCACAGCGTGATGCCGCGCGGCATGCGGTCGATCGCCTCGAGGAAGCGGCGGCTGGTTGCGTCGGCCCGCGCCTGCGCCTCGACCTGCTCGGTGATGTCCGCGCCGGTGCCGCGGAAGCCTCGCAGGTTGCCCTTCGTGTCGACGATCCGGCCACCGCTGACGCGGCACAGCCGGACGCGGCCGTCGGGAAAGCGCAGGCGGAACGTCTCGTCGCGGAATTTCTTCTGTGTCGCCAGGAGCGAATAGAGGCGGCCGACGTCCTCGGGACCGTCGACGAACGCGAAGACGTCGTCGAACGCTCGGAAGGTCGCCTCGCGGACGGGAATGCCGACGATCTCGGCGAACCGGTCGGAGAGGTAGGTGAAGCGAAGCGCGGTATCCGTCTCCCACAGCCAGTCCGAGACGATCTCGGCCACCTCCTGGAACCGGCGAATGCCCCGGCGCAGGTCGCGGCGCGCCAGGAACTCGTCGGTGATATCCGTGTGCATCACCAGGGCGCCGAGCTCCTGCTTGAACGCGATCGGCGCGGCGTGGAGGCGGAACCAGCGCTGCTTGCTCGGCGCATGGCAGGCGTAGTCGATGCTGAAGCCGGAGCGGCGCGCGGCGAGGATCTGGGTGATGCCCGCGCCGACCTTGGCGGCGACCGCCGGATCGTCGGCGGCGCGGCAGATCTCCAGGTAGTTGCGGCCGACGCCGAGGGTGGCGTCGCGATAGCCGTTGGACAGCGCGAACTGTCGCCACGATTCGCTGACCGCTATGATCCGGCCGGTGCAATCGAGGATGGCGGTGCTCGCGGGCATGGCATCGAGCAGGGCGAAGTCGTCGGTCGGCTCCCACGGCGCGGGTGCCTCCACCGCTGGCGCGATCGCGCGAATGTCCATCGCCGACGAACTCCCGGAAGCTTCCATCCGCCCCGTTCCCGCCCGGTTGTGCGCCATGGCATGGGCCGGCGCACCAGGAGAATAGGACCAGTTCGTTAACTGGTCCTGAAGCCCTCGCGCGACGCGCCGGCGGGGGACCGGGCGGTCGCCGGCCGCGGCAAATGAGTTGCTGTTGCGAACGCGCCCGGGGATCGACCGCGTCGGCGGCGTCGACCGGCTAAGGCTGCGCCTTCGCCCGCCAGCGCGCGGCCTCGTCGGCGTCGGCGTCGCAGGCGGCGGCGGCGAGGGCGGCGGTCAGGATCGTGGCCTGGCGCAGCTCGCTGTCGGCGACCTTGTCGCGCGTATCGGCGGGCGTCAGCACGAGGCGCAGGTTGGCGGCGGGGTCGTCGAAGCCGGCGACGAGGCGCAGCGCCGGGATGCCGGCGAGCGCGAAATTGGCGTGGTCGGAGTTCTGCATCAGCGGCCGGATCGCGCGCAGCGCCTGGCCGTTCGCCTCGGCGACCCGCAGCAGGAACGGCTCGAGCCCGGCGAAGCCGCTGGTCAGCGCCGCGAGGCGCGGGTGGCCCGCGATCGAATCGAGGTTGACGTTGAGCGCGATGCGGTCGCGCTCCGCCGGCGACAGGCCCTTCACGTACTGCGCCGAGCCGGTCAGCGCCCATTCCTCGACGCTGAACAGCATGACGCGAAGCCCGCGCTGCAAACCGGCCACAGACGGCGCCAGCGCGCGCATCACGGCGAGCACGGCGGCGACGCCGGAAGCGTTGTCCATGGCGCTCTCGGCCAGGTCGTGCCCGTCGATATGCGCGCTCAAGACGACGCATTCCTCCGTCCGGCCGGGCAGGTCGACCAGCAGCGTCTCGGTCGCGGCCGGCGCTTCCGCGGTCTGGATCGTCATCGTGACCTTCGCAAGGCCCGCGGCGCGACGGCCGAGCCGCGCAGCGGTCTCCGGCGCGATGCCCAGGCCGGGGATGCCGTCGCCGGCCTCGCGGCCCGAGGAGCCGCTGACGACATGGCCGGGCAGGGGACCGGCGATCAGGAAGCCGACGGCGCCGTGCTGCCGCGCCAGGTCGTACTTGCGCCGGCGGTGGATCGTCCCGGCGGCGAACATCAGCTCGTGGCGCACCAGCACGATGCGCCCGGCGATCTCCGGCCCATGCGCTGCGAATTCCTCCGGCGCGCCGCGGCCGAGGTCGATTACCTCGGCGGTCAGGCCGCCCGCTTGCGTGGCGATGCTGCGCACGAGCGGATGGCAGGGAACGGCGCTGCCGTCCTCGAGGCGCAGCGCGGCGCGCGTCGCCTTCCATCCGCCATAGGGCACCGGGACCGAGCGCACCGCGGCACCCGGCGCCGCCTCGGCCAGCCAGCGCCGCGCCTGGTCGATCGCGCGCCGCTCGCTGTCGGTGCCCGAGAGCCGGCCGCCGCAGTCGCACAAGGCGGCGAATTGCGGCCACAGCAGGGGGTCCGAAGCGACGCGGGCGAGGATGTCCGGGGCGAGCTTCATGGGGCGGGGACTTTCAGTCGCAGAGGGCGGCGAGGCGCTCGGCGAGGAGCGCGCGGAAGGCGTCGGCGAGCACCGACGCCTCGCGGTCGCGCGCGCGGAACACGCCGATCTCGTAGTGGATCACCGGCTCGAACGGGCGCGCCACGATGCCGAGATGAGCGAAACTCTCGGCCGACAGCCGGTCGACGATCGAGATGCCGGCGCCGGCGGCGACCAGGCCGCAGGCGGTGGCGAAGAACTCGGTCTCGGCGACCGTGTTCCACGACACGCGCGCGGCGGCGAAGGCCTCGAGCACGCGCAGGGCGGTCTGGCGCGCCTGGCTGGTCATGACCAGCGGCGCGTCGCCGATCAAAGCCGGCGTCAGCACCGCGTGCCGGGCGAGCGCGTGTCCCGGCGGCAGGATCGCGACGCAGCGCATGCGGAAGCGCGCCAGGTCGACGCCGGCCTCGTCGATCGGCAGCTCGGCGATGGCGAGGTCGAAGCTCTCGGACGGCAGCAGCTTGCTGATCACGTCGGAGCTGCGCGTGACGAGCCTGACGGCCACGCCGGGGCGCTCGCGCACGAAGGCGGCGACGATCGCGGGCAGGAGCGAGATGGCGGCGCTCGGATGGCTCGCGACCACGAGCCGGCCGGACTGCGCGGTGCGGATCTGCTCGACCGCCTGGGCCAGGCGGTCGAAGCCGCTCAGCGCCTTGCTGACCTCGGCATAGAAAAGGAGCGCTTCCGCGGTCGGCTTCAGCCTGCCGCCCGCGCGCTCGAACAGCGGGAAGCCGATCTCGTCCTCCAGCCGCGCGATCTGCGCGCTGACCGCGGGCTGGGTCAGGCCCATGGCGGCGGCCGCGCCGGTGACCGATCGGAGATCAACGACGGTGCGGAATGCCTCGAGAAGGCGCACATCCATCGGCCATAAATCTCCTTTATTGTGTTTCTGGCCCGTCCATGACACAGTTTCAAGCGGAAACTGCCGGTGGCCCGCGGTTTGCACGTGGTGTCATAGAAGCTCGTTATGGAGAGCGGCAGGCAAAGGGGGGTGCCGAAGCGGTCGCGATGCCGGGCACTGCGATCATCGCCGCCGAGGGCGTGTCCAAGCGGTTCGACACCCACGAGGTGCTGACCAGGGTCTCGCTGTCGGTCGCCGAGCGCGAGGTGGTCTGCGTCGTCGGCCCCTCGGGCTCGGGCAAGACCACGCTGCTGCGCTGCTTCGCCCTCTTGGAGACGCCGTCCGAGGGCCGTGTCGTGATGGACGGCCAGGTGATCGCGACGTCCGAGCCGACGCCTGCGATCAAGAAGGCCGGCCGCGTCGTGCGCGCCAATATCGGCATGGTGTTCCAGCACTTCAATCTGTGGCCGCACATGTCGGTGCTGGAGAACGTCATCGAGGCGCCGATGCTGGTGCGCGGCCTCAAGCGCAAGGACGCCGTCGCCGTCGCCGACCGGCTGCTCGACAAGGTGGGCTTGAGCGACAAGCGCGACGCCTATCCCGGTCGGCTGTCGGGCGGGCAGCAGCAGCGCGTGGCGATCGCGCGCGCGCTCGCCATGTCGCCCAAGGTGATGCTGTTCGACGAGCCGACCTCGGCGCTCGACCCCGAGCTCAGGCGCGAGGTGCTGCTGGTGATGCGCCAGCTCGCGGCCGAGGGCATGACCATGCTGGTGGTCACGCACGAGATGGGGTTCGCGCGCCATGTCGGCACGCGCGTCGTGTTCATGGACCGCGGCGAGATCGTCGAGGAGTCCGTGCCCGCCCAGTTCTTCGGCTCGCCCAGGACAGAGCGCGCGCAACGCTTCCTGCAGCAGTTCGAGGACTAACCAGAGGGAGACTGCCATGCCTGGACGCAAGACGATCCTGTCCGTGATCCTGCCGGCGCTCGCGCTCGCGGCGCCCGGCTTCCTTATCGCCGACAAGGCGGCGGCGCAGCAGACCCAGTCGCGCCTCTACGAGGTGACCAAGTCGAAGAAGCTGCGCGTCTGCCAGTACCCGCTCTACTACTCGATCTCGTTCCGCAACCCGAAGACCGGCCAGCTCGAGGGCATCGACGCCGACCTCGCCAAGGAGCTGGCGAAGGAGCTCGAGGCCGAGCTCCAGATCGTCGAGACCAGCTTCGGCACCTTCATCGCCGACCTGCAGGCGAACAAGTGCGAGATCGGCATGTTCGGCGTGGGCGCCACCTTGAAGCGCGCGCAGGCGGTCGAGTTCTCCAAGCCCTATCTCGTGACCAACATCTACGGCGTCACGCGCAAGGACTCGAAGATCAAGAAGTGGGAGGACATCGACAAGAAGGGCATCACCGCCGCGGTGTCGCTCGGCAGCTACATCGAGACCTTCATGAAGGGGTACCTCAAGAACGCGACCGTCGTGCCGATCGCGCCGCCCAACACGCGCGAGGCCGAGCTGGTGGCGGGCCGCGTCGACATCATCATGACCGACTTCCCGACCGCCATCAAAGTGACCGACGAGTTCGACTGGGCGACCTACCTGCTGCCGTCGGAGAAGCTGGCGATCACGCCCTATTCCTACGTCGTGCCGCAGGGCGACCAGATCTGGCTCAACTACATCAACCTGTTCGTCGACACGATCAAGCTCGACGGCCGGCTCATGATGTACGCCAAGAAGCACAAGCTCGACCCGATCGTCGCGCCTTAGCTTCTTTTCCGTCCCCCCTCCCCTTGCGGGAGGGGGGACGAGAAGGAAGAAGACCAGGGGAGGACTCCGTGTTCAAGTACCAGTTCCGCTGGGACGTGATTCCCAACAACCTCGACTTCCTGTTCTCGGGCCTCAACACGACCCTGATCCTCTCCGCCCTGACGCTGGTGCTCGCCATGATCGGCGGTCTCGTCATCGCGCTGCTCGACATGTCGCGCTACCGGCCGGTGCGCCTCGTCGGCGTCGGCTTCGGCGAGGTGATCCGCAACACGCCGATCCTGGTGCAGCTGCTGTGGGTCTACTACGTGCTGCCGATCGTCTTCAGCCTGCGCATCGACGCGTTCACGGCGCTGGTGATCGGGCTGACCGTCTACCAGTCCGCCTTCATCTCCGAGGTCTACCGCGCCGGCATCCAGGCGGTGCCCAAGGGCCATCGCGAGGCCGCGCAGGTGCTGGGCCTGACCCAGATCCAGGCCTTCCGCCGCATCGTGCTGCCGCAGGCGATCCGCATGACCCTGCCGCCGCTCGCGTCGAACTTCGTGCAGCTCATCAAGTTCTCCTCGCTCGGCGCGGTGATCTCGGTGACCGAGATCACGCGGCGCGGCATGGAGCTGTCGTCCTCGACCTTCCGGCCGCTCGAGATCTTCACCTTCATCGCCGTGGTCTACTTCTTCATCTGCTGGCCGCTCGCCATGGCGATCCGCCTGTGGGAGCGCCGCCTGGCGCTGCGCTAGGGTGAGCCAGTCCGCCGCCATACGCGCCGAGCTGGCGCGCGAGGTCGACCGGTCGCTGCCGCGCCTTGTCGAGCTGACGCAGTGTCTGGTGCGCCTCGCCTCGCCCAACCCGCCGAGCGACACGGTCGCGATCGCCGACGTCGCCGAGGCGATGCTGGCCCAGATCCCCGGCATGGAGATCACGCGGGTCGAGCCCGAGCGGCGCGTCATCAGCCTGGTCGGGCGCCTGCGCGGCGCCGCGCCGGGGCGGCGCCTCATCTTCAACGGGCATCTCGACACCTTCCCGATCGGTGCGGAGCTGGGCTGGACGGTCGATCCGCTCGGCGCCGAGATGCGCGACGGCAGGCTCTACGGCCGCGGCGTGTGCGACATGAAGGGCGGGCTCGCCTGCTCGATCCTGGCGGCGTCGCTGCTGGCGCGGCACAAGGAGGCGTGGCGCGGCGAGATCGTGCTGACGCTGGCCGGCGACGAGGAGAACATGGGCTCGCTCGGCACCGGCTTCCTGCTCGAGCGCGTGCCCTATGCCAAGGGCGACGCCAACATCTGCGGCGACGTCGGCTCGCCCATGGTCGTGCGCTACGGCGAGAAGGGACTCTACTGGATCGAGCTCGAGACCACGGGCTCGCCCTCGCACGGCGCGCACGTGCACAAGGGCGTCAACGCCATCGACCGGCTGCGCGCGGCGCTCGACCGCCTCAAGCAGCTGGAGGACATGCCGGTCGCGGCGCCGGCGGTCATCGCGCGCACGATCGCCGACGCCAAGCCCGTGTCGGAGAGCCTGTCCGGCGCGGGCGAGGCCGAGGTGCTGCAGAAGGTCACGGTCAACATCGGCACGATCGCCGGCGGCGTCTCGCCCAACCTGGTGCCGACCTCGGCGAAGGCCGCGGCGGACATCCGCCTGCCGGTCGGCGTCGGCACGGCCGACCTCGACCGGCAGCTCGCGGCGCTGCTCGGGCCGCTCGAGGGCGTCAGCTGGAAGGTGACGCGGCGCTTCGAGCCCAACTATACCGACCCGGAGCACGAGATCGTGCGCTGCGTCGTCGGCGCGGCGGAAGAGGCGCTGGGCAGGCGGCCGGCCGTCAACATGCGCATCGGCGCGTCGGATTCGCGCTGGTACCGCCGCCACGGCGTGCCGACGGTCGTCTATGGCCTGACGCCGCACAACATGGGCGGCGCCGACGAGTACATCCTGGTCGCGGAGCTCGCGGCGGTCGCCAAGGTGCACACGCTGGCGGCGTACGACTTCCTGACCGCGACGACGTGAGGGACGCGATGGCAAAAGAACTTTCCGAGGCCGAGCTCTATACGCTGCCGGTGACGTTCATGGGCGTGGCGCATGGCAGGCCGGGGCCGGGCTGCCGCGCGGCGGTGCTGGGCATCCCGTTCGACTGCGGCATCCACCCGTTCCGCGTCGGCTCGCGCCAGGGGCCGCACGCGGTGCGCGAGGCCTCGGCGCTGATCCGCCGCTTCAATCCGACCAACGCGGACTTCGATCCCGTCGCGGCGCTGGGCCTGGTGGACTGCGGCAACGTGCGCCTGACGCCCGGGCGCATCCTCGACGCCTACGAGCGCATCGAGCAGGCGGTGGCGAAGATCGTCGACGCCGGCGCCGTGCCGGTGACGATCGGCGGCGACGGCTCGATCAGCGTGCCGATCCTGCGCGCGGTCGCGCGCAGGCACCGCGACCTCGTGTCGCTGCACATCGATTCGCACACCGACGCCTATCCCTGGGACCCCGCCGAGAAGTACACCGCCGCGGTGCAGTACACCCATGCCGCGGAGGAGAAGCTGATCGACGCGTCGTCGTCGTGGCATGTCGGCATCCACGGCACGACCTTCACCCAGGGCGTGGTGCCGCGCGCCGAGCGGCTCGGCTACCGCGTGGTGTCGCTCGACGACCTCTTGCGCGGCGGCTTCGCCCAGCGCATCGCTGAGTTCCGCGACCAGGCGCGCGGCCGGCCGGTGCATCTGTGCTTCGACATGGACGTGATCGACCCGTCCTCAGCGCCGGGCGTCGCCTCGCCAACCTGGGGCGGGCTCACCTCGCGCGAGGCCATCGACCTCGTCCGCACGCTGACGGACCTCAACATCGTGGCGATCGACATCAACACGGTCAGCCCGCCGCAGGACGTCAACAACATGGCGGCGCATCTCTGCGCCCATATCACCTACGAGACGCTGGTGATCCTCGCCCGGCAATTGGGGCTGGGGAATTAGTTCCCTCGGCCCTCCACGCTTGATGTGAGACGTCTGGCGCCGGCGCCTTCCGGGCCAAGCGCTCAGCCCAGCAGCGCCCTGCGCCGCTGTAGGCTCGCCGCCGGCCAGTATTTCTCGCGGTCGTAATACTCCGCGACCGCCGGCGTGCCGGGCGGCAGGACGACCCAGGGCTGCTTCGATTGGGTGAAGATGTGGATGTCGGGCGGCAGGCGGTCGGGCTCGTCCAGCGTGCCGACGCGCACGAAACGCACCTTGTCGCCGGCCCCGGAATAGTTGCTCCACAGCGCCACGCGGCAGGTCGGGCAGCGCCAGATCTTCTGGCCCTTGCCGCTGAGCGTCGGCGTGTTCACGAGCCCGGGCGCGCCCGCGAGCAGGACGACGCGGTCGGCCTCGATCATGGCGTTGAGCGCGAAGGACGCGCCGGTCTCGCGCTGGCACCAGCGGCAATGGCAGCAATGCACGAACAGCGGCCGGCTGGTCATGCGGTAGCGCACGGCGCGGCAGGTGCAGCCGCCGTCGTATGTCTCGGATGCGTCGGACGCCATGTGCCGGTCTCCGGTCTCGTGGGACGCCGAGGCTAGCGAAGCCGCGGGGCGGACTGCAACCCGTCCCGCGCGGCGGCCGCGCAGCCGTTGGCGCGCGGGCGCTGGCGGGCGGGCGCCGGTGTCCGCTATGGTCTTGCCTCCACGGATCGACGGGGAGGACGGCGATGCAGACGACGGAAGCGATCGCGCGGCGCAAGCTCGGCCGCAACGGCTTGTCGGTGACGACCATCGGTCTCGGCTGCATGTCGCTGTCGGGCATCTACGGCGCGATCGACGACGCGGCCTCGATCGACCTGATCCACCATGCGATCGACCGCGGCATCGACCATCTCGACTCCTCCGACATGTACGGCTGGGGCCAGAACGAGGATGTCGTCGGCCGCGCGATCAAGGGACGGCGCGAGCGCGTGATGCTGGCGACCAAGTTCGGCCAGATAAGGCGCGAGGGCCAGCCGAACGGCGTCGACGGGCGGCCGGAATACGTGCTTCAGGCCTGCGAGGCGAGCCTGAAGCGGCTCGGCGTCGACGTGATCGACCTTTACTACCAGCACCGGGTCGACCCCGCCGTGCCGATCGAGGACACGGTCGGCGCCATGGCGCGGCTGGTCGAGCAGGGCAAGGTGCGCTTCCTGGGCCTGAGCGAGGCGCGGCCGGAGACGATCCGCCGCGCGCACAAGGTGCATCCGATCGCGGCGGTGCAGACCGAGTACTCGCTGCTCTACCGCGCCGAGGCGGAGGAGACGCGCGCAACCACGCGCGAGCTCGGCGTCGGCTTCGTCGCCTACGCGCCGCTCGGGCGCGGCTTCCTGACCGGCGCGCTGCAGAACCTTTCCGACATCGACGGGCGGCGCGCGCAGCATCCGCGCTTCCAGGCCGAGAACTTCGCCCGCAACCGCGAGCTGGTGGCGCGCATCGAGGCGATGGCCAGGGAGAAGGGCTGCACGCCGTCGCAGCTGACGCTCGCCTGGCTGCTGGCCCAGGGCGACGACGTGGTGGCGATTCCCGGCACCAGGCGCAAGGACCGGCTCGACGAGAATCTCGGCGCCTTGCGCGTGCGCCTGACGCCGGCCGAGGTCCAGCGCATGTCCGACGCCATCCCGCGCGGCGCCGCCGCCGGCACGCGCTATCCCGCCGCGGGGATGAAGGGGGTGTATATCTGAGGGGGCGTTCGCGTTCATCATCCTTCGAGGCGCTCGCTCCTCAGGATGACGGTTTCTACCGAGCGAAATCGGATCGCGTCATCCCGAGGAGCCCGCATTTCGCGGGCGTCTCGAAGGATGATGCACCCGGTGCGACAGGAAGCCGCTACCCCCGTGTCCCCAGCCCGCGCATGAAGCGGTCGCGCAGCATGGTGGGGTCGCGCTCGGTCTGCGCTACGGCCGGCTGCTGGTCGATGCGGCAGGCGATCAGCCAGGGGCCGTCCTCGGCCAGCGCGCGGTCGACCAGGCGCTCGAAATGGCTCTCGTCGTCGGCCCAGACGCTCTTGTCGATGCCGGCGCCGCGCGCGATGGCGACGATGTCGGCGGCGCCGGCGGTGGCGGTCGGCTGCGACCCGGTGATCTGGTAGGAGGCGTTGTCCATCACCACGATCGCGAGGTTCCGGGGCTTGAGATTGGCGATGGTCGCGAGGCAGCCGAGCTGCATCAGCAGCGAGCCGTCGCCCTCGAGGCCGAACACGCGGCGCTTCGGCTGCGCCAGCGCGACGCCGAGCGCGATCGGCGCGGCCAGGCCCATGCTGCCGAGCATGTAGAAGTTCTGCGGCCGGTGCCCGGCGGCCCACAGGTCGAAATTCGTGTTGCCGATGCCGCCGATCACCGCCTCCTCGTCCTTGAGGCGGCCGACCAGGCGCTTGGTGACGTCGAAGCGGTTCATGACCTTGGCGTTGCCGCGGCCGCGCGATTCCAGTTCCGGCGTGGTCATGGCGGCCCTCACTTCTTCAACACCTTGCCGCCGGTCAACAGCGGCGACAGGATCAGCGCCGCGGGCGCCTGGGTCATGACCGCCTGTTTGATGGTGCGGTCGGCGATGAACTCGACCTCGTCGAGCCGGGTGATCGTGTGGTGCTCGACCGCCAGCGCGTCGAGCACCGGGCGCATGGTGCGGGCGGTCAGCGCCTGGCCCCAGTTGAACTCGCCCAGCGTGCCGCGCTCCGACACGAGCATCACGACCGGCACCTGGTACGGCACGGCGAGCGAGGCGATGACGTTGGCGAGCGTGGCGAAGCCGCTGGTCTGCATCAGGATGCAGCCGCGCAATCCGCCCATCCAGGCGCCGGCGACGATGCCGAGCGCCTCTTCCTCGCGCGCCGTGGCGAAGGTGGTGAAATACGAGTCGGCGTGCAGCCGGTCGATCAGCGGCCGCAGCACGTTGTCGGGCACATAGGTGGCCAGCTTCACCTGGTTCTGCTTCAGCACCTCGTGCACGATCTCGTGCCAGGCGCGAACGGCACCGGCGGCGGCCCCCGGGGCCATGGCAGCGCTTGTCGCCATCTTCGTCGTCATCTCC
>JAKLKW010000055.1 GCA_023150455.1 Alphaproteobacteria bacterium | reverse complement strand
TCAAGCACATGGCCCACAACCTGATCCGAAAGGCCCCCGGCAAGCATTCCCTGCGCCTCCGGAGAAAGGCCGCCGCTTGGGACGACGATTTCCTTGCAAGCCTTATCGCCGCCTAAATTCCTTCACCCGATTCCCCTGGGGCGTAGCCGTTGCCCGCGCAATCGATGCCAGGCGCCGACGATCAGGATGAGGCAAGCCAAGTATAGCAGCAGATCGATCGGGTTGGTGAGCCGGAAGATCGGCCCCGAGGCGAAGGCGATCAGCAGATAGCCGAGGATGGAAGCGGCGACGAGCACCCCGGCCAGGTAGCCATGCGTTCCGCGCACGAGCGCGATCAGGACGGCCAGGGCCGGCGCCAGCAGCCACCAGGGAACGAGATAGGTGATCCGCATCAGCCCGGGCGTCTCGCCGAGCGACTCCCGCACCACGCCCAGGTAGCGGTCGAAGCGCTCGGCCAGCACCGCGTTCGCGGCGCGGACGACGATCGCGCGCGCGCGGCCTTCGACGTCGGTCGCGCCCGACGCGCGCGCCGCCGCCAGCGCGGCGGGCCAGCCGATATCGAAGCGCAGCTCGTGCAGGTGCTCGCGGAAGGCGCGGCGCGCCGCGCTCGGGCCCCCGCCCCGCGCGTCGCGCCGTTCGAGCGCGCTTTCCAGGAAAGCGCGGCTCTCGGCATCGGGCATCCGCGCCGCGTCCTCCCGTTCGGCGATGCGCAGCGCGAACGCCATGCGATGCAGCTCGTTGAGCTGCACGGTCCGGGGCACGACCGCCGTGAACACGTAGAGCGCAGCCATGCCGAGCCCGAGCACGGCCAGGACGCAAGCCGACTGGAGCCAGCCCTCCTTCCGTCCGCGCGCGAAGGCGACCGGCAGCAGCCCCAGGACGACGAGCCAAAGGTAGAGGCTGCCGGGATGCGTCAGGGCGGCCAAGGCAGCGGCGCCGGCGGCCGCCGGCGGCATCGCCCGCCATCCGGCGAACAGATAGGCGATCGCGGCCGCCAGCGTCAGCAGCAGGAAGGACAGCGCCAGGGCCTCGGACTGGACCCAGTCGAGATAGGCGGCGAACAGGCCGTACTCGATGACCAGCCCGGAGGCGGCGAGCCCGCAAAGGGCCGCGCAGACGACCAGCAGCGGCCGCAGGCGGTCAGGCGCGCGACCTCGGCCCGCGGCGGCGGCGGCAAGGATCAGCGACGCAACGCCGGCGACCAGCACGCCCCAACGAAGGGCCGGGGCGGCGAACAGGTAAGGCACGCCCGCCGCCATGGTGCCGATCCCGAGCGTCAGGGCCGCCGCCACGGGCGCGGCGACGATCGCGGCCAGGCTGCAACCGAACGCCAGGAGGGCTGCGCCCGCGATCAGCTTCTGCGCGCGCACGAGACGCAGCGCGCCGTCGCCCTGCTCGCCCACGACGACGGCATAGAGCGGATAGGATCGGAAGGTCGCCGGCGCGGGATCGGTCATGCTGGCCACGGCGAGCAGCCGGTATCCCGGCGGCCTCAGGCTCTGTTCCGGCGGTTCCATGTAGCTCGCCGTGTCGTACATGGCCCCGATGTCGTTCCAGCGCGGCAGGGCTTCGATCGCCAAGGCACCCAGCACGGCGGCGAAGCACAGCACGGCGATCGCCTGCCGCTGTCGAAGCGTGGCACCGCATGCCGCCCGCGCGAGCACCAGCCCGAGCGCGAGCGCGACGCCGGCGCCGACGGCCGAAGGCCAGAGGCTGCGCCTGTCGACGAAGAGCGACGGATTGGAGAGCGTCGGATTGCCCGCCCGCAGCTGCCATTGCGGCACCTGGACGACGAGCGTGTAGCGGCGGCCGCTGCTGCGCGGATCGCCGCCGTCGCTGGCCGAAAAGCGGATGCTCGAGCGCTCGGTCAGGAACACGCCGAGCGGCTTCGCCCCTTCGGCGAACCAAAGGCCGCTGCGCAGCGCGCGGCCGTCCTCGAACAGGAAAACCTGCGACGGCGTCAGGCGGGTCGGCCCTGCCTGGTGGCCGATGCGCCCGCCGCGCGATGCGGCGGACAAGCCGGAAAGGTCGATGCCGTAGAACGGCCCGCCATGGTGCAGGATCGGCAGGCCCGCCTCGGCGACATCCGTCGCGGCCAATATCGGCTTGTCGAGCGGCGCCAGGCGCAACCATCCCGTGGCGAGGACCGCCAACAGGAACAACGGCAGGAGCGCGACGAGCGCATGCCGGCGCGCCAGGGCGAGCCACCAGGCCGGCTCCTGCCATTGCGGCCAGCTCATGCCGCCGCCCTGCCCGCGCGCCAGCGCTGCCAGGCCCCGACCGCGAGCAGCACGCAGGCAAGGAACCACAGCGTGTCGAGCGGATAGACCAGGCGCTCGATCGGTCCCGACGCGACCGCGATGATGGCGTATCCGGCCAGCGCCGCCGCGACGAGCAGGACCGCCAGGTAGGCATGCATCCCGCGCACGGTCGCGGCCGCGACACCCACGGCGACGGCGAGCAGCCACCAGGGAACCAGGTGCGCGACGCGCATCATCCCGGCGATCTCGCCGAACGATCCGGCCACGAAGCCGAGATAGCGGTCGTAGTGCTGCGCGAAGATCACCGCGGCGGCGCGCTGCATGATCGCGCGGGCCTCGCCCTCCGCGTCCTCTGCGCCATGACGCTGCGCCACGCGGAGGGCGGTCGGCCAGGCGATGTCGATGCTGAGGCCGTAGAAATGATTGGCGATCTTCCGCGGCCGGGCGTGCCCGGCGCCGATCAGAGTGTCGCGCTGGGCCATGGCGTCGTCGAGGAACTCGCGCGTCGCGGCGTCGGGCATCAGGCCCGCATCGGCGGGATCGGCGATGAAGAGGGCGAAGGCCGCGCGGTGCAGCTCTCCGAGCTGGACGGCGCGCGACGCGGCGGCGATGCCGACATGCAGGCCCACGGTGCTGAGCACGAGCAGCACGCCGACGAAGGCCGCCGGTCGCCAGGCCGCGCGCCCGTCGCGCCGGAACGCCACCGGCAGCATGCCGAGGACGACCACCCAGTAATACGGCTCGGCCTGGCGCGTCAGGCAGACCAGCGCGGCGCCGAGGGCGGCCGCCGGCAGCATCCAGCGCCGGCCGGCGAAGGCGAAGCCGAGAACGGCCGCGAGCGTCAGCAGGCCCAGCGCGTGGGCGACCGTTTCCGACATCGCCCAGTCGTAGAAGTCGGCGAAGACGCCGTACTGCAGGACCATGCCCGAACCGGCGAGCGCGGCGATTGCGGCCGACACCAGCATCGCCGGCAGCCAGCGCCCCTCGCCCCGCCGCCTCGCCCCGTAGACGACGCTCGCGACCAGCGCGATGCCGGCGAGCCCGGTCACGGTGACGGCATAGACCGGCTGGTCGAGCGCCGCCGGCACCGCGGACGCGGCGTTGCCGAGGCCCAGCAGCAGCGCCGCGGCGATCGTTCCCGGCACGAGCAGGCAGAGTGCAAGACCGAACGCCAGCAGCGAGAGATAGGCGAACAGCTTGCCGGCGCGCACCAAGCGCAGCACGCGGTCGCCCTGATCGCCGACAACCCGGCGTTCCTTCGGATATGAGTGCAGCGTCGCCGGCGGCACGTGCGCCGCGACCGCCCGAGCGAAGAGCGAATAGCCCGGTGGGCGGTAGCTGTTCTCGGGCCGCTCCATGTAGCTTTCGGTGTCATAGCCGACGATGGCGTCGTTCCAGTGCGCCGACTGCTCGACGGCGAGGCCGGCGGCGGCCGCCAGGAAGGCGACGGCAGCGACCGCGCAGCGGGCGCCCGTCGTCGCGCCGAACCGCGCCAGCGCTGCCGCGAGTGCCGCGCCGAGACCGAGCACCGTGCCCATGGCCAGGATCGCCGGCACCATGCTGTTCGAGGGGTGAAAATAGGCCCGATACGTCTGGAACAGGTCGCCCGCGCGCATCGACCAGCGCGGTACCTGCAGGGCGAGCCCATAGCGCCGACCGTTGCCCGCCGGGTCGCTTCCATCCGACGCGGACACGTAGAGCATGCGCCCCTGGAGCAGGAAGCGGCCGGGCTGATCGATCACTTCCTGCGGCCACCGGCCGGGCAACAGGGGCGCGCCGTCCTCGACGACCACGGCATGCAGGACCGGCAGCGGCTCGGGCCCGGCATCGACGGCGATGCGGTCGCCGCGCGCCGAGGGCGACAGGCGCGACAGGTCGACCGCGTAGGCCCGGCCGGACAGTTGGCGCACCGGCAAGCCGGCGTCGCGCAGGTCGACCGCGACGATGATCGGCTCGTGCAGCACCGATTGGCGCAGCCATCCGGTCCCGAGCGCCGCCACGACGAACCCCGGCAGCAACAGAGCGATCAGCCAACCGGCGCGCCGGCGCGCGGCGGCGGGTACGCTCATGGCGGGACGGCGTCGCCGACGCGGCCCGGAACCAGGCGCCCGCCCTCGTCGGCCGGCGGCAGCGCCCCTTCGCCGCTCTCGTGATATTCCGCGTCCTGGTTGACGCGCCAGACGTCGTAGACCTGCCTCTCCGCGAGGATGTTCCGGACGGTCAGCATCGCCGTCATCATCGCGTGGTCCTGGTTGTTGTACTTGTGCATGCCGTTGCGGCCGACGAGATGCAGGTTCGGGAAGGCGGCCTCGATCGCGGCGCGCACGACGGCGACGCGGGCGCGATAGTCGTCGTCATAGACCGGATAGGCCTTGGGCTGGCGGATCACTGCCCCGTCCACGATGTCCGCGCGCGCCGCCAGGCCCAGGGACACCAGCTCGTCGCCGGCGAGCGCGATCAGCGCGCCGTCCGGGGCGCTCCACAGCCCGTCGCCCTCGAAGCAGAAATACTCCATGCCGTAGCAGTTCAGCGCCGGGTCCGGCACCATCTCCGGCGACCACGACTTGAAGTTCTGGATGCGCCCGACCTTGACGCCCGGGTCGTGGATGTAGATCCAGTTGTCGTCGAACGCGTCGCGGTCCTTCACGATCAGGGCGACGACCAGGAAATCGCGATAGCCGAGGCGTGCGGCGGCTTCGCGCGCGGCTTCCGGCAGCGCCGGCTGCAGCGCCGCGACCAGCTCGCGCATCGCTGCCGACGAGATCACGTGATCGGCCGCGATGCGCACCGTCTTGCCGTCGGCATCGCGGGCCGTCACCGAGAGCCGCCGCGTCGCCGCGTCATGGGCGATCTCGGCGACCGTGTGCCCCATCAGCACCGTGCCGCCCGCCGCGGCGATCTTGCGGACGGCGGCCTCCCACATCATGCCGGGTCCTCGCCGCGGATAGCGGAAGCGGTCGATCAGCGTCTTGATCGTGCGGCCGCCGGCGCGCGCGCCGCGCTGCGGCGCGATCGCATGCCACACCGCGCGCGACAGCGACAGGCCCTTGATGCGCTGCGCCGCCCAGTCGGCGGAGATCCGCGTGCAGGGAACGCCCCAGACCTTCTCGGTGTAGGTGCGGAAGAAGATCTCGAACAGGCGCCGGCCGAACTTGTTGACGACCCATTCCTCGAAGTTGCGCGGCGCCGCGATCGGAAACAGCCGCGCCCGCGCATAGGACAGCACGCATCGCACGGCCTCGACCGGCCCGATCTTCGCCAGCGCGTCGCCGGCGCGCAGCGGATAGTCGATCAGCCGCCCGCGGTAGTAGATGCGCGACTTGCGCGGGCGGTCGAGGAAATCGTCGCCCAGGATCTCGTTCCACAGCGCTTCGACTTCCGCCGACTTCGAGAAGAAGCGGTGGCCGCCGATGTCGACATGGAACCCCTTGTAGGTCTGGGTGCGCGAGATGCCACCGACATGCACGGGATCGCGCTCGAGCACGGTGACGGCGACGCCGGCGCGCGCCAGCAGATAGGCCGCCGTCAGCCCCGCCGGCCCGGCCCCGATGCAAACGACGTGCTTCTTGGGCGCCCCCGGCATTGCAGACGCACCGCCCCCCTTCGATCGCGCGATATCGCACGATCTATCGCACGAAACGGCGCCGCGTCACAAATATGCGGTAGAGAGCATCCTGCCGCCCTGCGGGTTCGCGGGACCTGTCCTGCGAAGCGCGCGCAGCGCGCGAAGATGGCCTGCCAACCGAAGCTCGCCGTGGAACAGCCCTCCTACGCCCTCGGAGGGCTTCGCTCGCTGCGCGAGCGAAGGCTGGTGGGCGATGACGGGATCGAACCGCCGACACCCTCGGTGTAAACGAGGTGCTCTGCCGCTGAGCTAATCGCCCGGCGGGATCATACAGGCCGGCAGCCGGGCAATCGACCCCTCCCCGCGCGCATGCGGGAAGCGGCCGCGCGTCAGTTGACGGCGTCCTTCAAGCCCTTGCCGGCCTTGAACTTCGGCTGCTTGGACGCGGGGATGGTGATTTTCTCGCCGGTGCGCGGGTTGCGGCCCTCGCTCGCGGCGCGGTTGGACACGACGAAATTGCCGAACCCCACCAGCCGCACCTCATCGCCGCCCTTGAGCGTTTCGGCGAGGATCCCGCCCGGCACGTCGAACAGCGCGTCGAGGGCCTTGGTGGCGTCGGCCTTGGACAGGCCGGCCCTGTCGGCCAGAGCGGCGACGAGATCATTCTTGTTCACTGGGGTCTCCTCATGCGGGTCCATGGCCTTCGCGGTCGAAGAACGGTCGCGTGGGCGGGGCGCGGCGCGAAAGCGGCGCGGAGTCTAAGTCGCGCCTGCAAGTCGCGTCAATCGGCCGGGCTGACGCAAAACGCGTCCTGCCACGGCTTTTCCACAGGATTCATCGCCGAAATTGCGGCGAAAACGCGACGGGCGCCGGGTTTGCACCCGGCGCCCGCGCGTTTGTCACAACCGAGCGCGCAAGAGCGCGCCGCCGCCTAGTGGGTGACGACGGCCCCGCGATCGTCCTTTTCGGACTTCTTCGCGAGCGCCGCCTCGTCGGGCTCCTCGGTCCATTCGATCGGCGTCGGCGGGCGCACCAGCGCATGCTTCAGCACGTCGTCCGCCGTGGCGACCGGCACGATGGTCAACCCCTTCTTCACGTTGTCGGGGATTTCGGCCAGGTCCTTCTCGTTCTCGGTCGGGATCAGCACGGTCTTCACGTTGCCGCGCAAGGCCGCCAGCAGCTTCTCCTTCAAGCCGCCGATCGGCAGCACGCGGCCGCGCAGCGTGATCTCGCCGGTCATCGCCACGTCGCGGCGCACCGGGATGCCGGTCAGCAGCGACACGATCGAGGTGACCATCGCCACGCCGGCCGACGGGCCGTCCTTGGGCGTGGCGCCTTCGGGCACGTGCACGTGGATGTCGCGCTTGTCGAAGATCGTCGGCTTGATGCCGAAGGCGATGCAGCGGCTCTTGACGTAGCTCTCGGCCGCCTGCACCGACTCGCGCATCACGTCGCCGAGCTTGCCGGTCGCCGTCACCTTGCCCTTGCCGGGCACCGTGACCGACTCGATCGACAGCAGCTCGCCGCCGACCTCGGTCCAGGCCAGGCCCGTGGTGACGCCCACCAGGTCCTGCGTCTCGACCTCGCCGAAGCGGAAGCGCGGCACGCCGGCGTACTTCTCGAGCGTGCGCCGGGTGACGTGCACCTTGGTGCGGCCCTTGCTGGTCAGGATCTCCTTGATCGCCTTGCGCGCGAGGTTGGCGATCTCGCGCTCGAGGTTGCGCACGCCCGCCTCGCGCGTGTAGGTGCGGATCAGCTCGCGCAGCGAGTCCTCCGAGATCGACCACTCGCCCTTGCGCAGGCCGTGCTCCTTGACCTGCTTGGGGATCAGGTGCCGCTTGGCGATCTCGACCTTCTCGTCCTCGGTGTAGCCCGGGATGCGGATGATCTCCATGCGGTCCATCAGCGGCTGCGGCATGCGCAGCGTGTTGGCCGTGGTGACGAACATCACGTCCGAGAGGTCGTAGTCGACCTCGAGGTAGTGGTCGTTGAAGGTCGAGTTCTGCTCGGGATCCAGCACCTCGAGCAGCGCCGAGGACGGATCGCCGCGCCAGTCGGCGCCCAGCTTGTCGACCTCGTCCAAGAGGAACAGCGGGTTCGACGACTTCGCCTTCTTCATGCCCTGCACGACCTTGCCGGGCATCGAGCCGATATAGGTGCGCCGGTGGCCGCGGATCTCGGCCTCGTCGCGCACGCCGCCGAGCGACATGCGCACGAAGTTGCGGCCCGTCGCCTTGGCGATCGACTTGCCGAGCGAGGTCTTGCCGACGCCCGGGGGACCGACCAGGCACAGGATCGAGCCCTTCAGCTTCTTCATGCGCTGCTGCACGGCCAGGTACTCGAGGATGCGCTCCTTGACCTTCTCCAGGCCGTAATGGTCGGCGTTGAGGACCTTCTCCGCGGCCTTGATGTCGCGCTTGATCTTGGTGCGCTTCTTCCACGGGATGCTGAGCAGCCAGTCGAGGTAGTTGCGCACCACCGTCGCCTCGGCCGACATCGGGCTCATGGTGCGGAGCTTCTTGACCTCCGCCATGGCCTTGTCGCGCGCTTCCTTGCTGAGGCGCGTCTTGTTGATGCGATCCTCGATCTCGGCCACCTCGTCGCGGCCCTCCTCGTTCTCGCCGAGCTCCTTCTGGATCGCCTTGAGCTGCTCGTTCAGGTAGTATTCGCGCTGCGTCTTCTCCATCTGCCGCTTGACGCGGTTGCGGATGCGCTTCTCCACCTGCAGCACGCCGATCTCGGCCTCCATGAAGCCGTAGACGCGCTCCAGCCGCTCCGTGACGCTCTCGAGCTCCAGGATCTGCTGCTTGTCGGGAATCTTCAGCGACAGGTGCGAGGCAATCGTGTCGGCGAGCTTGCTCGAGTCCTCGATCTGGTTGATCGAGACCAGCACCTCGGGCGGGATCTTCTTGTTGAGCTTGATGTACTGCTCGAACTGCGTGACCACCGCGCGGGCCAGCGCCTCGATCTCCTGCTGCTGGCCGGCACGCTCTTCCATCGGCTCGGCATAGGCCTGGAAGAAGGCCGGGTTCTCGGTGAAGCTGGTGATGCGCGCGCGCCGCCCGCCCTCGACCAGCACCTTGACCGTGCCGTCGGGCAGCTTCAGGAGCTGCAGCACCGTGCCGATGGTGCCGACGCGATAGATGTCGTCGACCGTCGGATCGTCCTGGGCCGCGTTCTTCTGCGTCGCCAGCAGGATCTGCTTGTCGTCCTTCATGACGTCCTCGAGGGCGAGGACGGACTTCTCGCGCCCGACGAACAACGGGACGATCATGTGCGGGAACACGACGATGTCGCGCAACGGCAGGACCGGATAGAGATTGGCGCGTGGCGACTGGAGCATGGCACCTCGGCAGTGGGCGGGAACGTTCCGCCCGGTAGCAGCGTTTCTGGTTACCCCCGCGCTTAGCCTAGGCGGAGGCCTTAACTAAGTCCTTAACATGGCGACGGCCACCGGGCAATCAAGGCCCGCCGCCGCGCCGCCCCCAGATATCGTCGATCCCTTCGGGCAACCGCCGATTCCGGCGGCCGTCGATCCGGCCGCCCAGATATCCAGTTGGCGCGCTGATCGGGGCGCGCCAGCGCTTCGAGCCGGGCGCGTTTCATCCCGTGGAACTAGGCGGGGACGTTTCCGCGCTGCTGCTGGTCGGCATAGATGTAGAGCGGCTTGGCGCGGCCTTCGACCACTTCGCGGTTCACCACCACGTCGGTGACGCCGTCGAGGCTCGGCAGCTCGTACATCGGGTCGAGCAGGATGCTCTCCATGATCGACCGCAGGCCGCGCGCGCCGGTCTTGCGCGCGATGGCGCGGCCGGCGATCGACTTCAACGCGTCCTCGTGGATCTCCAGGCGCACGTCCTCCATCTCGAACAGGCGCTGGAACTGCTTCACCAGCGCGTTCTTCGGCTTGGTCAGGATCTCGACCAGCGCCCCCTCGTCCAGGTCCTCGAGCGTGGCGACCACCGGCAGGCGGCCGACGAACTCGGGGATCAGGCCGAACTTCAACAGGTCCTCGGGCTCGATCTCGCGCAGGATCTCGCCGGTGCGGCGGTCCTCGGGGCTGCGCACGTCCGCGCCGAACCCGATCGAGGTGCCGCGGCCGCGCTGCGAGATGATCTTCTCGAGGCCGGCGAAGGCGCCGCCGCAGATGAACAGGATGTTGGTGGTGTCGACCTGCAGGAACTCCTGTTGCGGGTGCTTGCGGCCGCCCTGCGGCGGGACCGAGGCGATGGTCCCTTCCATGATCTTGAGCAGGGCCTGCTGCACGCCCTCGCCCGACACGTCGCGCGTGATCGACGGGTTGTCGGACTTGCGGCTGATCTTGTCGACCTCGTCGATGTAGACGATGCCGCGCTGCGCGCGCTCGACGTTGTAGTCGGCGGCCTGCAGCAGCTTCAGGATGATGTTCTCGACGTCCTCGCCGACATAGCCGGCCTCGGTCAGCGTCGTGGCGTCGGCCATCGTGAACGGCACGTCGAGGATGCGCGCCAGCGTCTGCGCCAGGAGCGTCTTGCCGCAGCCGGTCGGGCCGACCAGCAGGATGTTCGACTTCGACAGCTCGACGTCGTTCTGCTTGGCGCCGTGCGCCAGCCGCTTGTAGTGGTTGTGGACCGCGACCGAGAGGACCTTCTTGGCGTGGTCCTGGCCGATCACGTAGTCGTCGAGCACGACGCGGATGTCGCGCGGCGTCGGCACGCCGTCGCGGGTCTTCGAGATCGAAGACTTGTGGTCCTCGCGGATGATGTCCATGCACAGCTCGACGCATTCATCGCAGATGAACACGGTCGGGCCCGCGATCAGCTTGCGGACCTCATGCTGGCTCTTTCCGCAGAAGGAGCAGTAGAGCGTATTCTTGGAGTCGCCCCCGCTCGCCTTGGTCATGGACTGCGCCACCCGGTTAAGGCCGTATGCCGGTCATGTTAGGGCATAGGCAACTGACACCACAATGCAAAAATCTTGCTAAACCATGAAGGCTCCGCAATCCGCCGATTGCGGCCCTGCATGGAACGGTCACGGCGGCGTGATTCGCGCCGTCCGCCGTCTGAAAGCCGGTCCGTGGTTTCACCGGCTTGCGGGCGCTCCCGAGGAGCGCCGGCTTGGCTCGCGTCGGCGACGGCCTTCAGGCCGCCAGGTGCGGCCGCGTCTCCTTCTCCGGCGGATCGCGCGTGGTCACGACCTGGTCGATCAGCCCGAAGGCCTTCGCCTCTTCCGCGGTCATGAACTTGTCGCGCTCGACGGCGCGCTCGACGACGTCGAGCGCCTGGCCCGTGTGCTCGACCATGATGTCGTTGAGGCGCCTGCGCAGGTTCAGGATCTCGCGCGCCTGGATCTCGATGTCGGTCGCCTGTCCCTGCGCGCCGCCCGACGGCTGGTGGATCATGATTCGGGAGTTCGGCAGCGAGTAGCGCTTGCCCTTCTCGCCGGCGCACAGCAGCAGCGCGCCCATCGAGGCGGCCTGGCCGATGCACATGGTCGACACCGCCGGGCGGATGTAGCGCATCGTGTCGTAGATCGCGAGGCCGGAGGTCACCACGCCGCCGGGCGAGTTGATGTAGAACGCGATGTCCTTGTTCGGGTTGTCGGCCTCGAGGAACAGCAGCTGCGCCGACACCAGGCTGGCGACGGCGTCGTTGACGCCGCCGATCAGGAAGATGATCCGCTCCTTCAGAAGGCGGGAATAGATGTCGTAGGCACGCTCGCCGCGGTTGGTCTGCTCGATGACCATCGGCACCAGCGTGTTGTTGTAGACTTCCAGCGGATCGCGCTCGCGCGTCATGTCGGATCCCCGTCGTTTGGTCTGCCGCCCATATTTAGGCAGCCGTCGCTTCCTTGACCAGATCCTCGGGCGGCAGGCGCCGCTCGCTTACCCTGGCCATCTCGACGATGAAGTCGATCACCTTGTCCTCGAAGATCGGGGCGCGCAGCCGGGCCTGCATCTCGGGGTTGTTCTTGTAGAACTCGAACACCTTGCGCTCCTGGCCGGGGAAGCGGCGCGCCTCCTCGGCCATGGCGCGGTTCACGTCGTCCGGCGCCACCTGGATGTTGTTCTGGCGCCCGATCTCGGACAACAGCAGGGCCAGGCGCACGCGCCGCTCGGCGATGGTGCGGTACTCCGCCTTGAGCGCGTCCTCGCCCTTGTCGAGCTCCTCCTTCTCGATCTCGTTCTTCTGCTTGGCTTCCTCGAACTGCTTCCAGATCGCCTCGAACTCGCTGTCGACCAGGCCGGCCGGCACCGCGAACTGGTGGGCGTCGGCGAGCTTGTCGAGCAGCGTGCGCTTGAGCTTCATGCGCGCCAGGCCCGCATAGTCGCGCTCGAGCCGCCCCTTCATGGCCTCGCGCAGCTTGGCGAGCGACTCCATGCCGAGGGACTTGGCGAACTCCTCGTCGACGTTCACTGCAACGCGCTCGCGTAACTCGTTGATCGTAACCGTGAATTCCGCATCCTTGCCGGCCAGCTCGGCGCTGCCGTACTCGGCGGGGAAGGTGACCTTCACCGTGGCCGTCTCGCCCGGCTGCTTGCCGATCAGCTGGTCCTCGAACCCGGTGATGAAGGCGTTGGAGCCGAGCTCGAGGTGATGGCCCTGCGCGGCGCCGCCCGGGAACTCCTTGCCGTCGATCCGGCCGACGAAGTCGATCACCAGCACGTCGCCCTTCTTGGCCGGCCTGGGATCGACCTTCTCGGTCTTGCGCATCTCGTCCGCCATGCCGGCCACGGCCTTGTCGACTTCGGCGTCGCCGACCTCGGGCACCAGGCGCTCCAGCTCGATCGCCTTGAAGTCGACCGGGGCGATCTCGGGCATCAGCTCGACCGCCAGCGTGTATTCCAGGTCCTTGCCGTGGTCGAAGGCGGTGACCTCGATCTTGGGCTGCACGGCGGGCCGCAGGCCCCGCTCCGCCATCGCCTGGGCCGAGCTGTCGTTCAAGGCCTGCTCGAGGATCTCGCCCATGACCGCTGGTCCATAACGCTTTTTCAGCAGCGCCTGGGGCACTTTCCCACGCCGGAATCCGGGCAGCGAAATGCTCGACCCGATCTCCTCGAGACGCGACGTAACCTTTTCGTCTATGTCCTTGGCGGCAATGACGATCTTGTATTCGCGCCGCAGCCCGCTATTGGCCAGCTCCGTGACCTGCATCGAACCTATCCCGACCCCAAGTTCCGTTCAAACTCGCCGCCCGACCTTCCGCGCTCACCATGGGCATGGTGCGGGCGGAGGGACTTGAACCCCCACGACTCTTGGTCACCAGAACCTAAATCTGGCGCGTCTGCCAGTTCCGCCACGCCCGCGCCCAAGAGGGTTCGCTCGGAGGATTCCGTGGGCGGCCCCGTCTCGCGGCCCGTCCTTCTATAGCACTCCGCGGCGGGCGGCAAGGCAGCCAAGCCCGTGTTTAGCACGCTCCGGGCGCGCGTCCGCGGCAATCACTTGACCCAGGTCGGCGGAGCCTCAAAGTGGCCGAAACAGCCAAGGCCGCAGGCCCATGCCACCCGCGCTTCCCCGATTGGCCGAGACGATCAAGCAGCTCCGGCGGCGTCACGGCCTGTCCCTGGCCGGTCTCGCGGCCCGGTCGAACGTGAGCAAGGCGATGCTGTCGCGCATCGAACGCGGCGAGGCCAACCCGTCGGCGGTCGTGCTCGACCGCGTCGCCGGCGCGCTCGGCGTCGGCATCTCGCAGCTCATGGGGCGGCCGGAACAGGCCGAGATGGTGGTCCTGCCGGCGGCCTCGCAGCCGGTCCTGGCGGACGGGGCGACCGGACTCAAGCGGCGCGCCGTCTCGCCGGTGTTGCCGTCGCGCGGCGTCGACGTCGTGCACAATACCCTGCCCAAGGGCGGCTCGACCGGCACCTTCCCGGCGCACCCGCAGGGCGTGCAGGAGCACATCCTGGTCCTGCAAGGCAGGCTGCGCGCCACGCTGGGAGAACGGCCCACCGAGCGCCACGCCGAGCTGCGCGCCGGCGACGCGCTCTACTTCGAGGCCCATGTGCCGCACCGGTTCGACAACATCGGACCGGGCGAGGCCGCCTGGGTGCTGGTGATCGACGCGTCGCGCCTGCGCGGATGACTTGCGCGCGGGCGGGCTTGTCTAGTATCAGAGACGATCGTCTACGATACGATACGGGACTCGCCCATGCCCGCCCTGCTGGCGGCCTCGCCCATTCTCGTCGCCTGCGTCCTGCTGCTGCTGCTGCGCCAGTCGGCGCTGCGCGCCGGCTTCGCGGGGCTTGCGGTCGCCCTCGCGCTGGCGCGGCTCGGCGCCGACAGCGGCAGCATCCCGCTCGGGCTGCGCGACGGGCTGCTGCATGCGCTGAACGTCGCCTACGTGCTGCTGGGCGGCGTCGCGCTGTCGGCGGCGCTGCGGGCGGCCGGCGCGCTGGAGGCGATCGCCGCCGCGCTCGCCCGCGCCCTTCCCGATCCCGGGCGGCGCGACCTCGTCGCCGTGCTCGGCCTGAGCGTCTTCTTCGAGTCGGTCACGGGCTTCGGCATCGGCATCATCGTGACGGCGCCGCTGTTCCTCGCCCTCGGCCTGCCGCCCGCGCGTGCCGGGCTGCTCGCCCTGCTCGGCCAATGCGCCGTGCCGTGGGGCGCGCTCGCCATCGGCACGACCCTCGGCGCGCAGCTCTTCGGCGTCGACGAGCCGCGCATGGGCGTGCTCGCCGCGGCGCTGAACCTGCCGCTGATCCTGGCGGCCGGCCTGCTGACGCTGGCGCTCACGGGCGGACCGGCCGCCTTGCGCCGCGGCTGGGGCTTCGCGCTGCTGCTCGCCGTGACGCTTGCCGCCGGCTTGGCGCTTGCCTCCCGTTTCATCGGCATTGAGGTCGCCGGCGCCGTGGCCGCGCTGGCGACGACCGCCGTCGGGCTGGCCGGCGCCGCGGGCGGCTGGCGTGCGCTCGCGACGCCGGCCTTGGCGCGCATGGCGGCGCCCCTGCTGCTGCTGCTCGCGACCTTGCTCGCGACGCGGCTGATCGCACCGCTGCGCCAGGCGCTCGCGGCGCTGCTGACGCTGCGGCTGCCCGAGATCGGCTACACGCTGGCGCCCTTCTATCACCCGGGCTTCTGGATGCTGCTCGCGGCCGCGCTCGGGCTGCTTCAGGCCCGGGCGAAGGGCGTCGCGTTGCGGCCGCTCGCTGCGCCGGCGCTGCGCCAATGGACGATCGCCGCGCTCGCCGTGGTCGGCTTTCTCGGCATGTCGCAGGTGATGTTCCGCGCCGGCATGACCGAGCGCCTGGCCGACGCCGCCGTGGCCGCCGCCGGCGCGGCGCTCTATGCCGCGGTCGTGCCCTGGATCGGCGGCGTCGGCGGGTTCCTGACCGCGAGCAACACCGGCTCGAACGCGCTGTTCGCGCAGCTGCAGACGGCGGCGGCCGATCGCCTCGGCCTGCCGCTCGACTGGGTCGCCGCCGCGCACAACGCCGCCGGCGCCAACGCCACCATGGCCTCGCCCGGGCGCGTGGTCCTGGCGGCCGCCATCGTCGGCCTTGCCGGGCGCGAGGCCCTGCTGCTGCGGCCGGCGCTGGCGCTGACGGTCGTCGGTTTGGCGGCCATGTCGGCCCAGCTCTGGCTGAGCCTGATCCTTTAGCGTCTGAACCGCATCGGTCCGCCGGGGCGGCGCGGCGGCGGCCGGTCGGGCGGTGCCACGGCCGGCAGGACGCGGCGTTCCTCGCTCAGCGCCGCCTCCTCGCTGCGCAGGATCGACAGGCAGACCCAGCGCCCTTCGCGGCGCGCGAGCTGGAAGGCGTTCACGCCGCGCACGGTGGCCGCGTCGCGCCGGCCTTCGAACGGGCTGAACACCTGGGCCAGGTCGCCCTGCTGCTTGATGGTCGAGCCGGTGTCGCGGTCCTGCATGGCGCGCAGCTCGCCGCGCGCGATGCGGCCGCGCAAGGAGGCGATGAACTCGGCCGGCGTCTGGCTGCCCGTCTCGCCGCGGCGGATCTCGATGATCTGCGCCTGCGGCCAGAACAGCCCGCGCAGCATGTCCCAGTTGGGCTGCCCGCCTTCGCGGAACGTCAGCGCCGCGTAGAAGCTGACGACGTAGCGACGGATCGCCTCGGTATCGGCGACGGAATCGGTCATGGCGCTGCTACAAATCCAGGGTTCGGACGATATGGCCCGCCGGGCAGGCCAACTCAGAACGGTATGTCGTCGTCCAGCTCGCCGCCGCGGCGCCCGCCGCCGCCGGGTGCGCCGGCCCGCGGCCCGCCGCCGCCCATGGCGCCGCCACCGCCGCCGCCGCCCATTTCGCCGCCGGCATCATCGGGATGGCCGCCGCCGCCGCCGCCTTCGCCGCGGTCGAGCATCTGCAGCTCGCCGCGGAAGCGCTGCAGCACGACCTCGGTCGAGTAGCGGTCCTGGCCGCTCTGGTCCTGCCACTTGCGCGTCTGCAGCTGGCCTTCCACGTACACCTTGCGGCCCTTGCGCAGGTACTTCTCGCAGACGTCGACCAGGCGGTCGTCGAAGATCACGACGCGGTGCCATTCCGTCTTCTCGCGCCGCTCGCCCGACTGCTTGTCCGTCCACGACTCGGACGTCGCCACCGACAGGTTGCACACCCGCCCGCCGTTCTGCATCGACCGTATCTCCGGGTCGCGGCCCAGATTGCCGATCAGGATCACCTTGTTCACGCTGCCCGCCATGGCCGCCGCTTTCCGCTGCTGGTGTCGCCGCTTCCCCCGCGGCGCGCGGCGCTCCGCGCGCCGAACGTTTCGCTCGGCGGCCGCATCAACGGCCGCCTGGGGCGGCGGATATTACACGCGCCGCTCGCCGCATGGCGACTCCGATTGCGCGCACTTGCCCCGGGGGGTCGCCGGGGGTGGCTTTTCCACAAGCGCCGCCCATATAGTGCAGCGCGGTAACCTGGTTCCCCGACATGCACAAGGCGATCAGCGTTCGCGGCGCGCGCGAGCACAACCTGAAGAACGTCAACGTGGACCTGCCCCGCGACCAGCTGGTCGTGATCACGGGCCTCAGCGGCTCGGGCAAGTCGTCGCTCGCCTTCGACACGATCTATGCCGAGGGCCAGCGCCGCTATGTCGAGAGCCTGTCGGCCTATGCCCGCCAGTTCCTCGAGCTGATGGCCAAGCCCGACGTCGACACGATCGAGGGCCTGTCGCCCGCGATCTCGATCGAGCAGAAGACCACGTCGCGCAACCCGCGCTCGACCGTCGGCACGGTGACCGAGATCTACGACTACATGCGCCTCTTGTTCGCGCGGGTCGGCGTGCCCTATTCGCCCGCCACCGGCCTGCCGATCGAGAGCCAGACCGTGTCGCAGATGGTCGACCGCATCCTCGAGCTGGCCGACGGCACGCGGCTCTACCTGCTGGCGCCGATCGTGCGCGGCCGCAAGGGCGAATACCGCAAGGAGCTGGAGGACCTGCGCAAGCGCGGCTTCCAGCGCGTCAAGGTCGACGGCAAGCTCTACGAGATCGACGAGGCGCCGGCGCTCAACAAGAAGCTGAAGCACGACATCGAGGTCGTGGTCGACCGCATCGTCGTGCGCCGCGACCTCGGCAACCGGCTGGCCGATTCGCTGGAGACGGCGCTGGGCCTGGCCGAAGGCCTGGTCTTCGCCGAGAACGCCGACTCGGGCGAGCGCACGACCTTCTCGGCGCGCTTCGCCTGCCCGGTCTCCGGCTTCACCATCGACGAGATCGAGCCGCGCCTGTTCTCGTTCAACAACCCGTTCGGCGCCTGCCCGGCCTGCGACGGGCTGGGCGTGAAGATGTTCTTCGACCCCGAGCTGGTCGTGCCGGACGAGCGCTTGAGCCTCGAGGCCGGCGCCATCGCGCCCTGGGCCGGCTCGAGCTCGCAATACTACCGCCAGACCCTCGCGAGCCTGTGCAAGCACTACGACGTGTCGATCCGTACGCCGTGGAAGGAGCTGCCCGCCGCCGTGCGCCGCGGCATCCTGCAGGGCACCGGCGACGTCGACGTGACCATGGAGTACGACGACGGCCTGCGGCGCTACAAGACGATCAAGCCGTTCGAGGGCGTGGTGCCGAACCTGGAGCGGCGCTGGAAGGAGACCGACAGCGCCTGGGTGCGCGAGGAGCTGCAGAAGTTCCAGAACATGACGACCTGCGAGACCTGCGCCGGCCATCGCCTCAAGCCCGAGGCGCTGGCCGTGAAGGTCGGCGGCAAGCACATCGGCGAGGTCGCCGAGCTCTCGATCGCCGATGCCGCCGTCTGGTTCGGCGAGCTGAATGCGCGCCTCAAGCCCAAGGACCGCGAGATCGCCCAGCGCATCCTCAAGGAGATCAACGAGCGGCTCGGCTTCCTCGTCAATGTCGGGCTCGAGTACCTCACGCTGTCGCGCGGCTCGGGCACGCTGTCGGGCGGCGAGAGCCAGCGCATCCGGCTCGCCTCGCAGATCGGCTCGGGGCTGACGGGCGTGCTCTACGTGCTGGACGAGCCGTCGATCGGCCTGCACCAGCGCGACAACCAGCGCCTGCTCGACACGCTGAAGCGCCTGCGCGACCTCGGCAACACGGTGATCGTGGTCGAGCACGACGAGGAGGCCATCCGCAGCGCCGACTACCTGGTCGACATGGGCCCGGGCGCCGGGACGCATGGCGGCAAGGTCGTCGCGGCCGGCGTGCCCGAGCAGGTCATGCGCTCGCCCGAGAGCATCACCGCGCAGTACCTGACCGGCTTCCGCCAGATCCCCGTCCCGCCGCGCCGCCGCTCCGTCGCCGGGCGGCCGCGCATCGTGGTCGAGGGCGCGCGCGCCAACAACCTCGCCAACGTGACGGTCGGCTTCCCGCTCGGCGTGTTCACCTGCATCACCGGCGTGTCGGGCGGGGGAAAATCGTCGCTGGTGATCGAGACGCTGTACAAGGCGCTGGCGCGCCGGCTGCACGGCGCGCGCGAGCAGGCGGGGCCGCACGACCGCATCCTCGGCGTCGAGCATCTCGACAAGATCATCGACATCGACCAGTCGCCGATCGGGCGCACGCCGCGCTCGAACCCGGCGACCTATACCGGCGCCTTCACGCCGATCCGCGACTGGTTCGCGCAGCTGCCCGAGGCCAAGGCGCGCGGCTACGGGCCCGGCCGCTTCTCGTTCAACGTCAAGGGCGGGCGCTGCGAGGCGTGCCAGGGCGACGGCGTCATCAAGATCGAGATGCACTTCCTGCCCGACGTCTACGTGCAGTGCGACGTCTGCAAGGGCAAGCGCTACAACCGCGAGACGCTCGAGGTCCTGTTCAAGGACAAGACCATCGCCGACGTGCTCGACCTCACGGTCGAGGAAGGCGCCGGGTTCTTCAAGGCCGTGCCCTCGATCCGCGAGAAGCTGGTCACGCTCGAGCAGGTGGGCCTCGGCTACATCCATGTCGGCCAGCCGGCCACGACGCTGTCGGTCGGCGAGGCGCAGCGCGTGAAGCTGGCCAAGGAGCTGTCGCGCCGCGCCACCGGACGGACGATCTACATCCTCGACGAGCCGACCACGGGCCTGCACTTCGAGGACGTGCGCAAGCTGCTCGACGTGCTGCACACGCTGGTCGACCAGGGCAACACCGTCCTGGTGATCGAGCACAACCTCGAGGTCGTGAAGACCGCCGACTGGATCATCGACCTGGGCCCCGAGGGCGGCTCCGGCGGCGGCAAGGTCGTCGCCGAAGGCACGCCCGAGCAGGTCGCCCGCAACGCCGAGAGCTACACCGGCCAGTACCTGGCGCCCTACCTCAAGGCCGCGACGCCGACACCGGCAAAGGCGAGGAAGCGGGCGTGATTTCGCGAGCCGTGCGCGCGTCCCTCACAAGCCGAAGTCCTCGCGGAAGCGATCAATCCGATGCATCCGCTCGTGCAGGATCGTCACGATGCCGATGTCGCCGTTCTTGAGCCTTCGCCAATAGACGAAGTGCCGCTCGTGTCGAAAGAAGTAGCCCTCGACACCGAATTCCGCCGGGACGGGCTTGGACACCACCCCGCGAGTCCCGATGCTATGGAAGGCCTCGAACATGCGGGCGATGTAACGATCGGCCTGTTTGGTGCCCCACCGGCTGCGCGTGTATCGGTAGATCTCGTCCAGGCGGTGAGAGGCCGCCTCCTGGATGCGGATGGCGGCCATTCGTCAGGTACGGTTCCGGGCGATCACTTCGGCCGCCGTCAGCGGCTTGTAGGAAGACTCGGGTGCCGCGAACGCATGGGTCAACTCGGCCTTCAGGCGATCGAAAGCTTCCTGCTCCACCCGCTCCTTGTCACGGCGGATCAGGTCCCGGATGTACTCGCTGACGTTCTCATACGACCCATTCTCGCCCACGTTGGCCGCCACAAAGTCGCTGAGGACGCCGCTGAGACGGACCGTCATTGTCGTCGTAGCACGAGGCTTCATGGCGCTCACTTACGGCATTCAAGGGGTCTGCCTTCAATATAATCAATATCGCGTACACCGCAAGGTACGCCGGCGGGGAGGCTCGCGCTATCCTCTGAACAGAGGATTGATCTCTCCGTACCCCATCGCCCCCTCGCGCAGATGGTCGGAATAACCGGGGAATAACCGGGGTCCGATAACCGGGGTCTGTCCCCCATTTTTTCAGTCCCCCATTTTTTCAGCGCGTGAAGCTGGCGAAGGCGCGCAAGCGGGCGTGAAACCCGGTCGACGGAACTTGCCTGTCAGTCGCCCGCGCCCAAGAACGACGGCTATCCGATCTTCGGCGCGCCCTTGCCGCCGCCTTCTTTCCAGCCGCTGATGACCGCTTCCAGTCGCCGGGGGGTATCCGGATGCGACGGGCTACCGAAGATCGAGAACATGGCTTTCAGCGCTTGCGTCGCTTCATCCGACGTTGCCCCAAGCTTCGCCATCGCCAAGCCGGAAACGAAATCGGCGGCGAGTTCCTTCGCCCACGGGTGCTGGAACTGCTTGACCCAAGCGGTGTCGTTGTTCGCATGATGCCCCACCTCGTGCGCGAGGACGCTCTTCGCCGCGAAGGGGCCGCCTGCGTTGTGAAGCGCATTCAAAAATTGATTGTTGTACACGATTGTCGGGAACAACCCGGCCAGTCCTGGCGCCGGCATGAGCGTAGCAGCGGCATTGGGCACTCCACCTTGGAATATCTGAATGGGGATGTTGAGATTGATCGCCGCCTTGATGCCGTTGAGCACTTCGACCGCGTATTGAGTCGGCGGCGCGAGGCCGGCACCGACAGTGCCGCCAGCATATGAGCATAGTACCGTAAAGAACTGCGCGTTCGCCGCCTGGCCCGTGATGCCGCAGATCCCGGCCAACATGGCCGAGCCGGCTGCTTGCAGGACGGCTCGGCGATCCATTGCGTGCTCACACATGCGCCCCCCTGGGAATGGCGCGAATGAGATCACAGAACATGTATATAGTCAATTGATCAAGGACGCAGTACTGCCATCAATTATAGATCCGGTCGCATGGCCCCCACCGCCGCCAGCCGATCAGGTGACTACGATTTCCCTGGAGCGTCGAACAAGGTGTTGACCGCCCCATACCCCATCGCCCCCTCACCCAGGTGCTCCGAGTGGCCGGCGCTGAGGAACTGGCGCAATAACCGGGGTCTGTCCCCCTTTTTCCCCTTTTTCTTCACTCAGCCTCTTCGCTGCCGCCAGTCGTCGATCCTCAGAGGTTTCGGGACGCGGGAGAATCCCTTGTCGCGTGTCACGAGCGTCGCCTGCGTGGCGACCGCGTGGGCGGCGACCATCATGTCGAGCGGCGCGAGGGCGACGCCTTTGGCTTCGCAAGCGGCGCGCAGATCGCCATAGGCTTGCGTGACGTCATGGTCCCACGGCAGCACGTCGACCCGCAGGAGGAATTGCCTGACGCGCTCGGTCAGGGCGGCGGGATAGCTTCTCTTGGCGAGCCCATAGAAAAGCTCGCCCTCCGTCACGGCCGAGATGACGATGTCTTCCATCGGCAGGCGGGCAAGCGTTCGCAGGATGTCCGGCTGGTCGCCCTTGATGATGTGGCTGACAATGTTCGTGTCGAGCAGGTAGACGCTCATTCCTTCCAGCCCTCGAAGGGATCGCGATCCTGGGGCGTCCGCCCCCGGTCGGCCGGCCCCAGGAAATCGCCGGGCACGTCGCCCTTGCCGTAGAGATCGAAAAGGCCATCCCACGAGTCGGGCTTGCGCGAGAGGACGACATCACCGGTCTTGGGGTCGCGGCGGATGAACACCTCGTGTCCCTCGAAGCGGAACTCTGCCGGCAGCCGGACGGCTTGGCTGCGGCCCGTGGTGAAGAGCTTGGCTGTCTTGGCCCCCATGGCGGCCTCCCGGTTGGCGAACGCTGACATGATATCCGCATAGTTTGATACGTATCAAGATATGTATCAGTGCGGCCGCAGCCCGTTTGCCTCGACCCCTCGGCTGCCGACGCCGCCGGCGTCGATCACCCGGGCAACGGCGTCGCCGACGCCGGCGGCGTCGCCGACGCCGGCGGCGTCGGGCGCGTAGCCGGCCTCCATGTCGACGGTCAGCGGCACGCGGATCACCCGCGCGATCGCCGCCACCGCCGCCACCAGGCGGTCGAGCGGCATGACGTTGCCGTCTGGATAGCCGTTGGCCCAGGCGAGGCCGGCGCTGGTCGTCGCCACCGCCTTGGCGCCGAGGCTTTCGATCGGCCGGGCGCTGCCGGCGTCCCCGGCATCGGCCGGCTGCAGCTAGCCCGCGCTGTGCTTGCGCTCGTGATCGAGCAGCCAGCGCTTGCGCTCGATTCCGCCGCCATAGCCGGTCAGCGTGCCGTCCGATCCGATCACGCGATGGCACGGCACGACGATGCTGACCGGGTTGTCGCCGTTGGCATGCCCGACGGCGCGCACGGCGGTCGCGCGGCCGATGCGGCGCGCCAGCTCGCCGTAGCTCCAGGTCTCGCCGCAGGGGATCTTACGCAGCGCCTGCCAGACCTTGCGCTGGAAGTCGGTGCCGCCGAGGGCGACCGGCAGGCGGTCGATCGCGCGTACGTCGCCGGCAAAATACCCGCGCATCGCCGTCGTTAGTCCACCGGGATCGCGCGCCGGCCTCAACGTGTAGCTGGCCGTGCCGCAGTTGCGCCGCAGGTCCCGCTGCAGGACATCGTCCTTGTCGGTCCAGCCGACACCGCGCAGATTGCCCGCGCCATCCGCGACGATCACGAGCTCGCCGATCGGCGTCTTCATGCGGTCGACGAGAAGCTCCATCATGGCGTCACCTTCACATCGCCATCTGCTGCCCACAGATGCTGCGCGGCGTAGGCGCGCCATGGGCGCCAGGGCTCGGCGCGGCCGGCGAGTTCCCGCGGGCTCGGGCGCGTGCCGTTGGTCGCGGCTCCGCGCAAGAGCCCGATATCGCTGGCCGGAAAGGCATCGGTCTCGCGCACGGCGCGCAGCGCGATGTACTGCGCCGTCCACTCGCCGACGCCCCTGATGCCGCGCAGGCGCGCCACGGTCTCCTCGACCGTGGCCTGCGGCCGGAACAGGTGCGGGTCGGCCAAGGCCGCCTCGGCCATCGCGACCAGCGCCGCCTTGCGCGCGCCGGGCATGCCGATCGGGCCGAGGTCGGCCGCCGCGACCTGCGCCGGCGTCGGGAAGGCATGGGTCAGCGCCGGCTCGGCGCGCCGGTCGGCCGGAAGCGGCGTGCCGCAGAGCCGCACCAGCTTGCCGGCGAGCTGGCGCGCGGCCTCGACCGTCACCTGCTGGCCGAGCACCGCGCGCACCGCCAGCTCGAATCCGTCCCAGCCGCCCGGCGCGCGCAGGCCGGGACGCGCGGCGATCAGCGGCGCCAGCAGCGGGTCCTGGGCCAGATGCGCGCCGATGGTCGCGACGTCGGCGCCGAGGTCGAACACGCGCCGGATGCGGGCGGTGATCGCCGGCAGCGCGCGCACGTTGGGGAAGCGGATCGTCGCCTCGATGCTCTCGCTGTCCGGCCGGTGGCGGATCTCCACCGTGCCGGCTTCGCCGTCCTGCAGCACCGTGCGGCGATAGACCGCGCCGTCCACCCGCTCGACGCCTTCGACCGCGCGGCCGCGGAAGAAGGCGATCATCGCCGGCCAGTCATAGGGCGGACGGTAGCGCAACCGGACCGTCACGCCGGTTGCGGCGACCGAGCCCTCCGGCAAGGAGGTGACCAGCTTGCGCCGGATCGCGCTCGGCGGCCGGCGGAACAGCTTCCGGAAGGTCTCGTTGAAGCGCCGCACGCTGCCGAAGCCGGATGCCAGCGCGATCTCGCTCATCGGCAGGCGCGTGTCGTGGATCAGCTGCTTGGCGAACAGCACGCGGCGGGTCTGCGCCACGGCGATCGGCGAGGCGCCCAGGTGCTGCTCGAACAGGCGCCGGAGCTGACGCTCGCCGACGCCGAGCCGCGCCGCCAGCCTGTCGACGCTGGCGTCCTCGCCGTCGAGCGCGCCCTCGGCGATCAGCCCCAGGCCGCGCGTCACCGTGTTCGACGTGCCGCGCCAGGCGCCGAGGTCCGGCGCCGTCTCGGGACGGCAGCGCAGGCAGGGCCGGAAGCCCGCTTCCTGCGCGGCGGCGGCCGAGGCGAAGAAGCGGCAGTTCTCGAACCTCGCCGGCGGCGCCGGGCAGACCGGGCGGCAATAGATGCGCGTCGAGGTGACGCCGACGAACAGGCGCCCGTCGAAGCGCACGTCGCGCGTCCTGAGCGCGCGGTAGCAGATTTCCGGGTCGAGCGGCTCCATGCCCCGAGCTTGCCACCGGACGCGGCGGTCCGCTCGCGGTTTTCGGACATGGTCCCCCGGACCGCATCGGCGTGCCTGCGACATCCCCGCGTCGCCCTCAGCGCGCCTGGCCGAGCACGCCGAGGGCCACCTTCCTGCCCTCGCCGTCCGCGGCGATGGCGAAGCCGACATGGGTCCATGCCGGATCGAGCAGCAGGGCGCGGTATTTCGGATCGTCGAGCCAGAGCCGCACGAAGTAGCGGATGTCCGCCGCCACGGGCTCGGGCCCGCAGCCGCCGCAGATGCCCGCCAGCGCGCCGATCGATCGCCACGCGTCGCGCTGGCCGGGCGGCAGGGCGCCGCGGACGTTGCGGCCGTCGCCGAGCGCGAAGGCATCGAGCGGTTGCGCCAACAGCAGGGACAAGGCGGCCTGCTGCAGGGCCCGGCTGCGCTCGAGGTCGCGGCGCGACGGACCGCGTCGCGCGCGGTTGAGGCGCTCGGCCGCGTCCCGCATCTGCTGCTCGGCGGAAAGCGCCGCGCGGCGGTCGTCCATTCGCAGGTCGCGCGGCACGCCCGGACCGGCAAAGACCTGGACGGCATAGAGCCCCTGCGCGCGATCCACGGCAACGCCGAAGCCGAACGCGGTCATCCCGTCACCGAGGATGTTGGCGCGATGGCCAGGGCTCTCCATCCAGCCGCGATGCAGCTCGGCGGCAAGCGCGGCGATCGGCGCGGCCGTGCATTCGGCGCAGCGGGCGATGTTCTCGGCCGTGGCGCGCGAGCGGCTGCCGCCTGCGAGCACGTAGCGGTCCTCGACCGACCCGCCCTCGGGCGAGGCATGCGCGTAGTAGCGGCGCGCGCGCATGTCGTCGGCATGCGCCTGCGCCGCCGCGTTGGCGTCCCTGGCCAGCCCGAGCGGCGGCAGGCCGTGGTCGCGGCGCGACCGGTTCACGAGGTCGAGCGCGCGGACGCGAAGATCGTCGAGCTCGGCTGCCACCGCCGCCGGCAGGACCAGGCCGCCCGCCAGGCCGAGCACGACCGCCAGCAGGCCGGGCGCGAAGCGCAGTCGTCGTTCCATCGCGGGCAGCGCTACATCGACCTCATGGCCGCCGCAAGCGGCCGAGCGACCGCGACCTCAGGCGCCAGGGCGCGCGCCGGCTGCTCCATGCCTTCGCCAATGCCCCGCTCAAGCGCGACATCAAGATCGGCCGCGCCACGCACCTGATGCATCTCGAGGCCATGCGCCACGCGCTCTACCGGGAAAGCATCGCCTTCCTCGAGGGCGGCGACGAGGCGCCGACGCCGCCTGCGCTATGATCGCAATCATATCGCCGGCGCAGCCGCCTGCGGTATTCCTCGTGGCCCTGTCCGCGGGAGACCACCATGTCGCGCCGACGCGTTTTCGTCCTTGCCGCCATCCTGGCGCTTGGCTCCGCTTCCGGCCTCGCCCTCGCCCAGAATCACGGGCATGCGCCGGCCCGGCACGGCCCGGCGGCACCGGCGCAGGACACGCGCGAGCTCGTCGCCTTCCCCGCCGAATTGCGCGAGAACACGCTCGCCAACATGCGCGATCATCTGCTGGCGCTGCAGGAGATCCAGGAGTTCCTCGCCCGCGGCGCGTTCGACCGCGCGGCCGCTGTCGCAGAGCAGCGCCTGGGCATGTCGTCGCTCGGGCCGCATGGAGCGCACGAGGTGGCGAAGTTCATGCCGTCCGGCATGCAGGACGCGGGCAGCGCCATGCATCGCGCCGCCAGCCGCTTCGCCATCGAGGCGCAGAACGCGGGCGTCACCGGCGAGCTGAAGCCCGCCCTCGCCGCGCTCGCCGCCGTGACCGCGCAATGCGTCGGCTGCCATGCCGCCTATCGCCTGGAATAGCGCCGGTCATGCCCGGTCGCGTCCGCCGGCGGCGATCCGGATCGCGCGGCCCTTCCGCCTGATCGCGCCGTCGCGCTCCAGGGCGGCCATGGTGCGGTAGAGCGCCTCGTGCGTCAGGCCGAGCGTGGAAGCGAGGTCCTTCAGCGTGCCGTCGACCAGCACCGTGTCGCCGCGCGCGGCCAGGGACAGATGGCGCAGGATGCGCTCGCGCGCCGAGCGGATGTTCCTGACCTCGAGCTGCGCGCGCAGCGACTGCACCTGGCGCGCCAGCAGCGCCATGAACCGCTCGGCCAGGTCCGGGTTCTTGCGAAAGGCGGCGAGCAAGGCCTCCTTGCGGAAGAAGCGGACGCACGCGTCCGCCGCCGCCACGCCGTCGCAGTGGTAGCGCGGCGAGAACAGCGCCGCCTCTGCCAGCGCCTGGCCCGCGCCGGCGGTGAACAGGATCACGCGCCGCCCGTCGGCCGTGTGGCGCAGCAGCTGGATGCGGCCGCGCTCGACCTCGAAGATCGCGGTCGCCTTGTCGCCCTGGCGGAACAGCGACTGCCCCGCGCGCAGGCTGCGCGCGCCCTGGTGGCGGACGCCGATGTCGCGCAACAGCCCGGACAGCGCGAGGGGCGTTCCCCGCATGGTTGCCTCGACCACCGCTCGTGACCCGATCCGGCATTGATGCCGGCTTGCGTGTTGCGACCGGCTAGAGCTTGAGCCAACCGCGGCGAAGCGCAAGCGCCAGCGGCAGGCCGACCGCGAAGGCCGCCGCCGGGTTGAGCGCGACGGCGATCGCCGCCATGAGCAGCACCAGGAACAGTTCGGTCTCGCGGTACTGCCGCGGCCTGGAGGAGAGCGCCAGGTCGATGCCCGAGAACAGCAGCAAGGCGCCGAGCACCGCATCGGGGATGGTCTTCAGCAGGGCGTACCCGCTCGGCCCAAAGGCGAGGCCGAGCACGAGGAAGACGAGGCCGATCAGCACCGGCGCCGTGGCCGTGCGGGCGCCGAAGCGGTAGTGCCCGCTCAAGCCGCCGGCGCCATGGCACATCAGGTAGCCGCCGAACGGCGCGGTGAGCAGGTTGCCGAAGCCCGTCGTCAGCGCCAGGTTGCGTTCGTTCGCATGCGTGACCTCGTGCGGAAAGAGCTGGCGCGACAGCACGGCGGTGACGATGATGGCGTTGGCGAGGGTGAGCGGGATCTGCGGCAGCACGGCGTATTCGATCCCGTGCAGGACCTCCGGCCATGTCGGCACGACCAGCGGCGGCAGATGCAGGCCAAAAGTCAGGGCCGGCAGCGGCGGCGCGACGCCCAGGACCTGCCCGGCGGCGACGCCCGCCAGCAACGCGACCAGAGCGGCGGGCATGCGCGGATGACGCATCAGGACGAGCATGAGGACGCAGACGGCCACGCCGAGCCAGGCCTGGCCGGCGATCATGCGCGTCCCGAGCGCGCCCAGCGACACGCCGAGGCCGAGCTGCAGCCCCGACGCCACCGCCGGCGGCACGATTCGGGCGATCCGGCCGACGAT
>JAKLKW010000054.1 GCA_023150455.1 Alphaproteobacteria bacterium | reverse complement strand
GGGGCCGCCCGCCGGGCGCCGTGGCTCGGCGCCGCGATGCAGGCCGCCGCCGCGCTGGTGCTGCTGCTGGCCGGCGCCGCCGGCGGCTGGTACGCGCGCGACGCGATGCAGTCGAGCCGACAGGAGCAGATGGCGATGGTCCGGCCCGCGGCCCGCGCGCACCGCATCTACGTCGCCGAGGTGCGCCATCCGGTCGAGGTGCGCGCCGACGAGGAGCATCTCGTGCGCTGGCTCAGCAACCGCCTGCGCATGCCGCTGAAGACGCCCGACCTGCAGGCGGCGGGCTTCAAGCTGATGGGCGGGCGCCTGCTGCCGACCGACCGCGGCGTCGCCTGCCAGTTGATGTACGAGGACGCGCAAGGCCGCCGCCTGACGCTCTACATCCGCAACGACCTGACCGGCAACCGCGAGACCGCGTTCCAGTTCGGCCAGGAGGAAGGCGGCGTCGGCGTGTTCTATTGGATCGACGGCTCCCGCGGCTACGCGATCTCGAGCCAGATGCCGCGCGACGACCTGCTCGGCATCGCGCGCAAGGTGTACGAGCAGCTCGAGGGCTGAGCGCCCGGTTTCCCCCGCCGCGCGGGCCTGCTACCGTGCGATCCGGGGGAGCAGGGCCATGGACTTCATCTTCATGTTGACGCGCGACGACCGCACCGTGGCGAACTGCCTGGCGCTGGTCGACGAGATCCAGCCCCTCGGGCTCCGGCATGTCGGCTTCAAGGACGTCGGCGTGCCGTTCGCGACGCTGCGCGAGCTGCACGCGCGCATCAAGGCGATGGGCGCCATCAGCTACATGGAAGTGGTCAGCACCTCGCGCGGGGCCGAGTTGCGCTCGGCCAAGGCGGCGGCCGAGATCGGCGTCGACTGCCTCCTGGGCGGCACGCATGTGGACGCGGTGCAGGCGATGCTGGCCGGCAGCGCGATCCAGTACTACCCCTTCGCCGGCTTCCCCGAAGGCCATCCGACCAGGCTGCGCGGCAGTCCCGCGGACGTGGCGCGGCATTGCCGCGACTATCTCGCCAAGGCCTGCGCCGGGGTCGACCTGCTGGCCTATCGCGCGACCGAGGCCAACCCGCTCGATCTCGTGCGCGCTGCGCGCGCGGCGCTGGGCGAGGCTTGGCTCATCGTCGCCGGCAGCGTGAACTCGGCCCAACGCGTCGCCGACCTGGCGGCGGCCGGCGCCAATGCCTTCACGATCGGCACCGCCGTGCTCGACGAATCCTTCGCCCCCGGCCGCCTCGGCGTCGCGGCCCAGCTCTCGGCCGCGGTTTCGGCGTGCCGGGCCGCATCGCTAGCCCATCCCTGACCTTTCCGGGAACCGACCGATGACCGAGCAGAACAAGCCGACCGCCGACACGCCGCTGGCCAACGACACGATCGAGAAGCTGAAGCAGGTCAGCACCGCGACCATCACCATGCAGCTCCTGAAGCGCGGCCTGCGCCAGGGCGCGATCAGGAAGGCGCGGCCGCTCGATCCGGCCCGGGCGCGCTGCGTGGGACCTGCCTACACGCTGCGCTTCATCCCGATGCGCGAGGACCTGGCCGGCCCGCCAAAGCCCGGCACGCTGCTGCCGCATCGCATGGCGGTCGAGCAGGCGCCGCCCGGCTCGGTGATGGTGATCGACGCGGGCGGCGCGGAGAATTGCGGCTCGCTCGGCGACATCCTGGTGGCGCGGCTCAAGCACCGCGGCGTGGCCGGCGTGGTCAGCGACGGGCCGATGCGCGACGTCGTCGGCATCGCCTCGGTTGGCCTGCCCGTGCTGTGCGCCGGCGCCGCGGCGCCCGCCAGCATGAACGAGATCATGCCGATCGACGTCGGCCTGCCGGTCGGCTGCGGCGGCGTCGCCGTGTTCCCGGGCGACATCGTCGCCGCCGACCTCGACGGCGCCGTCGTCATCCCGCGCCACATGGCCGACGAGCTGGCGCGCGACGCCTTCGAGCAGGAGCGGGTCGAGCGCTTCGTGCTGCGCGAGGTCAAGCGCGGCCGCACGATCGACGGGCTCTACCCGCCGGACGACAAGGCGACCCAGGACTACCGCGCCTGGCTCGCCGCCGGCATGCCGGAGTGATTGTGGACAGGGTCGCGCCCGACTGGAATCCGGTTGCTGCCAGGGAAGAGGGGACTCTCATGACGATCCAGCATCCGCACGGCGCGGGCTGCAATTGCCTCGCCATGACCGCCGGCCTGTTCTCGCGTCGGCGCTTTCTCGCCGCGGGGGCCGGCGCGGCCGGTCTCGCGCTCATCATGCCGGCGATGGCCGAAGCCGCCTACGCCGAGTCGGAGCTCATGCTGCTGTCCTGCATGGACCCGCGCCTGGTGCACGACGTGCACGAGTACATGGCGGCGAAGCAGCTGCGCGGGAAGTACAGCCAGGTCGTCCTCGCCGGCGGCCCGGTCGCGGCCGTGGCGCCGGCGCTCAAGGCGTGGCAGCCGGCGATCTGGGAGAACCTCGACGCCACGATCAAGCTGCACAAGATCAAGCGCGTGTTCGGCCTGACCCATATCGACTGCGGCGCGGTCAAGATCGCCTATGGCGAAACGGCGGTCGCCACGCCAGAGGCCGAACGCAGGACGCATCTCATGGTGCACAAGGCCTTCGTCGCCGCGGTGAAGAAGCGCCATCCCACGCTCGGCTGCGAAAGCGGCATCATGGCGCTGAACGGCTCGGTGGAGATGCTGGCGCTGTAGGCGCGACAGGCGCCGGATCAGGCTGCGGGGCGGGTCGCGTAGCGCGCGAGCGCGACGCGATCGAGCTCGACGCCGAGTCCGGGCTTCGCGGGCGGAACGACGCTGCCATTTCTGACCGACCACGGGTCGCCCAGGACCAGGTCGTCGCCGACGAGGTCGATGAGTCCCTGCGCGCCGCGCGTAATCTCGTGGCAGGCGACGCCGAGATGGCACATCGCCGCCCAGGAGATGCCGAGCTCCCAGGTCGAGCGCAGCCAGAAGCCGCGCCCGGCGGCGGCGACCGCGCGCATCAGCGCCCGCGTGCCGTCGATGCCGCCCTGCAGCGGCAGGTCGCTGACGACCGCGTCGATGGCGGGAAAGCGCGCGACCGCCTCGATCAGGATGCAATGGGTCGAGACCGGCACGCCGAATTCGCGGCGCAGCGCCTCGATGCCGGCCAGGCTCGGGACCGGCTCCTCGAAATTGCCGAGCCCGGCCGGCGCGACGCCGGCGAGGAACCGCCGCGCCTCGTCGTCGCCGTAGCCCATGTTCGCGTCGACATGGATGGCGACGCCCGGCCCCAGCGCCGCGCGCATGGCGCGGACCGTGGCGATGTCGACGTCGACCGAATGCCGGGCGATCTTGAACTCGAACAGCGTGGCACCGCTTTCCGCCACCGCCTCCGCCGCCATATCGGCCAGCAGCGCGGGGATCCGAGATTCCGCGGCGCCGCTGTCGGGATCGACCGGATAGCCGTAGGCCGCGAAGGCGGCGGCATCGCGCAGCTTGCCGCCCAGCAGGTCGTAGACCGGCAGGCCGGCCGCCTTGCCGGCGATGTCCCACAGCGCCAGCTCGATGCCGGCAAAGGCGATCAGGTCCGCGGCGTCCTCGGGATAGCCGAAATCCGGGTGCTCATCCACGCAGCGCGCCCGCGCCGCGGCGCGGCCGAGCGGGTCGAGGCCGACCAGCTTCGGCCGCAGCCGCTCGTTGATCGTCATGGCCGACCAGCGCCCGCGCGTCTCGCCGACCCCGGCGATGCCCGCGTCGGTCTCCACCTCGACGATCGTGCGCTTCGCGTGCGTGCGCTGGTACCACTGCCGCAGGCGGCGATGGCGCACCGGCACGGCGACGTCGGTCGCGCGGATCGCGGTGATCTTCATCCGGCTGCGGGCGCCGCGCGGAAGCGCGCGGCGGCGATCCGCCGCCCGGGCGGGCATTCGACCAGGCCCTTGGACGAAAGCTTCAGGCCGGTCAGCGCGCGATCCGCCATCGCGAGGCGCCAGGTCAGCATCTTCTGCGCCATGGCAAGCGCTGCCGGCGCGTGCGCCGGGTCGTCCAGGCAGTTGCGCCGCTCCTCCGGGTCGCTGGCGAGGTCGAACAGCAGCGGCGGCAGGGCGGCGAAATGAACGTATTTGTAGCGGCGGTCGCGCACCACCGCGAGCGTGCATTCGTCGAGCGACATGCCGAGCTCGCGCTCGGGCGCGCCCTCGGCGGCGTCGCGGAAGTCGAGCTCGAAGAACACTTCCTCGCGCCACGAAGCGGGCGTCGCGCCGGCGAGCCAGGGCTTCAGCGAGGCGCCGTCGCATTGCACCGGCGGCGCGGCGCCGAGGCAGTCGAGAATCGTCGGCATCACGTCGATGCTCTCGGTGAACGCGTCGACCACGCGGCCGCGCGCGCTGCCGCGCTCGGCGGCGGGCGGGCGGACGATCAGCGGGATGTGGTAGCTCTGGTCGAAATAGAACTCCTTGCCCAGCGCCCAATGGTCCCACAGCTGCTCGCCGTGGTCGCTCGCGAACACCACCAGCGTGCGCTCGTCCGCGCCGGTCCGGCGCAGCGCCGCCATCAGCCGGCCGAGGTGATGGTCGACCTCGCTCATCAGTCCGTAGTAGGTCGCGCGCAGCTGGCGCATGGCGCGCTCTTCCGGCCGGTGCAGGCCGGGCGCATGGCCTTCGCGCTTGTGGTCGCGGAAGTCGCGCATCATGTAGGCCATGTACGGGTGCTGGCGCGCCTCCTCGTCGCGCGAGGCCAGCCCCTTGAAGCCGGGCACGGTCGCCGGGTCGTACATCGCGTTGTAGGGCTCGGGCGCGACGAAGGGCGGGTGCGGCCTGAGCAGGCTCAGGTGCAGGAACCACGGCTTCGTCTCGTGCGTGACGTAGTCGATGGCGGCGTCGGTCGCGAAGGCGGTGTCGCTGTCCTCGGCCTTGAACGGCGCCGGTGCGAAGGTCGGGCCCCAGCCGGGCCCGCGCGCATAGTTCGTGACCGGCTGGTAGGCGGCGTCGGCCACCGGCGGAAAGTCGTAGCCTTTCTTCGCCAGGTACCGGCGCCACGCCTTTTCGCCCTCGCTGCCGGGGACGAGCTGCGTGAAGCCGGGCAGGGTGCCGGCATAGGTCTTGAGCGCCGGGTCGTTCGGGTCGAGGCCGCGCGGATCGGTGCCGGTGTCGGTGTACCCGATTAGCGCCGGCGCATAACCCAGGCGGCGCATTTCCAGCGCGATCGTGGTGAAGCGCCGGTCGAGCGGCGTGCCGTTGCGCACCGAGCGGTGGTTCATCGTGTACATGCCGGTCAAGAGCGAGGCGCGGCTCGGCCCGCACGGCGTGCACTGTCCGAAATGGTTGCGGAATAGCGTGCCCTCGGCCGCCAGCGCGTCGAGGTTGGGCGTCTTGACGGTCGGATGACCGAGCGCGGACAGGCATTCGGCCCGCCACTGGTCGGCGGTGATCAGCAGGGCGTTGTACATCTCGTTCCTATTCCTACATCGTTGCGGAAGCGGGCTCGGGCGCCGCGGCGGCCGGATCGACCGCGGCGCCGCGCAAGGTCAGGCGCTCGGCATGGTGGCAGGCGACGAAATGTCCCGGCCCGCGCTCGACCAGCGCCGGCAGGTCGCGCCGGCAGGTCGCGTCGGCATAGGGGCAGCGCGTGTGGAAGCGGCAGCCGGGCGGCGGATTGGCCGGATCCGGCCGCTCGCCCGATAGCAGTTGCGGCCGCAGCACGCGGTCGGGATCGGCGACCGGGATCGCCGACATCAGGGCCTCGGTGTAGGGATGGCGCGGCGCGTAGTAGAGACTCGCGGTCGGCGCCAACTCGACGATCTGGCCCAGGTACATGACGGCGACGCGGTCGCTGACATAGGAGACCGCGGCCAGGTCGTGGGCGATGAACAGGTAGGTCAGGCCCAGCTCCTCCTGCAGCTCCTTCAGCAGGTTCAGGATTTGCGCCTGGATCGACACGTCGAGCGCCGAGACCGGCTCGTCGCAGACGATGAACTCGGGCCGCAGCACCAGCGCGCGGGCGATGGCGATGCGCTGGCGCTGGCCGCCGCTGAAGGCGTGCGGGTAGCGCCCGAGATGCTCGAGCGCCAGGCCCACGCGCCGCACCATGTCGGCGACGCGCTCGGCGTTCTCCTGGGCGCTGCCGATGCGGTTGGCGACCAGGGGCTCGGCGATGATGTCGCTGACGGTCATGCGCGGGTTCAACGACGCGTACGGGTCCTGGAAGATGAGCTGCATGTGCCGCCACGTGCGGCGCATGGCCGCGCGGTCGAGCGCCCGCAGGTCGACCGGCGCGCCGCCGCGGTGGAACAGGATGCGGCCGTCGGTCGGCTCGACCACGCGCAGGATCGCCCGGCCGAGCGTGGTCTTGCCCGATCCGCTCTCGCCGACCAGGCCCAGCGTCTCGCCGCGCGCGATCGTGAGCGACACGCCGTCCACCGCGCGCACGGTGCCGACGACGCGGCGCGTGAACAACCCCTTGCGCACGCCGTAGTGCACCTTCACGCCGTCGAGCTCGATCAAGGGCGTCACGCCGCGTTCTCCGCGGCGGCCTCGAACAGGTGGCAGCGCACCGTGTGGCCCGGCCCGACCGTCGTTACGCCGGGGAACGCCGCGTCGCAGCGCCCGGCCACGAAACGGGCGCAGCGCGGATGGAAGGTGCAGCCGCTGGGCATGCCGAACAGGTTGGGCACGCTGCCCTGGATCGGCTTCAGCGCGCGCCAGCCGCCGGCGCCGCCCAGCCGCGGCACGGCGCGCAGCAGGTCGCCGGTGTAGGGATGCTGCGGCCGGCGGAAGATCGCGCGCACCGGCCCGTGCTCGACGATGCGGCCGGTGTACATGATCGCCACGTCGTCGGCCATCTGCGCCACGATGCCGAGGTCGTGCGTGATGAAGATCATCGCCATGCCGTACTCGGCCTTCAGGGACCGCATCAGGTCCAGCACCTGCGCCTGGATCGTGACGTCGAGCGCGGTGGTCGGCTCGTCGGCGATCAGGAGCGCCGGGTTGCAGGCGAGCGCCTTGGCGATCATCGCGCGCTGGCGCATGCCGCCCGAGAACTCGTGCGGGTAGCGGTCGATGGCGCGCGCCGGGTCGGGGATGCCGACCTTGCCGAGCAGCTCGGCCATGCGCGCGCGCAGGTTCTCGCCGCTCATGCCGCGATGCAGGCGCAGCACGTCGCCGATCTGCGCGCCGATCGTGTGCACGGGCGAGAACGAGCTCATCGGTTCCTGGAACACCATGGCGATGCGGTCGCCGCGGACCGCCTGGATCGCCTTGCCGTCGGGCTCGACCGCCGCCAGGTCGATCGCCGGCGCCGCCGGGTCGGGACGGAACAGGATGCGCCCGCCGGTGATCGGCATCGACTGCGGCAGCAGGCGCAGGACCGCCTGCGCCGTCACGCTCTTGCCCGAGCCGCTTTCACCCACGATCGCGAGCACGCGGCCGGGCGCGAGCGACAGGCTGACGCCGTCGATCACCGGCACGCGTCCGCCCTCGACCGCCAGCTCGATGCGCAGGTCCTTGATCTCGAGGAGATTCGGCGCCCGGTCCGGCACGGCGCTACCTCGCATACGGGTCCGCGGCGTCGCGCATGCCGTCGCCGACGAAATTGAAGGCGAGCGCGGCGACGATGACGAACAGGCCGGGGATCAGCAGCCACGGCATGTGCGCGATCGAGCGGATGTTCTGCGCGGCGTAGAGAAGCACGCCCCAGCTCTCGACCGGCTCGCGCAGGCCGAGTCCCAGGAAGCTGAGCGCGGTCTCGGCCAGCAGGATCTCGGGGAACGAGATGGTCAGGTCCACGATCAGGTAGCTGAGGAACGCCGGCAGCAGGTGCCGCCCGATCAGCCGCGTGTCGGTGCAGCCGGCCAGGCGCGCGGCGACGACGAAGTCCTCCTCGCGCAGCGCCAGCAGCTTGCTGCGCACCGTGCGCGCCAGGTGCGTCCAGCCGAGCAGGCCGAGGATCACGGTGACGGCGATGTAGATCTGCAGCGAGGTCCAGTCGCGCGGCAGCGCCGCCGTCAGCGACAGCCACAGGGGCAGGGTCGGGACCGAGCGGATGAACTCGATCAGCCGCATCACGAACATGTCGATCGCGCCGCCGAAATAGCCGGCGATGCCGCCGATCACCGCGCCCAGCACGAACGACACCAGCACGCCGACCACGGCGACCGACAGCGAGATGCGCGTCGCGTACATGCAGCGGGTGAACAGGTCGCGGCCGAGATGGTCGGTGCCGAACAGGTGGACGAATCCGTTCTCCACGCCGAACAGATGCAGGTCGGCCTCGACCAGGCCCCAGAAACGATAGGGATCGCCGCGCACGAAGAGGCGGAGCGTCCACGGCCGCGTCTCGTCGACCACCGGGATCTGCCGCAGCGTCACCGGGTCGCGCCTGCTGCTGCGCGCGTGGACATGTGGCGCGGCGAGGCCGCCCGCCTGGTCGACCACGTGCACGACCATCGGCGGGCCGGAGAGGTAGCGCGGGTTGCGCTTGGCCGGCGCGTAGGGCGCCAGGAACTCCGCCAGCAGCGCCGCCAGCGCGAACGCCGCCAGCACGGTGACACCGAGGATCGCCATGTGATGGCGCCGGAAGCGCCACCACATGAGCTGCCATTGCGAGGCGACGTCGGGGCGCTTGATGCGGGACGCGGCGGCGGGCGTGGCGGCGGCGACCATGGCGGCGTCAGGACATCTTGATGCGCGGATCGACCAGCACCAGCAGCAGGTCGGAGACGAAGGTGCCGAGGATCGTCAGCGCGCAGTAGATGAACACCATGGCGCCGGCGAGCTGCATGTCCTGGTTGAGCAGCGCGTGCAGGAACAAGGGGCCGGTATCCGGCAGCGCCATGACCACGCCGATGATCGGCGCGCCGGAGATGACGAAGGTGAGCCGCCATCCCAGCGTCGCGACGATCGGGTTGATCGCCATGCGCACCGGGTATTTCAGCAGCAGCCTGAGCGGCGACAGGCCCGCCGCGCGCGCCGCCGTGACGTACATCTTGCCGAGCTCGTCCAGCAGCAGCGCGCGCATCGAGCGGATCAGGTTGGCCGTGCCGGCCGTGCCCAGCACGACGATCGGGATCCACAGATGGGCGCACAGATCGACGAGCTTCTCCCAGCTCCAGGGCGCCTCGGCCAGGTGCGGCGAGAACAGGCCGCCGACGCTCTGCCCGAACCACTGCTGGCCGATATACATGAACACCAGCGCCAGCAGGAAGTTCGGCGTCGCCAGCCCGATGTAGCCGAGCAGCGAGAAGGCGTGATCGGCCACGGAATACTGCCGCACGGCCGAGTAGATGCCGATCGGCAGCGACACGGCGTACATGAACACGAGCGTCGCGAAGGCGAGCAACAGCGTCAGCGGCAGGCGCTCGGCGATCACCTCGGTCACCGGGCGGCGCCATTCGAACGAGTAGCCGAAATCTCCCCGCGTCACGATGCCGGTGAACCAGGTAAGGTATTGCTGGTGCCAGGGCCGGTCGATGCCAAGCAGCCGGCGCATGTTCTCCAGCTCTTCCCGGGTCACCTGCGCGCCGGACTGCTGCTTCTCGGTCAGGTAGGTCTCGGCGTAGTCGCCCGGCGGCAGCTGGATGACGACGAACGCCACCACCGAGACCAGCCACAGGGTCAGCCCCATGTAGAGCAGCCGCTGCGCGAGCACCCGGATCATGGCGCGGGGATCATGGCGCTGGGACTGCGGACGGCGGCATGGCGCTGCCCTCGCGTGGGGACGCCTAGTCCTTGAAGTACCACTGATCGGGGCGGAACGGATAGGTGCGGGCGAAGTTGTAGTGCTGCACCGTCCAGTCGCGCACGTTGGCCAGCTTCTTCGACACGACCGTCGGGCCCGGCAGGTCGGCGATCGTGCCGATGATGGTCAGGTTCTCGAGATTGATCCTCACCATCTCGCGGCCGATCTCCATGTAGCGCGGGCTGCGCGGCACCACGCTGCGCCATTCGTCCTCCAGCGCGTACAGGCGCTTGGCCCAGGCCGGCGGCTCCGCGCCCTTCTCGCCCTTGCTCAGGTGCCATTGCCGCCACGCGGCGCCGAACAGCGGCGACGAGCTGCGGTAGGGCGGCGTGTAGAGCTCGGGCTGGCTGATCAGGTTGGGCTCGAACGGCACGTCCCATTCCATGTTGATGTCGGCGTCGCCCGCCAGCGCCTTCTGGCGCGTCAGCTGCGTCGTGATCTCCTTCAGGTTGACCTCGACGCCGGCGGCGCGCCAGTAGCCCTGCACCAGCTGCACGTAGCCCGGCGAGGCGAACTGCGAGCTATACTCCCACAGGATCGTCAATGGCTTGCCGTCAGGGCGCATGCGCATGTTGTTGGCGCCGCGCTTCAGCCCCATCTCGTCCAGCAGCTGGTTGGCCTTCTTCGGGTCGTACTGGATCATGTAGCGGCGGTCGGCGTCGGTCGTGAACGGCACGCCGAGCGGCAGCGCCTGCTGCGGCTTGCCCAGGCCGAACCACAGCGTCTCGTTCATCTCCGCGCGGTTGAGCGCGAGCGACATCGCCTGGCGGAAGCGCAGGTCCGAGAAGATCGCCCGCAGCACCGGGTCCGTGTGCGTGATGTTGAACGCGATCGGATCGCCCGACTGGCCGGGCGGCATCGACAGGCGGTAGCCGCCCTTGGCCTCGTTCTCCTTCAGCAGCGGATAGTTCTCGAGGTCGACGCCCTGCGCCTTCTGGTCGACCTCGCCGTTGAGGATCGCCAGCATGGCTACTTCCTTGTTGAGGAAGCGCTCGTTGTGCCGGTCGATGTAAGGCAGCTGCTTCCCCGCCGTGTCGACCTTGAAATAGTAGGGATTGGCGATGAAGGCGCGGCGCTGCGTGTTGGTCTCGACCTCGAGCACGTGGCTCTCGAGCGTCGGGCGCTTGAGCGCGGCCGGGTTGATCGTCTCGGCGTCCTTCCACCGGTCCCAGAGCTGCTTGAAGCGCTTGACCCAGTTCTCGGCCCCGGCCGCCTTCGCGTCCTCGTCGGCCTTCGGGTTGTACTTGATGTGATACGGCGTGTAGTAGTGCTTGGGCGCGTAGGCGGCGAAGAAGGAGCCGCCGGTCGCCAGGTAGTGCAGCAGGCCGGGAACCGGCGCGCCGAAGGTCAGCTTGAACGTGACCGCGTCCAGCTTCTCGACCTCGACCGGCTTGCCGCCGGCCATCCACACAGCCGGCGTGGTCGGGTGCAGCTCCTTGTTCTTGACCAGATCGTCGAAATAAAAAACCACGTCGTCGGTCGTGAACGGCTTGCCGTCCGACCAGCGATGGCCCTTGCGCAGCACGAAGGTGATCGACTTCCGGTCGTCGCTCCAGCTCCACGACTTGGCGACGTTCGGCACGATGGTCGAAAGATCGTCGCTGAGCCGCACCAGGTTGACCTGGCGCCAGGACAGGATTTCCGAGGTGCCCGATTCGAGCGCGCGCGACAGGCCGCGCAGCGTGCCGCCGTAGCGACCGCATTCCTCGTAGGGCATCAGCACCAGCGGCTCGGCCGGCAGGCGGTCCGCGACCGGCGGCAAGGCGCCGGCCTTGACGCGCCCGGCGAAGAGCGGGTTCTCGGCGAAGGCGAGCTTGCGGCCGAGTTGCTGCTCGACCTCGGCCAGCTCGGCCTGCTGCGCGAATTGCGGTTTGAGCCCCTTCGGGTCGGCGACGCTCGGGCACGAGCTCGCTTGCGCATGGTCGGAAGCCGTGGTCCCGGCAACGAGGACCGCCAGGCAGGCAGCCGCCAGCGCGGCCTGTTTTTGGATCGACATGGGCCCCTCCCCCGTTCGACATCGAAACGCTAATGATCAATATAGCGATTGTCTATGGATTTTTTTTGAACGTTTTTGATCAGCGTGGTATCCAGCCCGGATCGACACCAGCAGCAGGAAGGCAACCCCGCGGATGCCCCCGGACAGCCCGACTCTCCGCCGCAACCCGATCGCGCGCCGCCGCGTGCTGAAACGCGAGCTGGCGGTGCGCGGCGCGGTGTCGGTGGCCGAACTCAGCGAGGTGCTCGGCGCGTCGCCGGTGACGATCCGGCGCGACCTCGAGGCGCTCGCCCGCGAAGGCGTGCTCGAGCGCGGCTACGGCGGCGCCACGATGCGCGCCGCGCGCCCGGCGGAGGAAGCGCTCGCCGTGCGCGAGCAGAAGAACGTCGAGGAGAAGCGCCTGGTGGCCGAGGCCGCGCTGCGCCTGATCGAGCCGGGCAACACGCTGTTCCTCAACGACGGCTCGACCGTGACGGCGCTGGCGCGCGCGCTCGCCGTCGCCGACATGGAGCTGTTCATCGTCACCTCGGCGGTGAACGTCGCGCATGTCCTGGTCGAGAACCCGCGCATCACCGTGTGCCTGCTCGGCGGCTTCGTGCGCCGCACCTCGCTCGCGACCGGCGGCATGCTGGCCGAGTCGATGATCGACCAGTTCAACGCCGACCTGGCGCTGCTGTCCTGCGACTCGTTCGGCGCCGAGGAAGGCATGGGCTTCACCCATCCCGAGGACGCCGCGATCGCGCGGCGCATGGCGGCGCGGGCGCGCCGCTGCGCGGCCCTCGCGATCGCGCCCAAGTTCGCCTGGACGGCGCGCATGAACGCCGTGCCGATCGGCGACGTCGACGTGCTCGTGAGCGATCGGGTGCCGGCGGGGCTCGCGGCCGCGCTCGCCGGGACGTCGGTCGAGATCGTCGAGCCCTGACCATGGCCGGCAGCGCCGCCGAAGCCGCGGCCGGGCGCCTGCGCGCCCTCGATTGCTGGCGCGGGCCGCCGGTGATCGCGCCCTGGCCGGGCGGGCGCACGAACCAGAACTTCCGCGTCGAGTCCGGCGGCCGCACCTATTTCGCCCGCGTCGGCATCGACCTGCCGCACCATTTCGTCCGGCGCAGCAACGAGGCCCGCTGCGCGCGCCTGGCGGCCGCCTCCGGCGCCGCGCCGCCGGTGGTCTACGACGCCGACGGCATCCTCGTCACCGAGTTCGTCGCCGGCCGCACCCTCAGCCACACCGAGCCGGTCGACGACGCCACGCTCGACCTCGTGGCCGACGCGCTGCGCCTTGTCCATGCGCATCCCGCGCCCGCCGACCTCAACCGCTTCGATCCCGTGGCGATCTGCCGCGGCAACCTGGCCGGCCTGCCGCGCCGTGTCATGACGCCGGCGCGCTGGCGCTTGCTCGAATCCGTGCTCGACGCCGCGCCGCTCCTCCGTGCGCGCTGCCTGATCCACGCCGACCTGATCCCCGAGAACTTCATCGTCGCCGACGGGCGCGCCTGTATCGTCGACTGGGAATATGCCGGCTATGGCGATCCTGCCGTCGACCTGGCGCAGATCGACGTGCTGTTCCGGCTCGACGGCCGCCGGACCGCGCGGCTGCTGGGGCGCCACGGCGGCGTGGACATCGCCACCGTGCGCGCGCTCCGGCCCGTGCTTGCCGCGCGCGAGGTGCTGTGGTGCGAGGTGCAGGCGCATCACGTCGGCATCAGCGGCGACCTGCCCGAGTACCGCCAGCTTTGCTGGCAGCGGCTGGAGGAGATCGGCCCGGGGGAGACGGGCGCGTGACCGGCGAACGCTATGACGTCGCCATCATCGGCGCCGGCGTGGTCGGCTGCGCCATCGCGCGCGAGTTCTCGCGCTACCGCCTGCGGGCGATCCTGATCGAGGCGCTGAGCGACCTGGGCGGCGGCGCCAGCAAGGGCAACTCGGCGATACTCTCGACCGGCTCCGACACGCCGATCGGCAGCCTGGAATGCCGGCTGGTGACGCGCGGCCACGAGCGCTACCGCGCCGAGGCGCCCGGGCTCGGCCTGCCGATCCTCTCCGTCGGCAGCCTGACCGTCGCCTGGAACGAGGCCGAGGCCGCGGCGCTCGCCCGCATGCACGCGGAGATCGCGTCGGCCGGCTTCCGCTCGGCCGAGCTGGTCGACCGGGAAGCCGTCTACCGCCGCGTCCCGGCGCTCGCGCCCGGCGCGGTGGCCGCGGTGTGGGAACCGGAGGAGGCGATCGTCGATCCCTTCTCGACGCCCTACGCCTATGCGCTCGACGCGGTCGTGAACGGCGTCGCCTTCCGCGCCTCGTCTCCCGTGACCGCCGCGCTCCATGACGGCGAGGCCTGGCATCTCGCCACGCCGCAAGGGCCGGTCGCCGCCGGCCTGGTGGTGAATTGCGGCGGCCTATGGGGCGACCGGGTCGACGCATTGGCCGGCTTCGCCGACTTCACGATCCGCCCGCGCCGCGGCGAGTTCCTCGTCTTCGACAAGAGCGCGCGGCAACTGCTCGACGTGGTGCTGAAGCCGGTGCCGACGCCGCAGTATCGCGGCGTGCTCGCGGCGCCGACGGTGTTCGGCAACGTGCTGGTGGGACCGACGGCCGAGGACGTCGACGATCCCGACGACTGGCGCGTCACCGGGGCCGGCCTCGACCGGCTCCGGCGCGCCGCCCGCGCCATGCTGCCGGCGCTGCTCGAGCACGAGGTGACGGCGACCTATTGCGGCCTGCGCCCCGCGAGCGAGCGGCCGGAATACCGCATCGTCGCACGGCCCGACCGGCGCTGGATCACGGTCGGCGGCATCCGCTCGACCGGGCTGTCCGGCGCGCTGGGCATCGCGGAGCACGTGGCCGGGCTCGCCTTCGACGGCATGCTCCCGGCCGAGCGCAAGGCCGAGACGATCCCCGTGCGCGTCCCTTCGCTGCTCGAAGGCGGTGCGCGGCCGTGGATGGACGCGGCGCGGCTTGCCGCCGACCCCGCCTATGGCGAGATCGTCTGCCATTGCGAAGGCGTCAGCCTGGGCGAGATCCGCGACGCGCTCGCCTCGCCCCTGCCGCCGCGCTCGCTCAAGGCGCTGCGCCGCCGCACGCGGGCGATGTTCGGCCGCTGCCAGGGCTTCTTCTGCGGCGCGCGCGTGCTGGCCGAGCTCGAGCGGCACGCACGCCGCGCCGGGCGCGCGGCGCAATGACCGTGCTCGAAGCCGATTGCGCCGTCGTCGGCGCCGGTCCGGCCGGGCTGGCCGCCGCCCGGGCCGCGGTCGCGGCCGGCGCGCGCTCGGTGCTGGTGTTCGATCGCGACGACGCGCCGGGCGGCCTGCCGCGCTTCTGCCGCCATCCCGGCTTCGGCTGGGAATATTCGCGCCGGCTGGAAACCGGGCCCAGCTTCGCGCGCCGGCTGCTCGGCGACCTCGACCCGGCGCGCGTGGCGCTTCATTGCGGCGCGACGGTCATGTCGCTGCAGCCGGGGCCGTGTCTCGAGGTTCTCTCGCCGGCGCTTGGGCTGGCGACGGTGCGCTGCCGCGGCGTCGTCCTCGCCACCGGCATCCGCGAGCGCCCGCGCGCGGCGCGCCTGGTGCCCGGGCGCCGGCCCGAGCGCGGCATCCTGACCACCGGGCAGCTGCAGCAGATGGTGGCGCGCGGCGTGACGGTGCCGGGCAGTCGCCTGGCCGTGGTCGGCAGCGAGCATGTCGCGTTCTCGGTGCTGCTGACGGCGCGCCATTCAGGCCATCGCGTCGTCGCCATGATCGAGGCGGAGGAGCGGCCGATGTCCTACGCCGCGGTCGCCGCGCTGGCGCGCGCGCTCGCCGGCGTGCCGACCCATCTCGCCGCGCGCGTCGTCGACATCGCCGGCGGCGGCTGCGTCGAGGCGGTCGAGATCGAGCAGGCGGGCCGACGGCGGACCATCGCCTGCGACGCGGTGGTGTTCGCCGGCGACTTCGTGCCCGACGTTCCCCTGGCGCGCGCCGCCAGCCTCGCGATCGGTCGTGCCACCCAGGGGCCCGAGGTCGACCAGCTCGGCCGCACCAGCCTCGCCGGCGTGTTCGCCGCCGGCAACGTGCTGCGCGCGGTCGAGAGCAGCGGCTTCGCCGCGATCGAGGGCGCGCGCGTCGGCGCCGCGGCGGCGGCCTACGCGGCGGGGCGGATCGGCTGGCGCGACGGCGCCACGCCGATCGCGCTCGCGCCGCAATTCGCCTATCTCGTGCCGCAGCTCTGGGCCTTCGACGACGGCGGGGTCGCCGCCCTGCCGGCGAGCCTGCGCGCCGGCCAGGACCTCGCCGCGGCGCGCATCGGCCTCCGGCACGACGGGTCGCTGTTGTGGCAGGGACGCAAGAGACGCCTGCTGCGCCATCGCCGCCTGCGCGTCGATCTCGGCGAACTCGCGCGCCGCGGGCCGGGCGCGATCGCGGTCGAGGCGGGAAGCTGGCGTGCAATTTCCGAAGGGTGAAGCAGGTTCCGCGAGCGAGCCTTGAACGGCCGAAGGCCGCAAGCATTTCCCTTCTCACTTTCGTGCCTTCATGGTTGATCCTTCACGGATTGGACACGAAGGACGCGAAGGTCGGAAGGAAGGACACGGAGGGAAGATCAAGAAGAAGATCACGCGGCTTCGCCGCGCCTTAGTGGGGAGGAATGCGCCCAAGGCGACTTGCCGAGGCTCAAGCGATGATCACGCTGCCGCGTTGCGGCCGGCGATCTCGTCGGCGATGCGGCGCGCGGCGCCGGCGGGATCGGCGGCCTTGGTGATCGGGCGGCCGATCACCAGGTGCGTGGCACCCGCGCGCATCGCCTCGGCGGGCGTCATCACGCGCTTCTGGTCGTCCGCGGCCGACCACGACGGCCTGACGCCCGGCACCATCAGCACGAAGTCGGGGCCGAAGGCGGCGCGCAAGGAGGCGGCTTCGTGCGGCGAGCAGACCACGCCGTCGAGGCCCCCTTCGCGCGCCAGGCGCGCGAGGTTCGCGACCTGCTCGTGCATCGCGCGCCTGGCGAAGCCGACGCGGTCGAGGTCGTCCTCCGACAGGCTGGTCAGCACCGTGACGCCCAGCAGCTTCGGCCGCTCGGCGCCGCCGGCCTGGCGCGCGGCCTCGCCGGCGGCCTTGAGCATCGCCGGCCCGCCCGCGGCGTGGATCGTGACGTAGCGCGGCTTCAGCGCGCACACCGCGCGCACGCCGCCGGCCACCGTGTTCGGGATGTCGTGCAGCTTGAGGTCGAGGAACAGAGGCAGGCCGGAAGCTTCGCCCATGACGGCGCCGATGCCGGCGGGCCCGTTGGCGCAGAAGAACTCGAGCCCCAGCTTGATGCCGCCGACCGCGCCCGCAACGCGGCTGGCCCAGGCCGCCGCCTCGGCCGCGTCGGTCGTATCGAGCGCCACGAACACCGGATTGCCGCGCTGCGCCATTACCCCTCCGCTACTCGGGCGACCGCTCCACCGCCAGCTCCGCGGCCGCCAGGTCTTCCAGCGCCGTGCCGACCGACTTGAACAGGGTGATCTCGTCCGGCCGCGTGCGGCCCGGCTTCTCGCCCCGCGTCAGCTCGAACAGGTCGGCCAGGATGTCCGCCGGCTTCAGGACGCCGGCGTTGAGCGGCTGTACCACGTCGCCGCCTTCCTTGGTAGCGCCGGCCCTGGTGTCGACGAAGACGCGCGCGCGCCGGACCGCCTCGTCGTCGCTCTCGCGCATCTCGGGCGTGTAGGCGCCGACCAGATCCACGTGGCTGCCGGGCTTCAGCCACGCCCCGCGCACCAGCGGCTCCTTCGACAGGGTCGCGGACGAGACGATGTCGGCCTGCCGGATCGCGGCTTCGAGATCGTCGGCGGGGCGCACGCTGTAGGGCCTCCCGGCGAGCGATTCGGCCAGCGCCCGGGCCTTCTGCGCGTCGCGGCCCCAGACCAGCACCTCGCGGATCGGCCTGACCGCGCAATGAGCGCCGATCAGATGCGGCGCCAGCGCCCCGGTGCCGACCATGACCAGGCGGCTCGCGTCCTGGCGCGACAGGTAGCGGCTGGCGAGCGCCGAGGCGGCGGCGGTGCGCCTGACCGTGATCGACGGCCCGTCGATCAGCGCCACGGGCCTGCCGGTCCTGGCGTCGCTCAGCAGATAGACGCCCTGCACCGCCGGCAGGCCTTGCGCCGCGTTGTCGGGGAAGACGCTGACGATCTTGACGCCGATGTGACGTCCCGGCTGCCAGGCGGGCATCAACAGCAGCACGGCGTCGGCGCCGGCCGTCCTGACCGTGTGGTGATGGCGCACGGGCGCCTCGCAGCCCTGGCGGAACATCGCCGCGAGCCGGTCGACCAGCGGCGCGTAGTCGAGCGCCGCATGCACGCGGGCGGCGTCGATGATGCGCATCGCCGTCTTAGGAGTCGGCGGCGACGAGCTGGCGCCGGGCCTGTTCGCTGGACGACGGCGGTGCGACGGCCGGCGCGCGCTGCGCCTTCTCGGCCGCGTCCAGGCGGCGCCGGAGCTCCGCGACCTCGACCTGCAGCCGGTCGGCCTCGGCCCGCGCCCGGCCGAGCGCGGCCCGGTGCCGGTGCCCGCCGAGCCAGGCGACGATGCCGCCGCACAGGAACCCGATCACGAGCACGGCGAGCACGATCAGATAGACCGGGGCGCTCAGCTTCCACGGCGCCGGCCAGAACCCCAGCACCAGCGTGCCGCGGTTGTCGAGCGCGAACAGCACGCAGGCGACGAGCACCGGCAGCCCGACGATCCAGGCGAGAAAGCGCGAAATCCGTGAGCGTCGGCCTGCCATGGTCCAGCGTGCCCGATCAGTATGCGGAACCACGGCGGCGTGGTTCGGCCCGTCTATGTCTGCCCCTCATGGCCGGCTCGCAGGCCGGCCGTCGCGACGGAGTTTAGTGCACCGTCGGGGTCGCGACCAAGCATCACGGAAAGCCTGTCTCAGGACGCCTTCTCGTTCAGGCGGTCGCGCAGCTGCTTGCCGGTCTTGAAGAACGGGATGCGCTTCGAGGTGACGGCGACCGTCTCGCCGGTGCGCGGGTTGCGGCCCTGCCGCGCGTCGCGCCGCTTGACCGAGAAGGCGCCGAAGCCGCGCAGCTCGACGCGCTGCCCGCGGGCGAGCGCCGCGGAGATCTCGTCGAACACGGTGGCCACGATGCGCTCGACGTCGCGCTGGTAGAGATGCGGGTTGCGCTCCGCCAGACGCAGAATCAGTTCCGATTTGGTCATGGCCCCCCGCTCGCCCTTTGCCGCCCCGTCGACGCCCGAGGGCTCACCCCTGCCCCAGGGTCGATTATTGAGGGTGCCAAACGGAAATTAGACCGTCAAGTGTAAGTCTCTCGGATACAAGAGTTTTTCCCGCCAGTGCCCAATGTGCCACGGCGCGGGTGAAGATGCCCATCGCGCTCGACGGCTCGTCGATGTCGACATCCTCGACCGGCAGCTTGTCGTCGATGCCGTGGCGCTTCTTCAGCCACGCCCGCGCCTCTTCCTCGCCGCCCACCTCGTCCACCAGGCCCTTTTCGACGGCCTGGCGGCCGGTGTAGACGCGGCCGTCGGCGATCTCCTTCGCCTGGTCGCGGTCCATCTCGCGCCGCTCGGCCACCATGTCGACGAACATGGCGTGCACGTCGTCGACCACCGATTGCGTGGCCTTGCGCCCCTCGGGCGTCAGCTTCTCGAACGGCGAGGGCACGGCCTTGAGCGCGCCGCTCTTGATCGCCTCGGCGCTGACGCCGATCGTCTCGAGAAGCCTGGTCACCTCCGTGGTCTGCATCACGACGCCGATCGACCCCGTGACCGAGCCGCTGCCGGCGACCAGCCGGTCGGCGCCGAGCGCCACCATGTAGCCGGCCGAGGTCGCGGTCGTGCCCATGACGGCGACGACCGGGCGCTTCTCGGCGAGCTTGCGCAGCGTGCGGTACAGGCGCTCGCCGCCGACCACCGTGCCGCCCGGGCTGTCGATGTGCACGATGACCGCGCGCACCCGGCGGTTCTCGGCCAGCTTCTTGATCTTCTCGTCGCGCTCGCGGTCCTCGGTGATCGTGCCCTTGATCGTGACGCGCGCGACGTGCCGTCCGGTGAAGCCGCCGGTCGCCTCGCCGACGCCGACGATGACCGCGGCCGCGACCGCCACGATCGCGACCGCCCGCCACGCCGACAGGCGCCGCTTCAGCCGCCGCCGGTCGACGGCGTCGTCGGCCAGGAAGGTCATGGGTTTGCGGTGCGGCCGGAGGCCGCCGTCAAAAAGAAACCACCAAGACACCAAGACACCAAGGGGATCGCGCCCTTCTTGGTGTCTTGGTGTCTTGGTGGCCTAAGCTTCGAGGAAGGCATGCACGGCCGGCCTGGCGGCCGGCCATGCTGCTCGAACGTCGCGAGCGGGTGCACGACGGGACGTGCGTTACGATTCGCCGCCTTCCTTCTGCGCCTTCTCCTGCTTGGACTTGAGCGCGGCGCCGAGGATCTCGCCGAGCGAGGCGCCGGAGTCGGACGAGCCGTACTCGGCCATCGCCTGCTTCTCCTCTTCCACCTCGCGCGCCTTGACCGACAGCGTCATGCGGCGGGTGGTCTTGTCGATCGCCGTGATCTTGGCGTCGATCTTCTCGCCCACGGCGAAGCGGTCCGGCCGCTGCTCCGAGCGGTCGCGCGACAGGTCGGCCTTGCGGATGAAGCCCGGCACGCCGTCGCCCACCGTGACGTCGATGCCGTTGTCGTGCACCGCCGTCACCGTGCAGGTCACGACCTCGCCGCGTTTGAGCTTCGCCGCGCCGCTCTCGAACGGGTCGCTGACCAGCTGCTTGATGCCGAGGCTGATGCGCTCCTTCTCGACGTCGACGTCCAGAACCTTCACCTTCACGCGGTCGTTCTTCTTGTAGTCCTGGATCGCCTGGTCGCCCGGCTTCTCCCACGAGATGTCGGACATGTGCACCATGCCGTCGATGTCGCCCGGCAGGCCGACGAACAGCCCGAACTCGGTGATGTTGCGCACCTCGCCGTCGATCTCGCTGCCGGCCGGGTACTTCTGCAGGAAGGTATCCCACGGATTGGCCAGGCACTGCTTCAGGCCCAGGCTGATGCGGCGCTTCTGCGGATCGACGTCCAGCACCATCACCTCGACCTCCTGGCTGGTCGAGACGATCTTGCCCGGATGGACGTTCTTCTTGGTCCAGCTCATCTCCGAGACGTGCACCAGGCCCTCGATGCCCGGCTCCAGCTCGACGAAGGCGCCGTAGTCGGTGATGTTGGTGACGCGGCCGGTGAAGCGCGCGTTCTTCGGGTACTTGGCGACCACGCCTTCCCACGGATCGGCCTCGAGCTGCTTCATGCCCAGGCTGATGCGCTGCGTCTCGGGGTTGAAGCGGATCACCTGCACGGTGACGTTCTGCCCGATGTGCAGCGCGTCGGACGGGTGGTTGATGCGCCGCCAGGCGATGTCGGTCACGTGCAGCAGGCCGTCGACGCCGCCCAGGTCCACGAAGGCGCCGTAGTCGGTGATGTTCTTCACCACGCCCTGCAGCACCTGGCCTTCCTTGAGGTTCGCCACCAGCTCCGAGCGCTGCTCGGCGCGGCTCTCCTCGAGCACGGCGCGGCGCGAGACGACGATGTTGCCGCGCGAGCGGTCCATCTTGAGGATCTGGAACGGCTGCGGCGAGCCCATCAGCGGGCCCACGTCGCGCACCGGGCGGATGTCGACCTGGCTGCCGGGCAGGAACGCCACCGCGCCCGACAGGTCGACGGTGAAGCCGCCCTTGACGCGGCCGAAGATCACGCCGGTGACGCGCAGGTTCTCCTGGAACGACTTCTCGAGCTGCGTCCACGCTTCCTCGCGCTTGGCCTTCTCGCGCGACAGCATGGCCTCGCCGTTCTTGTCCTCCATGCGCTCGAGATAGACCTCGACCTTGTCGCCGACGCGGATCTCCGGCGGGCGGCCGGCCTGCGCGAACTCGCGCAAGGGCACGCGGCCTTCGGACTTGAGGCCGACGTCGATCAGCGCGATGTCGTTCTCGATCGACACGACAGTGCCCTTGATGACGGTCCCTTCGAGCCCGCTGGCGGCTCCCAGCGACTCGTTGAGCAGGGCGGCGAAGCTTTCCTTCGGCGGGGTTTGGGCGGCGGTGGCGGCACGAGCCATGGATCGATGCTTCCTTCTCTCTATTCCTATTCCGGCCGACCGGTTGGCTCCGGCGGTCTTCAAGGACGTGACAATGCACGCCGACCCGATCCGGTACTTCCCGGCGATCGGGCGACGTGCGGGTTCAATCGCTTCGAGACGCCGACGGGCCGGCCGGGGTCGCCCGGGCGGGCCCGAGCTTCGACTCGACGAACGCGAGCGCGGCGGCGAAGGCGGCCTCGGCGTCCATGGTCGTCGTATCGAGCAGGAACGCGTCTTCCGCCTGGACCAGCGGGGCGACCGAACGCGAGCTGTCGCGTGCGTCCCGCTCCATCAAGTCCCTCAAAACGGCGGCATATATAGCGTCGCCGCCCTGCCCAAGCAACTCCTTGTGCCGCCGCCGCGCGCGCTCCTCGACCGTGGCGGTGACGAACAGCTTGGCGTCGGCCCGGGGGCAGATCACGGTGCCGATGTCGCGCCCGTCGATCACCGCACCGGCCGCCCCGCCGGGCGGCGTCGCGGCGAAGCGCCGCTGGTAGTCGACCAGGGCCTGACGTACCAGGGGCAGTGCCGCGACCCGGCTGGCCATGCGCCCGCTCGCCTCGCTGCGCAGCTCGGGGTCGTCGAGGTCGGCTTGGGTCAGGCGCCTTGCCTCGGCCGCGGCGGCGTTCTCGTCGGCGGCGTCCACCCGGCGCTTGAGGCAGCGCAGCGCCACGGCGCGGTAGAGCCGGCCGGTGTCGAGATGCGCGAAGCCGTACTGTGCGGCCAGCCGCCGCGCCAGCGTGCCCTTGCCCGAGGCGGCCGGACCGTCGACGGCGACGACGCGGCTCACGCCGGGGCTGCCCGCGCAATCTTGGCGCCCAGCTTTGTCATCAGGTCGACGAAGCCGGGGAAGCTCGTGTCGATGAAGCTGCCGTCGTCGACCGTGACGGCGCGCCGCGCCGCCAGGCCCATCACCAGGAACGACATGGCGATGCGGTGGTCCATGTGCGTCGCGACCCTGCCGCCGCCCGGCGGCGGGCCGTCGCAGCCCTCGACCATCAGGCTGTCCTCGCCCATCTCCAGCCTGACGCCGTTGACCTCGAGCCCGCGCGCGATCGCGGCGAGGCGGTTGCTCTCCTTCACCTTGAGCTCCGCCAAGCCCTGCATCACCGTGCGCCCGCGTGCGCAAGACGCCGCGACCGCCAGGATCGGGAACTCGTCGATCATCGACGGCGCCCGCTCCGGCGGCACCGTGACGCCCTCGAGCGTCCCGGCCTTGGCCACGACGTCGGCGACCGGCTCGCCGCCTTCCTCCCGGCGGTTCTCCAGCGCGATGTCCGCGCCCATCTCCTGCAGCGTCTTGAGCAGGCCGCTGCGCAACGGGTTGATGCCGATGCCCGGCAGCATGACGCGCGAGCCCGGCACGATCAGCGCCGCCACCAGCGGGAAGGCGGCCGAGGACGGGTCGCGCGGCACGGCCACGTCGCGCGCGACCAGCTCGGGCTGGCCGGTCAGCGCGATGCGCCGCCCGCGGTTCTCATATGGCTCGACCGTCACCGCGGCGCCGAAATGGCGCAGCATCGTCTCGCTGTGGTCGCGCGTCGGCTCGGGCTCGATCACGATGGTGTGGCCCGGCGTGTTGAGCCCCGCCAGCAATACGGCCGACTTCACCTGGGCCGACGCGACCGGCAGCCGGTACTCGATCGGCAGCGGCTCGCGCGCGCCGGTCACGGCGATCGGCAGCCGCCCGCCGCTGCGCGCGACGAACCTTGCGCCCATCTGTGTCAGCGGCTCGGTAACCCGCGCCATCGGCCTTCGCGTCAGCGACGCGTCGCCGGTGAAGAAGGTGGTGATGTCGTGCGTCGCGACCAGCCCCAGCAGCAGCCGCGTCGAGGTGCCGGAATTGCCGAGGTCGAGCACCTGGTCGGGCTCGGCGAGGCCGCCGACGCCGACGCCGTCCACCGTCCATTCCCCCGCGCCGCCCTCGCTGATGGCGGCGCCCATGGCGCGGCACGCCGCCGCCGTGCGCAGCACGTCCTCGCCGGTCAAGAGCCCCGTGATGCGCGTGCGCCCGACCGCGACGGCGCCGAACATCAGCGCACGGTGCGAGATCGACTTGTCGCCCGGCACAAGGGCGCTGCCTTTGAGGGCCGGCGCCGGCGATGCTTCGAGGGGAACCGGGGAATGCGGCACGGGCCGGCCAACTCCAACAGCCATCCCAGGCACTTGCGCGCCGCCCGGGGCGGCCGCTCTGTTAGCACGGAACCCCGCCGCCCCGCTGGGTTTTTTGCTTTTGACAAGCCCCCGCCGGCCGTGGCAATTGCACCCGACCTTAACGCCCGGGCGGCCGGCCACACCGCCGGCCCGGGCCGCCCCTTCCAAGGAGAGTTCGACGTGGCCAAGCCCGAATGGGGCGTCAAGCGCACCTGCCAGAGCTGCGGCGCCGTGTTCTACGACCTGCGGCGCGACCCGATCACCTGTCCGAAATGCGGCGTCGAGTACGACCCCGAGGCCGTGCTGAAGTCGCGCCGCGGCCGCGCCGTGCCGGCCGACGAGCCCAAGCCCGTCCCGGTCGAGGTCGAGCCGGCCGAGGCCGAAGCGGTCGAGGAGGTGGAGAAGCAGGGCGCCGCCGAGGAGGAAGAGGAAGAAGCCGCGGCGGTGATCGAGGACACCTCGGACCTCGGCGAGGACACCGACGACCTCGGCGAGGTGATGGAGAACGTCGAGGACAACGAGAAGGAGCCCTGAGGCCGGGCCCCGGCCGGGCGCATCGGGCGCGTTTTTTCGCTTGAAGCCGTTTTTGCTTGAAGAAGGGCCGGCGATATCCCAAGTTCTCCCCGCGCCGCGCCCCCAAGGTTCTCCCGCGCGGCCAAGGATTCCCGGGGCTGTAGCTCAGTTGGGAGAGCGCTACAATGGCATTGTAGAGGTCAGGGGTTCGATTCCCCTCAGCTCCACCAGATCGGAAGAAGGGCCCGGCCGGGAACGGTCGGGCCCTCTTTGATTTTCGTTCCTCGCGGCCCGCGCTTCGCGGGGGGAGAGGGATACGAAGGCTTGGCGCGCCCACACAAATTCGGGGTCCAGTGAAATTTCGTATCCCCGTGCGTCGTGCAACGCCCGTCGGCGTGCCGCCCGCCTCACTCCGCCGCCATCGCGCTGCGACGGCGCAGCTCCGCCAGAGCCGCCGCGATATGCTCCGGGTGGCGCGACGCGTGCTCGATCTCCCACAGCCACGGCTCGCCGTCGGCGGCGTAGTGGATCACGAGGTCCTCGCCGGCGTCCTCGCCGCCGATCGCGCTCTCGTTGCCTTTCGCGCCCTTCGGCCACGGGCGCACCTCGATCGCCATCGTATCCGTCTCGGGCGAGTAGCTGATGCTCGTGTTCAAGATCATGGCTTGAATCCGCGGTGCCAAAACGCGTTGTGCACGGTTTCGCCATCGGCTTGCGTGACGACGCGAAGCCACTTATTGCACCGCCGAACATAGTACCAGAATCGAATGCGTCCATCCGGCTGCTGCGCTCGCCGATATGGCGCTGCAATCGCCTGCAATACGTCCGCGTCCTCGATATTGCGCCGGTCCGGTCGGGCGGCAACTTTGAACGCGAAATAGGGCGTGCGCCAGAACGGCGGTGGTGGCAATCGGTCGGAAGGATCGCTCATCGCACGTCATGGGCTGGCTCGGCCGCAGCCGCTTCCGCGCGCGGCCGCGGCGCAGGCGCGCCGGCTGGTTCATCCGCCCGGCACGCTGGTCCTCGGGCTGACGTGCCTGGCATTCTTCGTGGGAATCGCCGTCGTCTCGAACGCGATCCCGAATCCGACGACCACGTGGTGGACGACGGCGCTCTTCCTCGGCTTCGCCCTCATGGCGCTGGCGCTGGTCCTCGCCTATTTCCTGGAAGCGCATGAAGTCTCGGACGACGGGCTTGCCTCGCGGAACGTCGTCGGCATCACGAAGCGTCTGCGCTGGTCCGATCTCGGCGACGTCCGCTATGCGCCGTTCATGAGGTGGTTCCGCCTGGAGGCCCGGTCCGGCGGCGTCGCGCGCGTCTCCGCCATCACCATCAAGGGCCAGGCGACGATCCCGAAGGCGATCCGGGAGCATCTCGGCCTGAAGCTGGGCGACCGGGTCAAGTTCTTCGTGCATCCCGACGGCAGCGTGGTGCTGCTGCCGAAGCTGCCGGCGTCCGCCCTTCGCGGCATCGTCAAGGCCCGGCGCACGATCCGCGGCGAAGCTACGCCACCCGCTTGCCGCCTTCCCTGGAGTCGTCGAGCGAGGCTGGCCAAAGGGAAAAGACGAACTCGTCGTAGTCCAGGCCGGCCTTGCTGAGCGTCTCGGCCAGCAGCGCCGTGCCGGCCGCCATGCCCTGCTTGCGGTCGGCGTGGCGGCTCTCTTCCGCCAGCAGCGCGCGGTAGATCGGCTCGATGCGGGCGATCGCCTCGCGCGGCACGGTGCGGCGGTTGGAGTGATAGGCGGCGATCCGCCCGTCGGCGTCGAGGCTCGGCGTCACGTGGGCGAGCACCCAATAGAAGGCGCCGTCCTTGGCCAGGTTCTTGACGATGGCGAAGATCTCGTGGCCGCCGCCGATGCGGTCCCACATCAGCTTGAACACCGAGCGCGGCATGTCGGGATGGCGCAGGATCGAATGCGGCTGGCCCAGCACCTCGTCCTCGCCGCAGCCGGCGATCTCCAGGAACACGTCGTTGGCGTAGGTCAGCCTGCCGTTGGGATCGGTCTTGCTGACGATGATGTCGTGCTCACCGAAGCGACGCTCCACCTGCGTCGTCCTCCGTGAGGATGGAAGTTGGCGGCAAACCCTCTCCTTCGCCCTAGCGGGCTACGGAGGGCACCATCCTGCTTCGCGATGAGGTACCGAGGCGAGTCCTGCGAAGCGCGTTAGCGCGAAGCAGGATGGTGGGTGATCAAGGACTCGAACCTTGGACCCGCTGATTAAGAGTCAGCTGCTCTACCAACTGAGCTAATCACCCGACCGTATCGCTGCGGCATCGACGGTCGCCGCGGCGACCGGGCCAGATAGCAAAGTCGGCCCGGTTTGTCGATAGCCGGTTCTGCCTGACGGGCATCCGGCTGCGGCGCCTTGGTTCCGCGGCGCAATCCCCGCTAGTATCGCGCCCCGGCCGCGGCTGCACAAGCGGGCCGGGCAAGCGGGGGAGTCCTCTTCGTGCAGATCGAACGTCCCTATCTGCTGTTCCTGGGCGATGCGCGCGACCAGCTCGCCGCCAAGACCGCCGATGGCATCAGACAATGGCGCCCGGACTGGTGCGTCGGCCAGTGGCGCCTCGCCGGCTGCAAGGCCGACCTGGGCCTCAAGGACATGGATGCCAGGGCCGCGCGCGACAAGGGGGCGAAGACGGTCGTCATCGGCGTCGCCAACCGCGGCGGCGTGCTGGGCCCGTCCTGGATCCCGCTGCTGGTCGAGGCGGTGGCGATGGGCTTCGACCTGGCGAGCGGCCTGCACCAGAGCCTCAAGGCGGTGCCCGAGATCGCGGCGGCCGCCAGGAAGCACGGGCGCAAGCTCAGCGACGTGCGCATCCCCGACCGCGAGTTCGACGTCGGCTCGGGCGCCAAGCGGCCGGGCAAGCGGCTCCTGACCGTCGGCACGGACTGCTCGGTCGGCAAGATGTACACCTCGCTGGCGCTGGAGCAGGAGCTGAGGAAGCGCGGCAAGAAGGCCGATTTCCGCGCCACCGGCCAGACCGGCATCCTGATCGCGGGCTCGGGCGTGTCGGTCGACGCGGTCGTGGCCGATTTCATCTCCGGCGCGACGGAGTGGCTGAGCCCGGCCAACGATCCCGAGCACTGGGACCTGATCGAGGGCCAGGGCTCGCTGTTCCACGCTTCCTATGCCGGCGTCAGCCTCGGCCTGCTGCACGGCGCCCAGGCCGACGCGCTGGTCATGTGCCACGAGCCGACCCGCAAGCACATGCGCGGCCTGCCGCACTACAAGCTGCCGTCGCTCAAGGACTGCATCCAGCTCAACGAGCAGCTGGCGCGGCTGACCAACCCCGCCGCCAAGTGCGTCGGGGTCAGCATCAACACCTCGCACCTCGGCAAGGCGGAAGCCGACCGGCTGCTGAAGGAAACCGCCGACCAGCTAGGCCTGCCGACGGTCGACCCCTTGAAGACCGGCGTCGGATCGATCGCCGATCGCCTGAGCTAGCGATTTCGGGTGATGACATTCTTCATCTGTCCCCCCTCCCCTTGCGGGAGGG
>JAKLKW010000053.1 GCA_023150455.1 Alphaproteobacteria bacterium | reverse complement strand
GAGATGGCGGACGGGCGCGAAGTCCTGCGCATGACGACCCCCATGCACGCGCTGCATGGTGGGGAGAATGGTCGGCCTATGTGCCGCCGCCATGGCGGCTTCGCGGCGCAAATAAGGCGGCTGGCGACGCGAACGTGCGGCGCTCCACGCCGGGCGCGGAACGCCGCATGAAAACCACGTAAACGCCGCCGCGAACAGGCATCGTCGCGGGCGACGATGTCCCCGCCGTCAGTAGGCGTATTCCTTGAAGACCGGATCGACCGAGCCGGCCCAGGTCTCGCGATAGCGCGCGAGCAGGCGCTCCGCCGGAGTCTCGCCGCTGTCGGCGATCTCGAACAGCGTGTCGAGGAAGCAGCTCTCGTCCGGACAGAGCATCGGCTTGGCGCGCCGCCGCAATCCGGCGCGCGCGATCTCCAGCACCGAAAGCGCCAGCTCGCGCATCGTGCCGGCGCCGCCGGCCTTCTTGAACGGGGTCTTGAGACCCTGCCGCGGCACTTCGCGCAGCAGGTAGGCGCGGTCCTCGTCGGTCCAGTCCTTGACCAGCGCCGAGGCCTGGTCGAGCGCGGCCTGGTCGTAGAGCAGGCCGACCCAGAGCGCGGGCAGCGCGCACAGCCGGCGCCACGGGCCGCCATCGGCCCCGCGCATCTCCATGTACTTCTTCAGGCGCACTTCCGGGAAGGCGGTCGTGACGTGGTCCGACCAGTCGTTGACGGTCGGCAGCTCCCCCGGCAGCGCCGGCAGTCGGCCCTTGAGGAACTCGCGGAAGGACTGGCCCGAGGCGTCGATGTACCGTCCGCCCCGATAGACGAAGTACATCGGCACGTCGAGCATGTAGTCGGCATAGCGCTCGAAGCCGAACCCCGGCTCGAACACGAAGGGCAGGGTGCCGCAGCGGTCGGGATCGGTGTCGGTCCAGACATGGCTGCGGTAGCTCAAGTAGCCCGACGGCTTGCCCTCGACGAAGGGCGAGTTGGCCCACAGCGCCGTGGCGATGGGCTGCAGCGCCAGCGACACGCGGAACTTCGCCGTCATGTCGAACTCGGAGGCGAAGTCGAGGTTGGTCTGCACCGTGCAGGTGCGCAGCATCATGTCGAGGCCGAGCTTGCCCCGCTTCGGCATGTAGTCGCGCATGATGCGGTAGCGCCCCTTGGGCATCCACGGCACCTCGTCGCGGCGCCATTTGGGATCGAATCCCAGCCCGATCATGCCGATGCCGAGCTCCTGGCCGACCTCCTTCACCTGGTCGAGATGCTCGTGCACCTCCTGGCAGGTCTGGTGGATCGTGGTCAGCGGGCGGCCCGACAGCTCGAACTGCCCGCCCGGCTCGAGCGTGATGTTGCAGCCGTCCTCGCGCGTCAACGCGATCGGGTTGCCGCTTTCCTCGACCGGGGTCCAGCCGAAGCGCGTCATGCCGCTGAGCAGCGCGCGCACGCCGGACGGGCCCTCGTAGGGCAGCCGGCGCAGGTCCTTCAACTGGAAGGCGAACTTCTCGTGCTCGGTGCCGATGCGCCACTGCTCGCGCGGCTTGCAGCCGGACTCGAACCAGGCGATCAGCTGGCGCCGATCGGTGATCGGCGCGCCGCCGGATTTAGGCGGAGCGGACATGGTCTTTCCTCACCCACTTGCGTCGACGTTCGCCGCCGCGTCGCGGAGCGCCTGCCATACGGCGAGCGCCGCCAGCGCCGCCGTGTCGGCGCGCAGGATGCGCCGGCCCAGCGAGACGGGCGTAACAAAGGGGAGTTTGACCAGGGCGTCAAGCTCGGCCGGATCGAAGCCGCCCTCGGGCCCGATCAGGAACGCCGCTGGCAGGTTCGCGGCCGGGCCGGCAAGGCAATCCGCCAGGGCCCGCGCGATCGGCACAGCACCGCCGCGCTCGGCGCAGACATAGAGGCGCCGTCCCTCGGGCCAATGGCCGATCGCCTGGTCGAGCCGCCTTGCCTCATGGACCTCGGGCACGCTCAACCGCTCGCTCTGCTCGGCCGCCTCGACGGCGTTGGCGCGCAGCCGGTCCAGGTTGACGCGCTCGACGACGGTGCGGCGCGTGAACACGGGCACCAGCGCCGAGACGCCCAGCTCGGTCGCCTTCTGCGCCAGGAAGTCGATGCGGGCGAACTTGAGCGGCGCGAAGACCAGCCACAGGTCCGGCTCGGGCGCGGGCGCCCGGCGCTGCTCCAGCACGGCAAGCGAGGCCCAGCCCTTGCCGACGCCGTCGAGTCGCGCCCGGTACTCTCCGTCGCGTCCGTTGAACAGCGCCAGCTCCGCCCCGGGTGCCAGCCTCAGCACGTGCTTCAGGAAATGCGCGCGCTCGGGCCCCAGCCCGACCGTGGCGCCCTCCGCCAGCGCGTCCTCGACATGGATCCGCGTCTCGATGCGCTCGACCGCCATGGCTGCGATATAACACGACTGCGGTATAAATCACGGCATGACCCAGGCCAGCGACATACCCAAAGGCGGCTGGATCGACCGCTGGTCGCCCGGTCCGCTCAGGCCCTATCTGCGCCTGATGCGGCTCGACCGGCCGATCGGTACGTGGCTGCTGCTGCTGCCTTGCTGGTGGGGCGTGGCGCTGGCGACGCCCGGCTGGCCCGACCCGGCGCTGATCGCGCTGTTCGCGATCGGCGCCCTGGTGATGCGCGGCGCGGGCTGCACCTTCAACGACATCGTCGACCGCGACATCGACCGGCGCGTCGCGCGGACGGCGGACCGCCCGGTCGCCAGCGGCCAGATCAGCGTGCCGGCCGCGATCGTCTTCATGGTCGCGCAGGCGCTGGTCGGGCTCGCCGTGCTGCTGTCGCTCAACCGCGCCGCCGTGCTGTGGGGCGTCGCCTCGCTGTCGCTGGTGGCGCTCTACCCGTTCATGAAGCGCGTGACGTGGTGGCCGCAATTCGTCCTCGGCCTCGCCTTCAACTGGGGCGCGCTGCTCGGCTACGTTGCGGTGACCGGCGCGATGGAGACGCCCGCGCTGCTGCTCTACGCCGCCGGCATCGCCTGGACCCTCGGCTACGACACGATCTACGCGCACCAGGACAAGGCCGACGACGCGCTGGTCGGCGTCAAGTCCTCGGCGCGCTATCTGGAACAGCGCACGCGCCCGTTCCTCTACGCCGTCTACGCGCTGACGGTCGCGCTGCTGGCGGCCGCCGGCGTTTCTGCCGGCCTGGGCTGGCTCTTCTACGCCGGCCTCGCGGTCGCCGCCGCGCATCTCTTCTGGCAGGCGCGCATGGTCGACATCGACGATCCGCGCGACTGCCTCGCCAAGTTCCGCGCCAACCGCGACACGGGCGCGATCGTGTTCGCCGCCCTGATGGCGGGGCACCTGCTTTGAGGCGCCCTCCCGGCACCGCCGGGGATGCTGTATTGTCCCAGCGCTGAACCGCAGGAGGATCGCGCCCATGGGCACCACCGGCTGGATCGTGATCGGCGTCGTCGTCGTGCTCGTGCTGTGGGGCATCCTGCTCTACAACGGCCTCGTCGCCGGCCGGAACCAGGTCGAGGCCGCCTGGCGCCAGATCGACGTGCAGCTCAAGCGCCGGCGCGACCTGATCCCCAACCTGGTCGAGACCGTGAAGGGCTACATGGGCTACGAGCAGGAGACGCTGCAGGCCGTCATCAAGGCGCGCAACGCCGCCGTCGCCGCCGAGGGCGGCCCGCGCGAGGGCCAGATCCAGGCCGAGGCCGCGCTCGGCGCCACGCTCGGCCGGCTGTTCGCGCTGGCCGAGTCCTACCCCGACCTCAAGGCGAACCAGAACGCCATGCAGCTGCAGGAGGAGCTGACCAGCACCGAGAACAAGATCGCCTTCTCGCGCCAGCACTACAACGATTCGGTCATGGCGCAGAACACGCGGGTCGAAAGCTTCCCGGCCGTGCTGGTCGCCGGGCCGCTCGGCTTCGGCAAGCACCCCTATTTCGAGGCGGGCGATCAGGACCGCGAAGTGCCGCAGGTGAAGCTGCGCTAGGAAATGGCCGCCGACTCCGCCGCCCCGCCGACCGGCCTCTCGCGCACCGACTTCCTCGCCGCGATCCGCCGCAACCGGCGCAACACGGCGCTCCTCTGCATCCTCTTGACCCTGATCGGCGTCGTGGTCGGCGCCGGGATCGGTTGGGCCTACGGCATCCTGATCGACGAGACCGGCACCGGCGAGGGCGCCGGCGACTACGCGCTCTACGCCGGCGGCTTCATGCTGCTGTTCAGCCTGGTCTGGACGGCGGTGGCGCTGTTCCTCGGCGACAAGCTCGTGCTCGGCCTGACCGGGGCGCGGGCGGTCGCGAAGGAAGACGCGCCGGTCCTGTGGAACGTGGTGGAGGAAATGGCGCTGGCCGCCGGCCTGCCCATGCCGCAGGTCGCCATCATGGAGACCGATGCGCTCAACGCCTTCGCCACGGGCTTGAAGCCCGAGAAGGCGACGGTGGCGGTCACGCGCGGCCTTCTCGACGCGCTCAGCCGCGACGAGCTGCAGGGCGTGGTCGCGCACGAGATGAGCCACATCGCCAACGACGACGTCCTCTACATGACGGCGGTCGGCGTGCTGGTCGGGCTGATCGTGCTGGTCAGCGACCTGGCGCTGCGCAGCACCCGCTTCGTCGGCTGGGGCGGGGGCGGGCACGGGCGCAGAAGCAGCGGCGACCGCAAGGGCGGCGGCGGCCTGGTCGTGATCGCGATCCTCGTGCTGCTGCTGATCGGGCTGCTGTCGCCGGTCGCGGCGCGGCTGGTGCAGATGGCAGTGTCGCGCCAGCGCGAGTACCTGGCCGACGCGACCTCGGTGAAGCTGACGCGCAACCCGCTCGGCCTGATCGGCGCGCTCCGCAAGCTCGACCAGGCGACGGCCCGGTTCGACAACGCCAGCAAGGCCGTGCAGCACCTGTTCATCGTCAACCCCTTCCGCAAGTTCGGCGAGCACGCCTCGGCGCTGATGGCGACGCACCCGTCGATCGAGCAGCGCATCGAGCGCCTCAGGGCGCTGGGGTGACGCCCGACCCTGCCGCCTTCGTCCGGGAGTGGACGCGCCTCATGGCGCCGCCGCTCGTGCCCGAGCTCGTGCTGCATCTGGCCGGTCCGGTGACGCCGTTGTGGGAGGCGACGGAGAAGACGCTGGAGCAGACCGGTCTGCCGCCGCCCTATTGGGCCTTCGCCTGGCCGGGCGGGCAGGCGATCGCGCGTCACGTGCTCGATCATCCCGGCCTCGTGCGCGGCCTGCCGGTGCTCGACTTCGCCGCCGGCAGCGGCATCGCCGCCATCGCCGCGGCGAAGGCGGGCGCCGCGCGCGTCGTCGCGACCGATCTCGACGCGTTCGCGCTGGCGGCGATCCGGCTCAACGCGGCGGCGAACGGCGTCACGGTCGAGACGACGGACGAGGACATGACCACATCCGAATCGACATGCCGGGTCATCCTCGCCGGCGACGTGTGCTACGAGCGGCCGATGGCCGCGCGCGTGTGGCCGTGGCTGGTCGCGCGTGCCCGTGCCGGCGTCCGCGTGCTGCTGGCCGACCCGGGCCGCGCCTATCTGCCGAAGCGGGGTTTGCTCGAATTCGCCCGCTATCGCGTGCCGACGTCGCGCGAGCTGGAAGACCGCGAGGAGCGCGAGACCGTGGTCTATCAGGTCGAAGTTTGAGGGAAGCGCTTGTCGACGAGGTCTTGCCGCGTATAGTGCCGGCATGGCCGGATCGATCGAGCTTTATCGCCGTCTCTACGACCTGTTCCTGGCACCGGTGTCGCGTTACGACTGCGGCCGCAAGTGCGCGCCGCTGAACGAGGGCATTCCCGTGTGCTGCGACACGGGCCATGCCATCCCGCTGGTCGACAAGCACGAATGGCAGCTCTTGAAGTCGCGCACCGATCTATGGCGCCTCTACCGCGCACGCGATGCCGACGCCAAGAAGGAGCTGGCCGACAAGCACCGCGACTGCCGCGCGGTCGAGTGCAAGGGCTTCCGCCATTGCGAGCGCGACAACCGCTCGATCGCCTGCCGCGCCTTCCCGTTCTTCCCGTATTTCCCGCGCAACAAGGGCGTCGCCGGGCTGTCGGTATTCTGGAGCTTCGAGGACCGCTGCTGGGTGCAGAGCAACCTGCAGATCGTCGAGCCGGAATTCGTGAAGGAATGCATCGCCGCCTTCGAGCTTCTGTTCGAGCACGACAAGGCCGAGCGCGACGCCAACTACGAGTTCTCCGGCACCATCCGCCGTGCCTTCACGCGCATGAACCGCATCATCCCGCTGATCGGCCGCAACGGCGAGTTCCTGGCGGTCGAGCCCGGCACGCACCGCATCCGCACGGCGAGCTGGCGCGAGTACCGGCGCCACGAGACCTTCCGGGACGAGAAGCCGGCCGCGCCGGCCAGGCGGTAGGACCTTACGCGTACAGGAACGTCCCCAGCACGACCCAGCGCCGCGTGGCGCGCTCATGCCCGGGCAGCGGCGCGAGCGGCGTGGTGTAGTGCCAGAAGGGCAGGCGGTAGACGGCGATGCCGTCCGTCGAGGACGCGCCTCCCTTTCGGGGTCAGCAGGTCGGCGAAGTCGGCCGGGAATCGCTCCATGCACCGATCATGGAGTTGGCGTAGACTGGCGCCAAAGGCCCGATCCAGGGCGACGAGCAGGAAGGGGAGAGCGCAAGCCATGGACGACCGGCCGGCGCTCGCATATGGCGCGCAGGCGGGATTGCGTTTCGCCTGCGTGCTGGACGGCAACGGTGGGTGCCGCGACCTGGATTGGACCGGCGTCGAGGCCTGGACGCCCGCCGACGGCGAACTGTGGGTGCATCTCGAGCGCGACGATCCGCGCGCACAGGCTTGGCTCAACGACAAATCCGGCATCGAGCGCTTCGCCGTGGCGGCGCTGCTGGCCGAGGAGACGCGGCCGCGGGTCGAGGACTACGACGACGCGCTGCTGGCGACGCTGCGCGGCATCAATCGCGGCGCCGCCAGCGAGCCGCTCGACCTCGTGCCGATCCGCATCTGGGCCGACGCCCATCGCATCATCAGCCTGCGCGACAAGGACCACTACCTGATGGCGCTGCGCGACATCCGCGAGGCGCTGGTGGCCGGCAACGGACCGATGCGCATCGGCGCGCTGTTTGCGCGCATCGCCGACAAGATCGTCAAGAACCTGGAGCCGGTGATCGAGGACTTCGAGGACCGGGCCGATCGGCTGGACGAAACCTTGCTGGAGAACCCGACGCCGGCCTGCCGCGCCGAGCTCAGCGAGCTGCGCCGCCAGGCGATCGCCCTCCGGCGCTACCTGGCGCCGCAGCGCGAGGCGCTGCTCCGGCTCAACGTCGAGGACGCGCCGTGGCTGCACAAGCGCGACAAGATCCGTCTGCGCGAGGTGACCGACAAGGTCATGCGCCACCTCGAGAACCTCGACGCGATCCGCGACCGCGCCACCATCCTCCACGAGGACCTGGCCGCCGAGACCGCCGAGGAGCACACTCGCGCCTCGAACCGTCTGACCCTGGTCGCAGCATTGTTGCTGCCGCCCAGCGTTTTTGCCGGCATGCTCGGCGCCAATGTCGACGGCATTCCCTTCAAGGACGACCCCTGGGCATTCGCCCTAATGTGGGTCGTGCTGCTGGCGATGTTCCCGCTCGAGATCTGGCTGCTCAAGAGGATGAAGTGGATGTGATCGGCTCGAGGCCGGCCGATTTTCGCGACAATCCAGCCTTAGCAGAAACCCTCATCCCTCGACACAAGCTCAGGATGAGGAGGGCAGGCCGGAATTCGCGCACGTCACATATTCTGCCGCGCGATGTCGTACCACTCGCGCTGGTCGCGCACGAAGCGGCGGCCGGCGCGCGACAGCGTTACTGGTTGCAGCGCCAGGCGTTGCCGCCCTGGCACATGGAAATGCACCCGGCCGCGTCGTATCCCCCGCACTGCACGGTGCATTGCACGCCGACTTGCGCCATGCAGCCCATGTAATCGCCGAGCGGCGTTCCGGTCTGCTGGCGCACGCCGCCATTGGCGCTCAGCGCGTCGCCGTCGGCGATCGCCTCGTCGAACGTCATGCCGAGCAGCTTCACCTGACTGAAATCGTAGCCGAGCTTCTCGGCGCGGCCGCGCAGCTCAGCGGCACGCGCGCGGCGCAGGTTGCGCTCCGGCAGATCAAAGGTCTCGTCGGCATAGGCGAGGGCATCCCACAGCGCCCGGCAAAAGATCGCGTCGGGGTCGCCCCGCGCGACCATCTCCAACATCTGATTGTAATTGACCTTGCTGCCATAGCAGATTTCGCGCGTACGCTCGTTGAATCCGGCCTCCGCCGGCGCGACGAGGACGACGGCCAGCGCCAGGGCGAATGCAACGCGAAGCTTCATGCGACACCATGATGACATGGCCTGTCAATATGATAGCGTGAACATCCGGCACCGAAGCCTGCCTGTCAATCGCACCATTCGCCACATGTCCTTCTCGTCCCTTCGCGACTTCATCGACCGGCTCGAGCGCGCCAACCGGCTGGTGCGCGTCAAGGAGCCCGTATCGCCCGTGCTGGAGATGACGGAGATCCAGACCCGGCTGCTGGCCGAGGGCGGGCCGGCGGTGCTGTTCGAGAACGTCGTCGGCCCGGCGGCCAATGGCGGCGGCCGGCGCTACGGCATGCCGGTGCTGGTCAACCTGTTCGGCACGGTCGAGCGCGTGGCCTGGGGCATGGACCGCGAGCCGGGGCAGTTGCGCGAGATCGGCGAGACGCTCGCCTTCCTGCGCCAGCCCGAGCCGCCGGGCGGCTGGCGCGAGGCGATGGAGCTGCTGCCGCTGGTCAAGACCGTGCTGGCGATGAAACCGAAGCCGGTCGGTTCGGCGCCGTGCCAGGAGGTCGTGCTCGAGGGCGCCGACATCGACCTCGGCGCCCTGCCGATCCAGACCTGCTGGCCGGGCGAGCCGGCACCGCTGATCACCTGGCCGCTGGTCGTGACCAGGGGGCCGGCGTCCACAGGGCCGAACAAGCGCCGCGAGGACAACTACAACCTCGGCATCTACCGCATGCAGGTGATCGCGCGCAACCAGACGCTGATGCGCTGGCTCAAGCACCGCGGCGGCGCGCAGCACCACCAGCGCTGGAAGCAGGAGCGGCGCGAGCCGTTCCCCGCCGCCGTCGTGATCGGCGCCGATCCCGGCACGATCCTGGCGGCAGTGACGCCGGTGCCCGACACGCTGTCCGAATACCAGTTCGCCGGGCTGCTGCGCGGGCGGCGCGTCGAGCTGGTCGACTGCAAGACCGTACCGCTCGCCGTGCCGGCCGAGGCCGAGATCGTGCTCGAGGGCCATGTCTCGCTCGACGACTACCGCGACGAAGGCCCCTACGGCGACCACACCGGCTACTACAACGCGGTCGAGCAGTTCCCCGTCTTCACGCTCAGCGCCATCACGATGCGACAGAAGCCGATCTACCTCTCGACCTTCACCGGCCGGCCGCCGGACGAGCCGAGCGTGCTGGGCGAGGCGCTGAACGAGGTGTTCATCCCGCTGCTGCGCCAGCAATTCCCCGAGATCGTCGATTTCTGGCTGCCGCCGGAAGGCTGCTCCTACCGCATCGCCGTGGTGTCGATGAAGAAGGCCTATCCCGGCCACGCCAAGCGCGTGATGATGGCCGTGTGGTCCTATCTGCGCCAGTTCATGTACACGAAGTGGGTGATCGTCGTGGACGACGACATCGACGCGCGCGACTGGAAGGACGTGATGTGGGCGATCTCGACCCGCATGGACCCGGCGCGCGACATCACCGTCGTCGAGGGCACGCCGATCGACTATCTCGACTTCGCCTCGCCCGAATCCGGCCTCGGCAGCAAGATCGGGCTCGACGCCACCAACAAGTGGCCGCCCGAGACCGGGCGCGAATGGGGCGCCAAGATCCGCATGAGCGACGAGATCGTCCGCACGGTCAGCGAGAAGTGGCCGCGTCTCGGCCTGCCCGGGACGGGCAAGCCGATCTGGAAATGACCACGATCGAGCAGCTGGCCGCGCGGCTCGGGCGCCTGCCGCGCGTGCCGCTCGCGCATCTGCCGACGCCGGTCGAGAAGATGGAGCGCCTGACCGCGCATCTCGGCGGGCCGACCCTGTGGATCAAGCGCGACGACTGCACCGGCCTCGGCCTCGGCGGCAACAAAGTACGAAAACTCGAGTTCCTGCTGGCCGACGCGCTGATGCAGCGCGCCGACACGGTGGTCACCGGCGGCGTGGTGCAGTCGAACCACATCCGCCAGACCGCGGCGGCGGCGGCGAAGCTCGGGCTCGAATGCCATCTCGCGGTGATGACCGGCCGCGTGCCCGATATCGATCCCGACTACGGCGAGACCGGCAACATCCTGCTCGACCGGCTGTTCGGCGCGCACTGCGTCTTTGTCGACTGGAAGAGCAACCGCAATGCCGTCATCGCCGCGCTGATCGAGGGCCTGAAGTCCCGCGGCAAGCGCCCCTACATGGTCGCCTATGGCGGGTCGAGCGCGCTGGGAGCCTGCGGCTTCGTCGCTGCAGCCATGGAGCTGGTGCAGCAGCTCGACGACGGCGACCTGCGCATCACGCATATCGTGCACGCCTCGGGCAGCGCCGGCACGCAGGCCGGGCTCGCGGTCGGCCTCGCGGCGACAGCACCCGAGATCGAGCTGATCGGCATCGATGTCGATGCCGAGCCCGAGCGCGTGCGCGCCGACGTCGAGCGGCTGGCGCGCCAGACGGCCGACATGCTGGGCGTCGCGGCGCCCGCGCCTGTCACCGTCCTTCCCGGCTACGCCGGATCGGGCTACGGGGTTCCGACCGAGGCGATGGTCGACGCCGTCCGGCTGGGCGCGCGGCTGGAAGGCCTGGTGCTCGACCCCGTCTACTCGGGCAAGGGCTTCGCCGGCCTGATCGACCTCGTGCGGCGCGACCGGTTCAAGCCCGAGGACAACGTCCTGTTCTGGCACACCGGCGGCGCGCCGGGCCTGTTCGCGTATCGCTCGTTCTTCTGAACCGTTGCGTCGCGTCTACACCGTCGGCCCGCCCTCGACCGGGAAGCGCTCCCTGATCCGCCGGAGCAGCGTGTCGCGCACCTGGCGGTAGGCCTCGAGCCGCTGCTCGCGCGTGCCCTCGACGATGGTCGGATCGAACGTGTTCCAGAACTCCACCTCGCACGCCATGGTGCGCGTCAGCTCGACCGCGCGGTGCTGCGCCTCGGGCGACAGCGTGACGATCAGGTCGTAGTACCCGTCCTCCAGCTGGTCGAAGGTCTTGGGCCGGTGGCGCGACACGTCGATGCCGATCTCGTCCAGCACCTCGACCGCCATCGGGTCGAGGTCGCCCTCGCGCAGGCCCGCCGAATCGACGTAGATGTGCCGTCCGTGCAGGTGCTTGAGGATCGCCTCGGCCATGGGCGAGCGCACCGAGTTCATGGTGCACGCGAACAGGACGGAGCTGGGCAGCGCGGGCATCGGCGTCTCAGGCTCGGAAGTGCAGCACGCAGAGCAGCGTGAACAGGCGCCGCGCGGTCTTGTCGTCGATGGCGACCTTGCCCTCCAGGCGCTGGCGCAGAAGCTCCGAGCCTTCGTTGTGCAGGCCGCGGCGGCCCATGTCGATCGCCTCGATCTTGGACGGCGAGGCCGAGCGGATGGCCTGGAAGTAGCTCTCGCAGATCTGGAAATAGTCCTTGATGATCGTGCGGAAGGGCGTGAGCGGCAGCACGACCGTGGTGAGCGCGGTCTCGTCCTCGCGCTTGATGTCCATCACCAGCCGGTTCTCCGACAGCGACAGGTGGAGGGCATAGGGGCCCTCGAAGTCGCCGACCGGGCAGAACTGGTTTTCCTCGATCAGGTCGTAGATGGCGACGGCGCGCTCGTGCTCGATCTCCTGCGCGCGCCGCAGCACCGTCTTCTCGTCCAGCGTGACGGCGATGATGCGGTCGCGGCGCCGGGGCGGATCGCCCGTCGCGTCGCCCCTGCTCATCGATTGGCGCTCATCGCGCCGCCCCGCCGCCGTCGCTCCCGCCGCCGCCATCCCCGGCGGCGCCGAGGCGCAGGCGCACGGACAGCGCATGCGCCTCCAGCCCCTCGGCCTCGGCCAGCGCCACGGCGGCGGGGCCGATCAGGCGCGTCGCGCGCGCGTCGCAGCCCACGATCGAGCTGCGCTTCATGAAATCGAGCACGCCGAGGCCCGAGGCGTGGCGCGCCGCGCGCGAGGTCGGCAAGACGTGGTTCGATCCGGCGACGTAGTCCCCGATCGCCTCGGGCGTCTGCCGGCCGAGGAAGATGGCGCCGGCGTTGCGGATCGCCTTGGCCAGCTTCTCCGGGTCGGCGACCGCGAGCTCCACATGCTCGGGCGCCAGCGCGTCGACCAGGGCGGGCGCATCGCGGTCGAGGTCGCCGACCACGATCACCGCGCCGTTGTCGCGCCAGCTCCTGCCGGCGATCTCGGCGCGCGGCAGGCGGCCGAGCATCGCCTCGACCGCCGCGATGACGCGCTCGGCGAAGCCGGCGTCGTCGGCGATCAGCACGGACTGCGACGCCGCGTCGTGCTCGGCCTGCGACAACAGGTCGGCCGCGATCCACTCCGGCTCGTTGGCGCGCTCGGCGACGACCAGGATCTCCGACGGACCGGCGATCGAATCGATGCCGACCACGCCGAACACCTGGCGCTTGGCCTCGGCGACATAGGCGTTGCCGGGGCCGACGATCTTGTCGACCGGGCGGATGGTCTCGGTGCCGAAGGCGAGCGCCGCGACCGCCTGCGCGCCGCCGACGCGCCAGATCTCGTCCACGCCGGCGCGCCGCGCCGCGGCCAGGACCAGCGGGTTCAAGTGCCCGTCCGGCGCCGGCACGACCATGGCGACTCGCGCGACGCCGGCGACCTTGGCCGGGATCGCGTTCATCAAGACCGAGCTCGGGTAGGCGGCCGTGCCGCCCGGCACGTAGATGCCGGCGGCGGCGACCGGCGTCCAGCGCCAGCCCAGCGACACGCCGCTGTCGTCCCGCCAGCCCTGGTCCTGCGGCACCTGCCGGCGGTGATAGGCCTCGATGCGCCGGGCCGCCACGTCGAGCGCGTCGAGTGTCGCGCGCGGCGTCGCGACCATCGCGGCGTCGACCTCGTCGGGGCGCACGCGCAGCGCCGCGACCGACTCCGCGTTCAGCCGGTCGAAGCGCCGCGTCAGCTCCAGCAGGGCCGCGTCGCCGCGCGCGCGCACGTCGGCGACGATGCGCGTCACGGCACCGGCCACGTCCTCCGGCGTCTCGCGCCGCGCGGCGACGAAGGCGTCGAAGCGCTTGCGGAAGTCGACGTCGCGCGCGTCAAGCCTGAGCGGCATCGGCCACCTCGCGGAACCGGTCGATCCATTCCCCCAGCTGCGTCGGCCGCGTCTTCAGCGCCGCGCGGTTGACGATCAGGCGCGACGAAACCTCGGCGATGCGCTCGACCTCGACCAGGCCGTTGGCGCGCAGCGTGCCGCCGGTCTCGACCAGGTCGACGATGTGCTGGCTCAAGCCCATGACCGGCGCCAGCTCGACCGCTCCGCTGAGCACGATGCATTCCGCCTGCACGCCGCGCTTGGCGAAGTGGCGGCGCGTCAGCGCCGGGTACTTGGTGGCGACGCGCACATGGCTCCAGCGCGCGGGATCGTCGGCGGACGCCATGTCGGCGGGCTCCGCCACCACAAGGCGGCAGCGCGCCACTTTGAGGTCGACCGGCGCGTAGATCTCGTTGTAGTCGAACTCCATCAGCACGTCGCTTCCGGCCACGCCCAGCTCCGCCGCACCGAACGCGACGAAGGTCGCCACGTCGAAGCTGCGCACCCGGACGATCGATATCTCCGGCCGGTTGGTGGCGAAGCGCAGCCGCCGGTCGTCGGGATCGGCGAAACCCGGCTCCGGCTCGATGCCGGCGCGTTTCATCAGCGGCAGCACGGCATCCAGCACGCGGCCCTTCGGCAGGGCGAACGTCAGCGGCTCCGGCTTTCGGGAATCGGGCCCGTTGCGGTCATACATGGCGCCCGATGGTTTAGGTGTCTTGCGCCCCTTCGTCCAGCCTGTGCTTGGGGCGGAAGGCGGTCGGATAGGGCTCTTCCAGGTCCTCCAGCTTCGCGCCGATGCGCTCGACCGTGACCCTGAGCGCCTGGTCGTCGGAAAACAGGATGTCGATGGCGTTGCCGCCGCCGTCGCCGACACGCTGGACCGCCAGGACCTCCAGCAGGTGGTCGCGCTGCTTGCGGTCGATGCCCTGCGACTTGACGCCGGTCACGTGGTCGATGACGAAGGCCGTCAGGACGCGCTGCTGCAGCGGATCGCCCCTGATCGCCGCCTCGTCCGGGCAGCATTCCCAGCAGAAGCGGTTGGCCACCAGCGCCAGGCGGCGCTGGTCGGGCAGGTAGGCGATGTCGCCGACCGGCACCAGGGCGTCCTGCAGGACGGTCGAAAGGACCGTCAGGTCCTCCTCGTCCTCGGCTTTCAGGCGCAGGCGTTCGGGGGCGGGTGACTTGGGCATGACAGCGAAAGGATGGGGAGCGCGCGCGACCGGGTCAAGGCCCGCGCCAATTCGTCACGCAACGATGGAGCCGATCGGGCCGCCGTCAGGCCTCCGCGGCCAGGAGGTTGGCGTCGCGTGCCAGGACCCAGTTGCCGCCCGGCTCCCGGCGCATGACCGAGAGCGTGCAGCCGGATCGGCGCATGGTCCTGCCGTCCTGGGTCGCCGCCGTCACCCGGATATGCGTGCGGCAGAAGGCCCAGTCGCCGGCAACGACGACCTCCTCGACGGTGCTGCTGCCGTCGAACGTGACCTGGCCATGCATGGCGCGCGACGCGGCGGCGAACTCCGGCTTGCCGAAGGGCTTCTGCCCGGGCACGAGGAACACGACGTCGTCGGCCATGAGGCCAAGCACCTTGTCGATCTCGCCCGCTTTGGTCGCGCGCATCCACTCGGCGATCAGATCGCGGATGCGGCGCTCGTCCTCGCCCATGCGAGTCTCAGCCCCGGACGCGCTCGACGGCCGCGCCGCAGGCGGCGAGCTTGTCTTCCAGCCGCTCGTAGCCACGATCCAGATGATAGATGCGGTTGACCATGGTCTCGCCGCGCGCGGCAAGCCCGGCCAGCACCAGCGACACCGACGCGCGCAGGTCGGTCGCCATGACCGGCGCGCCGGTCAGGGCCGGCACGCCGCGCACCATGGCCGAGGCGCCGTGCACGTTGATGTTGGCGCCCATGCGGCACAGCTCGGGCACGTGCATGAAGCGGTTCTCGAAGATGGTCTCGGTGATCATCGCGGCCCCTTCGGCCACGGTCATCAGCGCCATCATCTGCGCCTGCAGGTCGGTGGGGAAGCCGGGGAAAGGCTCGGTCATCACGTCGACGCCGGTCGGGCGGCGGTTGCCGGCGGCGACGCGCACGCCCTTCTCGGTCGCCGTTACGGCGACGCCGGCCTCCGCCAGCACCCTGGCCGGCGCCTCGATCAGCGGCAGGTCGACGCCCAGAAGCTCGACGTCGCCGCCCGTGATCGCCGCGGCGATGGCATAGGTGCCCGCTTCGATGCGGTCGGGCACGATGGCGTGGTCGGCGGCGTGCAGCCGCTCGACGCCGTGGATCGTGATCTCGTCCGTGCCGACGCCCTCGATCCCGGCGCCCATCGCCACGAGGCACTGCGCCAGGTCGGTGATCTCGGGCTCGCGCGCGGCGTTGACCAGCACGGTGCTGCCGCGCGCCAGCGTCGCCGCCATCAGCAGGTTCTCGGTCGCGCCGACCGACACGGTCGGGAACACCACGCGCGCGCCGACAAGACCGTGCGGCGCGCGCGCCGAGACGTAGCCGCCTTCCAGCTCGATCTCGGCGCCCAGCGCCTGCAGCCCCTTCAGGTGCAGGTCGATCGGCCGCGTGCCGATGGCGCAGCCGCCCGGCAGCGACACGCGCGCCTGTCCGTGCCGAGCCACAAGCGGCCCCAGCACCAGCACCGACGCGCGCATCTTGCGCACGAGGTCGTAGGGCGCGGTCGTGCTGGCGATGTCGTCGGCCTGCAGCTTGACCGTGACGCCGCCGTTCTTCTGCCCGTTGCTCCGGCCGTTGGCGCCGAGCAGCGTGATCGTGACGCCGTGCTGCTGCAAGAGGTGGGTCATCGTGTCGATGTCGGCCAGGCGCGGCACGTGGCGCAGCGTCAGCACCTCGTCGGTGAGCAGCGACGCGCACATCAGCGGCAGCGCCGCGTTCTTCGCCCCCCCGATCGGGATCGAGCCCACGAGCCGCTTGCCGCCCGCGATCCTCAGCTTGTCCATGCGTTCGCCATCCTGGTCAATCAGATGTCAGATGTCAGATGATAGAAATCCGAGCGAGCTCGTCTTCTGACATCTGTCCTCTGACATCTGGCATCTGCTTCATAGCTTCGGCAGCGTCACGCCGCGCTGGCCCATGTATTTGCCGCCGCGGTCGCGGTACGAGGTCTCGCACAGGCTGTCGCCCTTCAGGAACAGGAACTGGCAGGCGCCCTCGTTGGCGTAGATCCTGGCCGGCAGCGGCGTCGTGTTGGAGAACTCCAGCGTCACGTGGCCTTCCCATTCCGGCTCGAGCGGCGTGACGTTGACGATGATGCCGCAGCGCGCGTAGGTCGACTTGCCCAGGCAGATCACCAGGACGTCGCGCGGCACGCGGAAATACTCGACCGTGCGGCCGAGCACGAAGCTGTTCGGCGGGATGATGCAGACGTCCTGCTTGCGGTCGACGAAGCTCTGCGCCGAGAACGCCTTGGGATCGACGATCGCGTTGTCGACGTTGGTGAACAGCTTGAACTCGTCCGCCACGCGCGCGTCGTAGCCGTAGGACGACAGGCCGTAGGAGATCACGCCCTCGCGCCTTATGCCGTCGACGAACGGCTCGATCATGCCCGTGCTCTTGGCCTGCTCGCGGATCCAGTGATCGGGCATGACCGGCATATGATGTGGGGCTCCGCGGAGGTTGGGTTTGGGGCGGGTTGTAGCGGAGCGGACCCGGCCTCTCAAGCGCCGCCCGGCTTGCGGGCGGGCGGTGGGGGAACGTCCTGTGATTCCAATGGCCCGGGCGCGGCCCCGGATGGCGGGACGGCCGCTTCCAGCGCCCGGTCGCGGGCCTTGCGGCGAGCCAGATTCGCGCGCAGCGCCCGGGCCTGGCGCTGGCGGCGCTCCTCGGCCTCGAGCGCCCCGGCGGGGGACAGGGTCGGCTTGGACGGCTGGTCGTCGCTCATGCGGACATCTACCCATCGACGCCGATCCTGGCATGCCAAGACGGCAGGACCATGGCCGGGACGGGCCTACACCAGGGCTTCCCCGCGACGCAAGCGCGCCTCGCTGCCGCAAATTTGGCCGGCGGCATGACCGCGGCAGGGACAGGTTGTCCGACATGCGGTTGTCCTATGGACCGCGGCACAAGCCTCGCGTAGCATGCCCGTCAATGCGTCGTCCCAGCGGCTGGGATGGAACGCTGAACGGTGTTCATGGCCGCCGAACGGAGGAAAACTCAACATGCCCAAGACAGGTCCGTCTTCTCTTTCGCGCCGCAAGTTCGTCGCGACGACGGCCGCGGCGTCGGCCGTCGCGGTCGCCGCGCCCTATGTGCGCGGCGCCCATGCCGCCGGCCAGCTCAACATCGGCTTCTGGGACCACTGGGTGCCCGGCGCCAACAACACGCTGACCGCGCTCGTCAACGAATGGGCGGCGAAGGAGAAGGTCGAGGTCAAGATCGACTACATCACCTCGCAGGGCAACAAGAACCGCCTGACCATCGCCGCCGAGGCGCAGGCCAAGTCGGGCCACGACATCTTCGCCTATCCGACCTGGGAACCGCAGGCCTATGCCAACCTGCTCGAGCCGGTCGACGACGTGATGGAGCCCTTGATCAAGAAGTACGGCAAGGTCAACGCCACGGTCGAATACCTGGGGCGCGCGAACAACAAGTGGATCGTGGTGCCCGCCACGGTCGGCAGCCAGATCAAGGGCCCGTGCTCGCGCATCGACCTGATGAAGAAGCATGCCGGCATCGACGTGCAGGCGATGTATCCGGCGGGCAGCGCACCCAAGGCCGATCAATGGAACCTCGATGCGTTCCTGAAGGCCGCCGAAGCCTGCCACAAGGCCGGCGCCACGTTCGGCATCGGCCTCGGGATCACGTCGGACTCGGTCGACACGGCCGGCGCGATCTTCCACTCCTTCGGCGCCGCCCTGGTCGACGCGAAGGGCAATATCACGGTCAAGTCCGATGCGGTGCGCCAGGCGCTCGACTATTTCAAGAAGCTGGCGGCGGTGCTGCCGGCCGATGCGCCGGCCTGGGACGACGCGTCGAACAACAAGTGGCTGGTCTCGGGCAAGGGTGCCTTGATCATGAACCCGCCGAGCGCCTGGGCCGTGGCCAAGCGCGACGCGCCGCAGGTGGCCGAGCAGTGCTGGACGCACGGCATGCCGTCCGGGCCGAAGGGCCGCTATGCGCCGTTCCTGCCCTATTTCTGGGGCATCTGGAACTTCGGCAAGAACAAGCCGGCGGCCAAGAGCCTGCTGGCCGCGCTGTCGCAGCGCGAGGCGGCGGAGAAGATGGTGGCGGCGAGCGCCGGCTACGACCTGCCGTCGTTCGAGAAGCTGACCGACTTCAAGACCTGGGCCGAGGAAGGGCCGCCCAAGGGCACGCTCTACCACTATCCGAATCCGCACAACCACCAGGTCCTGTCGATCGCGGCGGCCCCGGCGCCGCCCAAGATCGCCGCGCAGATCTACACGCAGGGCGTGCAGACCAAGATGGTCGTGCGCCACCTGCAGGGCGAGGCGATGGAAAAGACCCTCGCCTGGGCCGCGAGCGAGTGCGAAGGGTTCATGCGCACCTGACAACGGGCGGGCGCTGCCGCCGGGCTGCTCGACCCGGCGGCGGCGTCCGGTCCGGCCTTGGGCCGCATGGCGTGCCGAACAAAGCAGGAAGCGCGGCACCGGCCGACCAGGAAGCCGGGGCTGCGCGGCTGCGCGACGGGGTGATCTGATGGCCGATGCCGTGGTGCAAACGGAAGTCGTCCGACGGCGCGCGCCGCGCCGCAGCGGTCTGCACCGCGCGATGCAGCGCAAGTCGACGATCGCCTTCTTCATGGCGCTGCCGCTGATCGCCCTGATCGCCACGCTGGTGCTCTATCCGGCCGGCTACGCGATCCACCTCGCGACCTTGAACAAGTCGATGGAGCGCTTCGTCGGCCTCGGCAACTTCTTCTTCCTGTTCAAGCGCGAGACGTTCTGGATGGTGGTGCAGCAGTCCTGCATCTTCGCCATCACCGCGGTGATCTTCAAGGCGCTGATCGGCTTCGTCGTTGCTCACTTTGTCCATAACATTCCCGCAAGGGGGCAGCGCAAGTGGCGCGGCATGCTGCTGGTGCCCTGGGTCATCCCGCCGGCGATGAGCTGCCTCGCCTGGCTGTGGCTGTTCGACCCCAGCTACAGCGCGTTCAACTGGATCCTGGCGCTGTTCGGCATCGAGCCGGTCCCGTGGACCGGCCACACCGGCTGGGCGCGATTCTCGGTGATCCTGGTCAACATCTGGATCGGCGCGCCGTTCTTCATGATCATGTACCTGGCGGCGCTGAAATCGGTGCCCGAGCAGCTCTACGAGGCGGCGGCGATCGACGGCGCCAGCTGGTGGCAGCGCATCTGGTACGTGACCCTGCCGATGATGCGCAACATCATCGCCATCACCGCGCTGTTCTCGCTGATCGTCACCTTCGCCAATTTCGACATCGTGCGGGTGCTGACCGCGGGCGGCCCGATCGACACCACGCACATCTTCGGCACCTGGTCGTTCCGCGTCGGCATCGAGGGCTACGACATCCCGCTCGGCGCCGCGGTATCGCTGTTCATGGTGCCGATCCTGGCGGTCGCGGCGGTGTTCATCCTGCGCGACATCACCAGGCGGGGGAACGAATCCTGATGGCCAGCGTAGCGACCGCCGCCGGCGGCATCGGCCCCAAGCCCAAGGTCGGCAGCATCAGCCGCGACCGCAAATGGGCGCTGCGCTGGTCCTACTTCTTCCTGGTCGTGTTCGCGATCTTCTTCCTGACGCCGCCGGTCTACATGCTGATCACCAGCCTGAAGACCAGCGCCGAGATCTCGGCCGCGACCAATCCGTGGTGGGTGTTCAATCCCACGCTCGAGAACTACGCCGAGCTCCTGGGCTCGAACCAGTACATCACCTTCTTCCGCAACTCGGCCCTGGTCTCCGTGATCGTCGTCGCGCTGACGATGCTGATCTCGGTGCCCGCCGCCTTCGCGCTGTCGCGCATGAAGTTCTGGGGCTCGGCCACGCTGGCCTCGGGCGTGTTCCTGACCTACCTGGTCCCCGAGACGCTGCTGTTCCTGCCCCTGTTCAAGATGATGGTGACGTTCACCGAGTGGACCGGAATCGAGCTGATCAATCACTGGTACGTGCTGCTGCTGCTCTATCCGACCCTGACCGTGCCGTTCTGCACCTGGATCATGATCGGCTATTTCGCCTCGATCCCGAAGGAGCTGGACGAGGCGGCGCTGATCGACGGCGCGGGCTGGCTGCAGACGCTGCTCAAGATCTTCATCCCGGTGGCGCTGCCCGGCCTGATCGCCGCGACGATCTTCGCCTTCACCGTCAGCTGGGCGCAGTTCCTCTATCCGCTCGCCTTCACCACCTCGGCCGACCAGCTGGTCCTGCCGGTCGGCATCATCACCTCGCTGATCAAGGGCGACGTGTTCAACTGGGGCCAGATCATGACCGGCGCGCTGCTCGGCGCCGCGCCGCCGCTGATCATCTACGCCTTCCTGATGGACTACTACATCGCCGGGCTGACCGCAGGCGCGACCAAGGGGTAAGCGATCCATGGCAAATGTCGAGCTGCACAAGGTCGTCAAGACCTACGACAACACGCCCGCGGTGCGCGGCGTCGACCTGCATATCGACGACAAGGAGTTCATCGTCCTGGTCGGCCCGTCCGGCTGCGGCAAGTCGACCACGCTCAGGATGATCGCGGGGCTCGAGGAGATCACCGACGGCGAGATCATGATCGGCGGCGACGTGGTCAACGACGTGCCGCCGAAGGACCGCGACATCGCCATGGTGTTCCAGAACTACGCGCTTTATCCGCACATGACCGTGTTCGAGAACATGTCGTTCGGCCTCCGGCTCAAGCGCTTCCCGAAGGCCGAGATCAAGAGGCGCGTGGACGAGGCGGCGCGCATCCTCGACATCACCGACCTGCTCGAACGCAAGCCGAAGCAGCTCTCGGGCGGCCAGCGCCAGCGCGTCGCCATGGGCCGCGCGATCGTGCGCGACCCCAAGGTGTTCCTGTTCGACGAGCCGCTGTCGAACCTCGACGCCAAGCTGCGCGTGCAGATGCGCACCGAGATCAAGAAGGTGCACCAGAAGGTGCGCACGACCACCGTCTACGTCACGCACGACCAGGTCGAGGCGATGACGCTCGCCGACCGCGTGGTGGTGATGAACAACGGGCTGATCGAGCAGGTGGGCGAGCCGAACGACCTCTACCACGCGCCCGCGACCAAGTTCGTCGCCGGCTTCATCGGCTCGCCGGCGATGAACTTCGTGCCCTGCCGGCTCGAGAAGGCCGGCGGCGGCGGCCTCTCGGTGCGCCTGACCGACAAAATCGCCTTCACCGTGCCGGCCGAGCGCACCAGGCGCTACGAGCCCTTCGTCGGCCGCGGTCGCCTGACCTTCGGGCTCAGGCCCGAGCACGTCACCGACGCGCGCGGCGCGCTGGAGAAGGACCAGCAGAAGCTCGACGTGACGCTCACCGTCACCGAGCCGATGGGCATGGAGACGCTGGTCTACTTCGCCATCGACGGCACCGAGCTGTGCGGCCGCGTCAGCCCCAACGCCGGCGCGCGCGACGGCGGCCCGATGACGCTCGCCGCCCATCTCGGCGACATGCACCTGATCGACGAGGACACCGGCAAGGTCGTGTGAGGCGGGCGAGCGCTCCTCATCCTTCGAGACGCTCGCTCCTGAGCCCGTCGAAGGGGCTCGCTCGTCAGGATGACGCGGTCTTTCTGCGTCAATCACAACGCGTCATCCTGAGGAGGGCCGAAGGCCCGTCTCGAAGGATGATCGACTCGGACCACCGAGACCCTCACCCGCGCCGCCAGACCAGGGCGAAGCTGACCGGCCAGTTCTGGTAGCGCCGCCATTTCGGCTTGGTCTCGAGCCAGGCCTCGTCGATCACGCATTCCTCGAATTCGACCAGGCGCAGGCCAGCCCCGGTGCCGGCGCGGAAGTGGTCGGCGAACAGGTGCACGTAGCTCTTGATCGCGACCGCCTCGCCGTCGCGGCGGTGATAGTGCGTCGGCGCGCCGTTCATCAGGAAGAACGGGTGGTAGCCGATCAGCACGAAGGCGCCGCCCGGCATCAGCAGGCGCGAGGCCTGGCGATAGACGGGTGCGAGCTCCTCCAGGTGCTCGTCCGCCAGCGCCATGGTGCACAGGTCGTAGCGGCCGGCCGGCAGGTCCGTGGCCGCGACGTCGCCCTGGAGCAGCGTGCGGTAGACCTGCTTCTCGCGCGCGACCGCCAGCATCTCGGGCGTCAGGTCGACGCCGTCGATGGCGCCGACGCCGCGTTCCTTCAGCCAGGCCCCGGTGCGGCCGGTACCGCAAGCGAGATCGGCGGCCTGCCGCATCTGGTTCCACGCGACGGTACGCAGGCGCGGCAGCAGCGCACGGTCCAGCCCGCTTGCGACCGTCGCCTCGTAGTCGGCGGCCCATTCGCCGTAGCCGGCCTCGGGCGCCACGACGGGGTAGAAGCGCTTGTCGAAGGGAGCGTAGTCCATGCCGGACGTGTACGGCGCGGGCGTGGTATTGGCCACGCATAAATTATGCGCGGCGTCGGCTCAGGCGAGGACCGCGCCCTCCGGCAGCGCCTCGCCCTGGGCGGGCGTGGTCACCAGCCTTGCCATGCTGCCGTCCTCCAGGCGGATGAGTTCCCAGATCACCCAGCCCGGCACGATGGGCACGGCCTGCTCGTATTTCGCGGCGGTGTGGAAGGCGACGACCGGTGCCACCGGCTCGTCCCAGCCCAGCGCGTCGAGGCGCGCCTCGGCGGCGCGGATCTCCTCGGTGGCGAAGGGCCACAGCGAGCGCCCCTCCAACTCGCTCGCCGGCACGCGCCAGTCCGCCGCGCGGCGCGGCGAGGCGGCGAGCAGCCGGTGCGTCACGTCGCACACCAGATGCACGGGCCGGGCCGATGACTCCACCAGGCGCCGGAGCGCCTTGTCCCGGCCCGGCCGCAACGGCGCCATCAACAGGCGCAGCAGCGCCCGCTCCTGGTCGGGCGAGGGGTGCTGCAGCCCGCGTTCCCAGCGCGATACCGTCGCCTGGGTGACCGACAGCATCTCCGCCAGGTGGCTCTGCTTGATGCCGCGCAGCACGCGCAGCCGCCGGAGGCAGCGAACAGGGTTGGTCATGGCCAAGACCTCGTGGGCCAACGCGCCGAGGGAGGAGGCCGGACGGGCGCGCTTGCGCCCCCGGCGACCCTTACTATATGGTGCCGGCCGCTTCGGCGGGTCGATTTTTCGGCCCGTCGTGTGGCTCAAAGGCGCCGCCGTAGCTCAGAGGTAGAGCACACCCTTGGTAAGGGTGGGGTCGCGTGTTCAATTCACGCCGGCGGCACCATTATCGTCAAGGGGTTATGGGTGATGTGGCGCGACCGGAAAGTCGTCGCTGCCCCGGCGCTGCCCCTTGTGGCGCGCCCCTCGTATTCACGGCGAGCTGCTCAGGCTGGGCTTCCGGGTGGCCCAATCGACCGGCAGGTACGCTGGCGCAGCTAAGGGCGCACGGCCGGCACGGCGTGTGCCGACGCCGGGGCCGCAACGCCGTCCGGGAGGGCGCGCGCGGCGGCGTGGTGGCGCTGCCAAGGGCTGGCGCCGGCGGCGATATGCGCGTCGAGTCCATCGGCGGCGTAGCGGGCGAAGGGCCCGAAATGCAGGTAAAGCGCGATCATGCGCAGGACCGAGTGCAGCGCCGTCGGGTTGCGGACCAGGCACACCGCCACGGTCTTCCACACCTCGCGCCGCATGTCCGCGCGTATCACCATCGCCCACCAGACGAGTCGCGCCAGCGAGTACATGTCATTGGGAAACGGGTTGCCGATACGGTGCCCGCGGCAATCCAGCCACCGGAGCAGCCGGCGCACGCGGCCAAAGAAGCGCTCCGGCCGGTAGAGCTCGCGGATCAGCCAGGCGCAATCGCGCAGGATGTCGGGGCGCGGGCGGACGGTGTCGAAGTTCAAGCCGACCGAGCAATGGTCGCCCTCGCCGCTGACCATCACCTCGAAGTTCCGATGCAGCCGCCCCTCGCGCTGCAGGCGCCGGGCAAGCTGCGTGTTCGGCAGCGCCGACAACAGCCCGACCATGCAGACCGGCAGCGCCGCGCGCTCGATGAGGTCGGCGGTCGCGGCGACCGCACCGGGCTTCTCCGTGTCGAAGCCGACGATGAACCCGCCCATCACGAACATGCCGGCGGCATGGATGCGATGGATGCTGTCGGCGAGGTCGCGCCGCGTGTTCTGCCTCTTGCGCGTCGCCGCCAGCGTCTCGGCATCGGCGCTCTCGATGCCGCAGAACACGACGAAGAAATTGGCGGCGCGCATCAGGCGAAGGAGCTCGTCGTCGTCGGCCAGGTTGACCGACGCCTCGGTCGAGAACTCGAACGGATAGTCCTTGCCGGCGAGCCAGGTGGCGAGCAGCGGCAGGAAGGCCTTGATCGCCTTCTTGTTGCCGATCAGATTGTCGTCGACGAAATCGACATGGCCGCGCCAGCCGAGCCGGTACAGAACCTCGAGCTCCGCCAGCATCTGGTCCGCGGACTTGGTGCGCGGCACGCGCCCATAAAGCTCGATGATGTCGCAGAACTCGCAGGTGAACGGGCAACCGCGCGAGAACTGCACGCCGATCTGCAGATAATGGTCGAAGTTCAGCAGATCGAAACGCGGAATCGGCGAGTGGCCGACATCGACCGTGTATTTCTCGGCCGCGAAGAAGCCGCTGCGTTGGCCGCGCTCCACCGCCGCGACGAACTCGCCGATGATGCCCTCGGCCTCGCCCGTCACGACGAAATCCGCATCCTGGTAGAGATGCGGGCTCGAGGTCGCGTCGGGCCCGCCGACCGCGACCGGCGCGCCGTGGGCGCGGCACAGCGCGATGAGATCGAGCGTGTCGCGCTGCTGCGACATCATCCCGCCCGTCATCACCAGGTCGGCGCCGTCCAGATCCGACGGCGCGAGCTCTTCGGCATTGCGGTCGACCAGACGGAGGCGCCAGTCAGCCGGCAGCAGCGCCGCCACGGTTATGAGACCGAGCGGTGCGGCCGGGCAACGCTTGCCGATCACCTCGCAGGTCGTGCGGTAGTTCCAGAACGAGCCCGGCGTGAAGCGCGGATATACCAGCAGCACGTTGCGCGCGGCCATGAGCCCCCGCCGGTTCGATGCCAATCAGGCAGGAGACCACGAATCCGGGAACGCGGCAATCGAGGCAGTGGGGCCGGATAGCTGCCGATGATGATACCGCTGCGGCTATCGGCCATGTCTGTACCGAGAATCACGTCCCGGCGCATCGGTGGTGCAGGCCGCCGGGCGCCCCGCAACGGGCCCTCCCGGTTCATCCGCCGGATCGGTGTCCTCAGGTTGTCGGGTCGGCTTGACCCGGCCCGGCACCTTGCGACGCAGCACGATCAGCGACTGCCGGAATCTTCGGTACGGACACCCGCTACAGCAGCTTCTTGCCCGTGCTGTTCGGACCGACCATCACCAGCCGCGCCACGTCGTCGCCCTGCAGGCCCACGATCATCGCGCGGCGCGCGCCCGGGATGAAGGCGGCGTCATAGACCTCCTTGACCCAGCCCTCGATGCGGATGGTCTCGACCACGCGGTTCTCGTTGAGCTCGATGACGGCGACGCCGCATTGCGGCTCGACGCCGCGGCGCTTGAGCTCGTCGTCGAGCGGCAGGCCGGTGAAGACCTCGTTGCGCGGCTTCGACAGTCCGACCAGCGCGTAGTCCCCGACCAGGCGCAGGCCCCGCGCGAAGCCCGGCAGCCAGACCAGCCGCTCGAAGCGCCCTTGCGCCGGGTCGACGCGGCCGAACCAGCCGGCGCCGGCCTCGAGCAGATAGAGCGCGCCCCGATGCAGCCGCGGCGAGTGCGGCATGGCGATGCCGCGCGCGACGGCGCGGTTGCGCCGGATGTCCCACACCTGGCCGCCGTCGGCGCGGTGCTCGCGCCATTTCCCCGCGGCGTCGGTCTCGGCGATCACCGTGGCATAGGCGGGCTCCCCGTTCTCGACGCAGAACCCGTTCAGATGGCAGCGGTCCTCGCCGACGATGGCGCCGATGAAGGGCGGCGCCCAGAGCGGGTTGAAGCTGCCGCGCGCGTCCGCCACGGCGACGCAGTTGTAGCCCGTCACCGCGAGCGTCATGCCGCCCGCCGCGTCGATATGCACGTCGTGCGCGTCGACGGCGCCGGTCACATGGCAGGCGCGCGGCAGATAGAGCCGGTCCCAGCCGTCGAACAGGCGGCCCGGCTCCAGCGCGTTGACGAAGCGCCAGACCTGCCAGGCGGTGGTGAGGTACAGGCTGTCGCCGTCGACCGCCATCGCCATGGCGCGGTCGAAATTGCGCTCGCTCAACGTCACGCCCTGGCCGAGGCCGGGGCCGAGCAGCAGGATCTTGCCCGCCTCGTACGTGGTCAGCGCCAGCGTGCCGTCCATGCGCGCGAGCCACGCGGCGAAGCCGTCGGACAGGTGCAGCTGGAACGGCTTGTTCTCGGCGCCGGGCTGCGGCCCGTCGGCGGGATTGAGCATCTGGCATCCCTCGGCAGGCTCAGGATGAGGACAGTGTATCTATCTCCTCGCCTTGGGCTTGTCGAAAGATGGGCTTGTCGAAGGGCGTCTACCAGGTGAATCTCAAACCGCCGGTGACGGCGTGGGCGGCGGCGTTGCCGCGGATGTCGGCGTCGTAGTCGACGAACAGCGCGAGGCCGGGATCGAGATGCGCGGTGACGCCGGCGCCGATCAGCGCGGCGTCGCGGCCCGGCTCGGCCCCGCGCGTCGTGAACGTGCCGCCGGCGATCCCGGCGAAGCCGGCGTCCAGCGTGCGCTGGTCGTCGCCGAATTCGCGCTGGTAGCGCAGCCGTCCCTCCGGCACCAGCACCAGCCCGTCATCCATCCGCACGTCATAGGCCACGCGCGCGCCGACCGACCCCCGGATGCTGTCGATCGACCGGCTGTCGCCCAGCAGGTTCAGGCTGTTCGCGCCGCTCTCCGTGAAGCGCGATTGACGGCTGTTGGCGTAGGCGAGGCCGATGCCGGGCTCGATCCGGAACCCGCCCCTGCTGAGCCGGTAGCCCGCCTCCGCGTCGAAGAACACCTCGCGCCCGTCATAGTCGGCCTCGGCCCGGCGGTCGATCCCGGCGAAGGTCATGCGCCGCTCGGTCCTGTAGCTGTCATGCGCGTAGCCGAGCGTCGCGTCGGCGTACCAGGGCCCGCGGCTCCACATGCCGTAGAGCGCGCCGCTGACCGTGTCGGTGCGCCCGCTCTCGTGGTTGGCGCCGACCAGGTCGGCCTCGGTGTCGGCGTAGCCCAGCGCCACGCCGAGGGTGAACGCGCGGCTCAGCGCGTAGTCGGCGCCGCCGGCCACGCCGGCGATGCGGTAGCCGAGGTCGTTGCTCGCCCGGCTCGCCCTGCCGTCGGCCGAGCCCAAGAGGCCGAAGCCGCGCATCCAGGCCGTGCCGCGCGCCCGGCCGAGCGCGGGGTCGACGTCGCCCAGCGCCACCTGCACCGGCTCGATCCGCTCGCCGGCGGTCGCCATGGCGAGCTGGTTGCCGACGAGGCTGGCCGCATGGGCGCCGCCGGCGCCGGGCAGCGACGCCGTCACCGCCGTGCCGCCGCCGCGCGCCGGGTCGCGCCGCAGGTGCCGGCGCACCGCGCCGGCGAACTGCTGCGCGTTCTCCACGCCCGTGGTCTGGAACGAGGTGTGGATCTCGCCGCCGATCTGCCGGAACGCGTCGGCCGCCTGCGGCACCGACGTGAAGCTGTTGAAGGCGCCGAGCACGGTGATCGCGTCGCCGGTCGCGCCGAAGTAGCCGCGGTCGAGCGCGGCGGCGGTCGCCTGCTGGTTCTCGAACGGCGCCGCCGTCACGAACGAGGTGTGCGTCAGGTTCAACGTCGCGGTCGTGGCGGTGTAGCTCACGTTGCCGCCGAGGAACAGCGACGGCGGCACGCTGACCGTGCCGAACTGGCCGACCACGCTGCCGGCATTGATGAAGGTGTAGCTGCCCGACAGCACCGGCTCGAGGAACGCGAACCGCACCGTGCCGCCGGTCAGCGTCGCCGCGCCGCCGGCGACCAGCCGGTCCGACGACGCGCGGTCGACCTCGATGAGCGTCGTGCCGTTGCTCAGGTCGGCGTTGCCGGCGACGACCAGCGTGCCGATCGAGGCGCCGGGCGACAGCGTGCCGCCGTTCAGCGTCA
>JAKLKW010000264.1 GCA_023150455.1 Alphaproteobacteria bacterium | reverse complement strand
GTCAGTTGACCGGCCTCCAGCTGCCGTCGGCCTGCAGGCAGGCCGTGCCCCTGGTGACCGTCTCCTTGCCGTCGACCATCAGGCGCGACTCGTAGGGCTTGCAGTTGGCGCCGCCCGTCTGCTGCGTCGATGCGGCCGGCGGCGGAAGCGCCGGCACCGTGGGCGCGGCGCCGGGCGTGGCGCCGGCCGGCGCCGGCGGCGGTGCCGGCTGATAGGCGGCCGGGGCGGGCTGAGCGCCCGTGGCGGCCGCGCGCTTGGCGCGCAGGTGGTCGAGCAGCGCCATCGACGGGTAGCCGTCCTGCGGCAGGCCGTTATGCGCCTGGTAGGCGCGAATCGCGTTCGAGGTGCGCGGCCCCAGGCGCCCATCGGCCGGACCGGCATCATAGCCGGCGGCGTTGAGCTCGCCCTGCACCGCGGCGGTCACGTCGCCCTGGCTCGACGGCGCATAGCCGCCGCTGGACTGCCTCGCCTTGTCGTCCTTGCCGATGGCATGCCCGGCCCCGGCGCCGACGCCGGCGCCCAGCAGACCTCCGACCACCGCACCGACCGGTCCGCCGAGCGCGAAGCCGACGCCGGCGCCGCCGCCGGCACCCGCGCCCGCGCCCAGGAGCGTGCTGTCCTGCGCGTGGCCGATCGTGCTCCCCGACGCCGTCAACGCGGCGACGAGCGCGGCGGCGGCAAGAATTCTCGAAACGCTGGTCATCCTAACCTCCTTTGCCCAAGCCGAGCGGCAAGGGACGATCCCAGGGTAATCCTGCATTGCCCGATTGCCCAGTCTCCCACCCACTGCCTGAACGGATGCTGACTGCGCTGACTTTGCCCGGGTGCACCCCTAGGCAAACGTCGCCGGAGCGATTCTTGTTCCCGCCGGACACGGGAATTCAACTGCTCGTTATTTGCTGTCGGTCGGAATCGCTGCCTATGGTGACAAGTCTCCAGGATCAAGGGAGGTCTGGGTAATGAAATTGCGCAGGGGCCTTCTCCTCGGATTTTTGCTGATCGTGACTGCACCGCTGCGGGCGGAAACCATCCAAATGGCCGCGACGCTCGGCGGCGGAAACGAAGTGCCGGCGATCCAGACCACCGGTTCCGGCACGGCCGGCGTGACTCTCGACACGACGACCCGGACGATCGCGTGGGACGTCCGGTTCCAGGGCCTGAGCGGCCCGGTCAGCGCGGCGCACTTCCACGGACCCGCGTCGGCCACGCAGAACGCGCCGGTCGTGGTGCCGATCGCCAAGGCCGGCGACGCGCCGCCCCTGCGCGGCTCGGCCACGCTGACGGAGCAGCAGATGGCCGACCTGCTCGCCGGGCGATGGTATATCAACATCCACACCGCGGCGCACCCGCCCGGCGAGGTTCGCGGCCAGGTGACGCGGCGGTAGCGGCAGCCCCGGCCGGCGGCGACCAATCGCGTCGCTCGCCTCGTCGGAAGGGGCGGAGCACTTCCGCTCGCCGAAGCGCGGTGCGCGCGACGGGACACCGGGCGATCGCCTCCGCCGCGGGCGCGGAAAACCCGAGCAGGCGTACTTACGCGGCGACGGCGTTTTGCAGCTTGACGCTGCGCGCGGGCGGGAAGAACACGCGCGCCAGCGTGCCTTGGCCCGGCACGCTTTCGATCAGCAGCTTCCCGCCGTGCAGCTGCGCCAGGCGCGCGGCCAGCGGCAGACCGAGGCCGGTGCCCTCGGTCTGCTTGGCGATCATGCTGTTGACCTGGCGGAACGGCTCCAGCGCCAGCTTCAATCCCTCCTCGGTCATGCCGCAGCCGTGGTCGCGCACGGCGATCTCGATCGCGCCGTCCGGCCCGGCCGCGGCGCTGAGCAGCACCTGCGCGCCCTCGGGGCTGAACTTGACCGCGTTGGAGAGGAGGTTGAGGACGATCTGCTTCACGCGCAGCTCGTCGGCGTGCAGCGGCGACAGGCCGGGCGCGGTGTCGACGCGCACCTTCACGCCGCGCTCCTGTGCGCGGCCGGCCACCAGCGTGGCGCACATCGCCAGGACGTCCGGCAGCGACACGTCGGTCTCGTCGAGCGTGGCCTTGTCGGCCTCGATCTTCGCAAGGTCGAGGATGTCCGAGATGATCTGCAGCAGATGCGTGCCGGACAGCCGGATGAGCTCGGCATATTCGCGGTAGCGCGGCGAGCCGACCGGCCCGAACATCTCGCCGGCGATGGTGTCGGCGAAGCCGATGACGGCATTGAGCGGCGTGCGCAGCTCGTGGCTCATGTTGGCGAGGAAGTCGGACTTGGTGCGGCTCGCGGCCTCGGCGCTGTCCTTCGCGCGCACCAGCGCCTGCTCGGTGCGCTTGCGCGCCGTCGTGTCGGTGACCACCAGCACCGCGTGGCGCACCCGGTCCAGCCGGTCGGGGATCGGCGCCACGCGCAGCTCGAACCACGCGTCGCCGCCGTCCGGCCGGATGAGGCGCACCTCGCGCAGCATCTCGTCGGAGCGCGTGGCGAGCCAGTCGCGCACGTCCGCGACGCCCAGCGTCTCCGCCGGCAGCAATTCGTCGAGCGTGCGCTCGGCCAGCTCGCTGTTCGGCACGCTCAGCATTGCGCCGAACGCCGGATTGGCCAGGACGATGCGGCAGGCGCCGTCGGCCTCGAGAACGGCGACGCCGCTGCGCACCGAATCCATCGCCGAGCGCGCGACATAGGCCGCCCGCTCGGCCCGGGCGTTGCGCCCGAGCATCATGAAGACGATCGACACAGAGAGCGCGAGGACGAGCGTCAGCAGCCCGCCGATGGCGCCGTTGTTGCGGATGCGCTGCCATGTCTCGGCATAGACGCGGTCGGCGGCGAAGCCGATCGACACGACGAACGGCGCGCCGGGGCTGCTGCGGTAGGAGACGATGCGCGCGACGCCGTCGCCCTCGACCGCCTCGAACCATCCCTGCATGCGGGCCGCGAACGCCTCCCAGAGCGGGCCGTCGCGATAGGAGCGCCCGAGGATCCCGAGCCTCGCGGGCGTGCTCGCCAACAGCGGGCTGTCGGCGCGCATCATCACGACCGAGGCGCCTTCCGGCAGGCCGAGGTTGGCGGAGAACCCGGCGAAATAGCGTGGATCGATCTCCACGACGACGTAGCCGACCTTGGCGCCGGCCGAGGAGAGCAGCGGACGCGACATGGGGATCAGGACGCGGTCGCCGACCGCGCGGGGCAGGCCGATATGCGACGGCGTCGTCGGCGTCAGGTCGGAATCGAAGTTGCGCGCCGCGTCGATCGGGAAGGCCGGGTCCGAGGCGGCCATGCGCTGGCCCTCGGCATCGAGCACCTCGATCAGCACGAACAGATCCGGATCGGCTGCATGCTGGCTGGCCAGCAGGCGGTAGAGCTCCACCCCGTTCTGGCCGCTCTCGAGCGCGATCTCGAGCGACGCGGCGAGATAGGTGAGGCGGTCGAGCGTCGACAGCGCCCAGGCGTCGACCAGCTTGGCGAGGGTCGCCGTGTTGGAGATGGCGGCTTCGCGGGCAAGCCGCAGCTGTTGCTGGCCGGAATAGGCGAACAGGCCCCACAGCACGGCCAGCAGCAGGCCGAAGCCGCCGACCAGCAGCCGGCCCATCCAGCGGCTGGATTGCGGCGCCAGAGGCGCGCCATCGAGCATCCTGTCCCTGAACGTCAGCATACCTTGCGTCCCGGCACGGACTAGGCGCCGGCTCCCCGCGCGATTCTGGGGAGTTTAGGTGAATGCCGCGTTAATGCGCGGACGGTTCCTATCGTCCGCTATCGTACCGGGCCAGCGCCCGGTCGGGGCGGCCGCCGGCGATCTCGCGGATCAGCTTGTTGGCGATCGCCTCGGCGAAGCTCTCGAACCCTTCCACCTGCATGGCGAAAGCCTCGGGACCGCCGATCACGTTGCGTTCGTAATAGAGCAGGAGTCCGCCAGGCGGATGCGTGTGCTCCGGGTTCCAGGGCGTCGGGTCGGCGCTCTGGATCACCAGCCCGTTGATGGTGAAACCCTGCTTGACGGCCTGGTCGCGGGCCAGGATCGGGGGCTTGCCGTTGGTGTTGGTGCCGTCGCCGGAGACGTCGATGACGCGCCGCTCGCTCGCCGCCGGGCTGCGCTCGAACTGCGCGACGGCATAGTCGATCGCCACGCCGATCGAGGTGCGGTTGGCGAAAGGCCTGGGCTCCGAGAGCAGCCGGTCGGAGAAGTACCCGGCCTGCTCGTCGTCGCCGATCACCGTCCAGTCGACGACGATCTTCTGCGAATCGACTCCCGACCATTCGAAGTAGCAGACGGCGATTCGCCCCTGCACGCCGCCGCGGATCGCGCGCAGCACGCGCGGGTCGCGGAACGCCGCGGCATAGCCCCTGCGCTGCAGCTCGTACTCGCGCTCGTCGACGCTGCGCGAGACGTCGGCGGCCAGCACGAGTTGAAGGTCGACCGGCTCGGCCGCGACGGCGCGGATCGTGCCCGCGGCCAGGGCGGCGGCCGGGAGCGCCGCGGACGCGGCGATGGCGAGGGCGCGAAGGCGGAGCGTCATGCGGAGGCCTCCGAACTCGCTCGGGGCGGGCCGATCGTCGGGTTCCGACGGAAAAGGCGATCGGCCGCCCCGATGGTTGCCGCGCGCATAGTAGCATCGCGGCGGCCGTGTTTGTGTAGACAAGCGGCAATGGCGCGCAGCGCCGGCATGCGCGATTCGTCCGAGCGACACGGGGGAGCGCGGGAGATGCCCGGGCGAACGGATATGGCGCGGCTCCACGCCGTCGTCAACACCGCCGCCGACGGCCCGGACGCGCTGGCGAAGCTGCAGCAGGGCGCCGCGCCCGACATCCTGTTCGGCGACATCGTCATGCCGGGCGGGATCACCGGCTTCGACCTGGTCGACCGCGTACGCGAGCTCAGGCCGCACATCAAGGTGCTGCTGACCTCGGGCTACGCGCTCGGGACCCTGGCCTTCAGCAGACCGTCGACGCCCTTGGCCACATAGCGGCGGCGCCAGCGGCGAACCGTGAGCGCGCTCTTGCCCCTCGCCGCCGCAATCGCAATCGCTTGCTGCCCATCTGCCGCCAACAACACGATCCGCGCCCGCCAAACCACCTTCTGGGGCGTGTTCCGATCCCGAACAAACCGCTCCAGTCGTTCACGATCAGCCGCGCTGATCGGAATTCGCTCGATCTTCCTCATCGGCGCAGACTCGCAGGTCCGCACCGATTTGTGAATCCTTCGTCAGGTTCGGAACACTAG
>JAKLKW010000052.1 GCA_023150455.1 Alphaproteobacteria bacterium | reverse complement strand
GCCGTCGACCGCGCCGGCAATGCCTTCTCCGCCACGCCGAGCGACGGGGTGATGCGCAAGTCCCCCGTTGTCCCGGGCACCGGAATGGCCCTGTCGCCGCGCGGCATCCAGTCGCGGCTCGACCCGCGGCACCCGGCGTCGGTGGCGCCCGGCAAGCGGCCGCGCCTGACCCCGAACCCCGCGATCGCCGTCCGGCGCGGCGAGTTCGTCATGCCGTTCGGCACGCCCGGCGGCGACCTGCAGGTGCAGGCCATGAGCCAAGTCTTCCTCAACATGATGGCCTTCGGCATGGACGCGCAGGCCGCCGTCGAGCAGGAACGCTTCTACTCCTACAGCTATCCCGACTCCTTCGCCCCGCACGCTTGCTACCCAGGCCTGCTCAAGCTCGAAGCCACCTTCCCGCAGGCGACCGCCGACGCCCTCGCCCGCCTCGGCCACAAGGTCGAGCGCTGGCCACAGGACGAATGGCCGCGCACCGGCGTCTGCATCGCGATCGACGACCGGCGCCGCGGGGTCAAGCTGGGCGCCGCGGATTCGCGGCGCACGGGCTACGCGCTCGGCTGCTAGCGAATCGTCCCGCTCTGCGGTTGTCGAGATGAAGACCGTGCGATCGGATTACGCCCTGGCAGATGGCTGCTTGCGCTAGATCAATGAGCACAAGCGCGGACTCCGCCAAGCACTGTCCGCATGCGCGCGCCCATCCTGGTCATCGGTTTCATCCTGGCGGCATCGGCGCCGGCGCCGGCCGCCGCACGCGCGATCGCCCCGGACATCGACACGGAACTGGCGGAGATCGGGCTCAAGCGCTGAGGCGGCCGCGCCGCCTTGCGGGCGGACGAAGCCGGAGCGATCATGGCCGGACGGGTCATGGTTGGGGCAATGGGGGGCCGCCATGAGACGCATCCTGCTGGTGGCCGCGGCGGGCGGTGCCCTGCTCGCGGTCGGCCCTGCAAGCCTCGCCTTCACAGGGTCCGCCTTTGCCCAGGCCGCCGGCAACCAGGCGGCGGCCGGCGCCTATATCGAGGGCATCCAGGCGCTCGGCGCCGGCGACTACGCCCGCGCAGTGCAGAACCTCACCCGCGCGCTGCAGGCCGACGACAGCAACCCCGACATCCTGCGTGCGCGCGGCGTCGCCAACACGTTGGCCGAGGATTTCCCGGCCGCGATCACCGACCTCGAGCGCGCCTTGCGTCTGCGCGGCGACGACCGCGAGGCCAAGCTGTGGCTCGCCTCCGCCTATCGCATGAGCGGAAATCCGGCCAAGGGCTCGCAACTGTTCGGCATGGGCGGATTGCCGGCCGAGTATGCCAACATGGTCTACAACGACATGGCCATGGAGTACTGGCAGTCGCGCACCCAGGGCAGCTATTACGACAAGGCGCAGCGGCGCAACGTGCAGACCAGCACGCCGGTCAAGCGCCTGTTCCCCGAGGCGGCGCACGCCTACGCCCGGCGGCACGAAGCCACCGGCGCCGCCGCCGGCGCCGCGGTCGCCGAGCGCGCCAAGAGCGACCTTGGCCGCGGCGATTTCGCCGCGGCGTTGCGCGACCTCGAGCTCCTGCGCCGCACCAAGCCCGACGATCCGGACCTGCGCGGCAATTGGGCCCAGGCGCTGGTCGGCGCGGGCGACGGACTGCGCGCGCGCGAGGAGTTCACCCGCGTGCTGTCGGTCGCGCCGCTCTGGGCCGAGGGCTATGCCGGCCGCGCGCAGGCCGCCGCCATCATCGGCGACGCGCGGCGCGCGACCATGGACCTCGCGACCGCCGCGCGGCTCGGCATCGACGTCGCCGCCGCCAAGGCCGCAGTCGGCCGCCACATGGCGGCGCCGCCGGCCGACGGGGCGATCGAGCGCTTCGCCGACATCGCGCGCGGCGACGCCGAGACCGCCCTGCTGACCGAGGCGGCGCTCGCCGCGCAGCGCCTCGCCAACAACCGGCGGCTGCGCTACGACGAGATGTACCAGGACCGCGTCCTCGCCATCTCGGAAGCGATCCGCGACGACGCACGCAACGCCGACTGGCCCGACATGCTGGCGCGCTTCCTCCACGGGCACTACACGGTGCCGACCCTGTGGAACGGCCCGCGCGCCAGCCGGCAGCTGCGGCCGCAGAGCAAGGCCGAGCAGCAGCAGGAGCTCGCCCGAGCGCTCAAGCTCACCGAAACCGCGCTCGGCATCGATGCCCGGTCGGCCAACGCGATGGCGACGCGCGCCCTGATCCTGCACACGCTGGGCCGTCCCCGCGACGCCGAGGAGCTGGCGGATCGCGGCCTCGCGATCGAGCCGCAGAACCTGCGGCTGCTGCGGCTCAAGACCCGCATCCTGTTCGATACCGCGGCACAGCTGCGCTCGCGCGCCTCGGCGCTGCGCGCCCCGCGCATCGAGCGGCGCCGCGAGCAGCGCAGCGACGGCGTCTACGAGGTCACGACCACCTATCCGCCGACCGCCGAGGCCCTGGCCGAGGCCGCCCGACTCGACGCGCAGGCGGCAGGGATCGAGCAGGAGGCGCAGAAGCGCCAAGCCGAGGCGCAGCGCGTGGAGAACGAGGTCATCCCGGCGCTGCTCAAGCGCGGCGACGATGCCCTGGCCGCGGGCGATCTCGCCGCCGCCGGCACGGCGCTGCAACGCGCCTATGCGCTGCAGCCCGAGAGCGCCGAGCTCTACCGGCGCCTGGCCGAGCTCGCCAGGCGCAGCAACCAGCCGCGCCGGCAGCAGATCTACGCGCTGATGGCGGAGCCGCTGCGCCACAGCACGGCCGCCGCCGAGCTCAAGTCCGCGTGGGACGCGATCGCGCGCACGGACTGGGCGGCCGCCGAGGCGGCGCTGACGCAGGCCGCGGCGCGCGACCCGGTCGATGCGCGCATCCCGGCCTATCGCAGCGTGCTGGCCGCGCACCGCCGCAACGATGCCGCCGCCGCGCGCCGCGAGCGCCGCGCCGCCATCGCCTTGCAGGAGGCCGAGGCGCGGCTGATGGCGACCAGCTATGCGGCGCGCCCGCCGGGCCCGGTCGACCTGATCGGGCTCGACGCGGCGGGCCTGCAGACGATCGTCCGCGTGGCCGAGGGCGACGCCGCGCTGGCGGCGCGCGCCTATCCTGCGGCGCTCGAGGCCTATGCCGGCGTGGTCGAGCTGGAGAAGCGCTTCGACAAGCAAGCCGTCACCCTGCCGCTTCCCGAGGCCATGCTCCCCGACCCGACGATCGCGCCCAACACCGTGCCCGAGGCGCCGATGCTGGCGACGCTGATCTCCGACGCGCGCCTCGGCAAGGCGCAGGCCTTGCTGGGGACGGGCCGCTTCGCGGAGGCGCAGCAGGAATACGCCATCATCCGCCAGGCCCTCGCGCAGTGGCCGCCGACCGCGCCGAAGCCGAACGCGATGCTGCTGGCGGATTCGCGCGCGCGCCTCGGCCAGGCGGAGGCCGCCTATGCCGCGAAGAACTACAACGAGGCGTTCCGGCTGCTCACCTATGACGGCTGGCCCGCCCTGCCCGACGAGATGAAGGCCCGCATCAAGCGGCTCCAGGCGGAGGTGCAGGCCGCCCGGCAGCGGCAATAGGCTCCAAGCCGCCGGTCGTACCCGAGCGCCGCGACCAGCGCCGCCTCGTCGACCCGCGGCCCGCACGTGCGCGGCCAGGCCTGACCTGTTCCATCAGGCAGGTAGCCTCGCAGCGGCGTTTCGCGATACCTTCCCGGCCCGACGCAACGGGCCGGGATTTTCATGACCGATCTCGCCGAGGTGAAGGAAAAACTGCACGCCGCCTATCCGGGCCTGAGCGCGCAGCTGCGCAACGCCGCGCGCTTCGCGCTCAAGGAGCCGGCCTTCGTCGCGCTCTACCCCTTGCGCCGCGTGGCGGGCCGCGCGGGCGTCAGCCCGGCCTCGCTGGTGCGGCTGGCGAACCAGCTCGGCTTCGACACCTACCAGGGCTTCCGCGACGCCTTCCGCGCCGGCATGCATGCCGGCATGGGCAGCGCGCGCTACGCGATGGACGCCGAGTCGATCGTCGCCGGCAAGGCCGCGCGCGCCTTCGAGAGCACCTATCGCAGCGCGGGCGAGATGTTGCAGCGCAATATCCGCGAGACCTTCGCCACCGTGCCGCCCGAGGCGGTCGAGGCCGCCGGCAACTGCCTCGCCAAGGCGCGGCGCATCTACATCCTGGGCCTGCGCTCCAACTTCGCCGCCAGCTTCTATTTCGACTACGTGGTCAAGACCTTCACGCGCAAGACCGTGCTGCTGGAAGGCCGGCTCGGCATGCTGATCGACGAGCTGGGCGACATCGGCCCGCGCGACGCCATGCTGGCGCTGAGCGGCGAGCCCTACGCGCTCGACGCCGTCAAGGCGGTCGACTACGCCGTCGCCGCGGGCGCCGCGGTGATCGCCATCACCGACAGCTCGCTGTCGCCGATCGCCCGGCAGGCCGGGCACGTCTTCGTCGTGCCGACCACCGGCCCGTCCTTCTACCAGTCGCTGGTCGCCAAGATGGCGCTGCTCGAATGCTTCATCTGCGTCATGGTCGCGCGCAATGGCCCGCAGGCGGTCGAGCGCGTGAAGCAGGAATTCCAGCGCCGCGAGCGCTTCGGCGTCTACTGGCGCGAGAAGGCGCGGTCCTGAGCCGCTGGTAAACCCCTCGCCTGCCGCAAGCGGGCGAGGGTTGAAAAGCACGGCCGATATCGCTGTTGCGAACAGCGCGCCGCACGGCCGCCTCAACGGTCGCCTTGACGGAACAAATGTTTCATTCCATAACTGCTGCACCGATTTGTTTTAAGAGCGCCCGGAGTGCCGGCCGAAGGGGGCAGGAAGCGATGTCGCGACGCGACGTCCTCAGCGTGCAGGTTCCGCCGGTCGAGGAACGCCGGCGGCGGATCGAGTCCGAGCCCCTGCCCGCCAATATCGGCGCGCTCTTGGACCAGGCGGCGGCGGACGCGCCGGACCAGGTGGCGTGGAACTTCTTCGAGAGCGGCGAGACGGCGACCTATCGCGAGGTCCAGGCGTGCGTGAACGCGCTCGCCAACGGCATGGCGCGCGCGGGCATCCGCAAGGGCAGCCATGTCGGCGTCATGCTGCCGAACATCGCCGCCTTCCCGACCACGTGGCTGGCGCTCGCCCGGCTCGGGGCGGTCATGATCCCGATGAACATCGCCTATACCGCGCGCGAGATGGAGTACGTCGCCAAGAACGGCGAGGCGCAATGGCTGGTGATCCACGACGAATGCCTGCCGACGCTGGCCGGGCTTTCGGGCAAGGCGTTCCCCGGCGAGAACGTGTTCGTGGTGGGCAGCAAGCGGCGCGGGTTCCGCGCCTGGGACCGGCTTGCGGACGGCCAGCGCAGCGACTTCACGCCGCCGGCGGCGGTCGGCCACGACGACCTCATGAACATCCAGTACACCTCGGGCACGACCGGCTTCCCCAAGGGCTGCATGCTGAGCCAGCGCTACTGGCTCACCATCTCGAAGGTGAGCGCCTGGCGTGACGGGCGCGTCTACAAGCGCATCCTGGCGGCGACGCCGTTCTTCTACATGGACCCGCAGTGGCTGCTGCTGATGGCGTTCCACCAGCGCGGCACGCTGTTCGCCTCCCGTCGCCAGAGCGCGAGCCGCTTCATGTCGTGGCTGCGCGATCACCGCGTCCAGTTCACGCTGTTTCCCGAGCTCGTCTTCAAGCAGCCGCCGAGCCCAAGCGACCGCGACAACGAGATCATCCGCGTCAACGTCTACGGCCTGCACAAGGAGGTCCATGCCGCGCTCGAGGAACGCTTCGACTTCATCGCGCGCGAGGCCTTCGGCATGACCAAGATCGGCAACGGCCTGTTCATGCCGATCGAGGCGACCGACATGGTCGGATCGGGCTCCTGCGGCAAGCCGAGCCCGTTCCGCGCGGCGCGCATCGTCGACGATGCCGGCAATCCGGTGGCGCCGGGCACGGTCGGCGAGCTGCAGGTCAAGGGACCGGGCATCTTGCAGGGCTACTACAACAATGCCGAAGCGACGAAGGCCGCCTTCCACGACGGCTGGTTCCGCACCGGCGACCTGTTCCGCCAGGACGAGCGCGGCTACTTCTACATCGTCGGCCGCATCAAGGACATGATCCGCCGCGCGGGCGAGAACATCGCCGCACGCGAGGTCGAGGCGGTGCTGCGCGGCCTGCCCGAGATCGTCGAGGCGGCGGCCGTGCCGGTGCCGGACGCGACCCGCGGCGAGGAGGTCAAGGCCTATATCGTGCTCGATCCCAGGATCGCGCCCAAGGACCTGCCGCCCGAGCGCATCATCGCGCATTGCGAGGCGAACCTGGCGCGCTTCAAGGTCCCGCGCTTCATCGCCTACAGCAAGGATCTGCCCAAGACGCCGTCGGGCAAGATCGCCAAGAAGATCCTGACGCAGGGCGTCGCCGACCTGCGCAAGGACAGCTACGACCGCGTCGAAGGCAAATGGATATGACCAAGACCCTGCCCTTCATCGACTTCAGCAGCCGCCCGCCGCTGCCGGAGTTCACCAAGACCGGCAAGCATCTCGACAACTACCGCCGCGTCTACCGCTCGAGCGAGCGCGCCGCCGACGCCGAGCTGCCCAAGACGGCGACGCTGCCCGAGTACCTCCAGATGTACGACAAGGTCGGCGCCGAGCACGTCGTCATCAAGGCGCGCGACCTCGAGACCACGTTCGGCTTCCGCATCAGGAACGAGGACGTCGCCGCCTTCTGCAAGAAGCACGGGCCGCGCTTCATCGGCTTCGCCGGCGTCGACCCGCACAAGGGCATGACGGCGATCCGCGAGCTGGAATTCGCGGTCAAGGAGCTGGGCCTCAGGGGCCTGAACCTGCAGTGCTTCGAGCACGAGCTGCGCATCAACGACCCGAAGATGTTCCCGCTCTACGCCAAGTGCATCGAGCTCGGGATTCCCGTGAACGTGCATTGCAGCGTGAACTTCTCCATCTCGACGCCGATGGACTACGGCAAGCCGCAGTATCTCGACGACGTCATGATCCATTTCCCCGAGCTCCGGGTCTGCGCCGCCCCGCCGGGCTGGCCCTGGTGCCACGAGCTGGTGGCGGTGGCGTGGCGGCATACCAACGTGTGGATCGGCCTGGCGCCGGTCAGGCCGAAATACCTGACGGTGGCGAACTCGGGCTACGAGCCGCTGCTGCAGTTCGGCAACACGATCCTGCAGGACCGCATCATCTTCGGCACGTCCTGGCCGCTGCTGCCGGTCGAGCGTAGCATCGCCGAGATCGAGGCGCTGCCGCTGAAGGACGGGGTCAAGCGCAAGTGGCTGCACGACAACGCGGCGAACTTTCTGGGACTGGGCTGAGCGAAGGAAGCACAACAGGCGAGGAGACCATCATGTCGAAGAATCAGCGATTGCGGACGTCGGTCCGCGCCATCCTTGCGGCCTCGGCCGCCGTGCTGCTGTCCGCTTCCGGCGGGCTCGCGGCCGATCCGCCGAAGCCGGCGCAGATCGTCGTCAACGATTCCGGCGGCGCCATGCAGAACGCCATGAAGAAGGCGTTCTACGACGAGTTCGAGAAGCGCTACGGCATCAAGGTCGTCGCCACCAGCCCGGTCGACCTGGGCAAGCTGCGCGCCATGGTGCAAAGCGGCAACGTCGAGTGGACCGTGACCGAGATCGGCGGGCAGGACGCCATCCTGGCCGAGGAGTCCGGCCTGCTGGCGCCGCTCGACCTCAAGATCATCGACCTGTCGCGCTACCCGAAGCACACGCAGAACCGCAAGCACGTCTTCCCCAAGGGCGTGTACTCGACGGTCATGGGCTACCGCACCGACGTGTTCAAGGAGGGCAACCGGCCGCAGAACTGGGCCGACTTCTGGAACGTCCAGAAGTTCCCCGGGCCGCGCACGATGCAGAACGCGCCGGTCGACAACCTGGAGTTCGCGCTGATCGCCGACGGCGTGCCAATGGACAAGCTCTATCCGCTCGACCTCGACCGCGCGTTCAAGAAGCTCGACCAGATCAAGAAGCACGTCGCGGTGTGGTGGACCACCGGCGCGCAGTCGGCGCAGGTGCTGATCGACAAGGAAGCGGTGCTCGGCACCGCCTGGAACGGCCGCTACTACGTGCCGATCTCGCAAGGCGCGCCGCTGAAGATCGAATGGAACCAGGGCGTGATGAAGGAATCGGCCTTCGGCATCCCGAAGGGCGCCAAGGACGCCTATTGGGGCCAGAAGTTCCTGGCGCTGGTCGCCGAGGCCAAGCCGCAGGGCGTCTACGCCAACATCATCGGCTATCCCGGCCTCAACCTCGACGCCATCAACTACACCGACGAGAAGCTGAAGCCGTTCCTGCCGACCAGCCCCGAGAACTTCCCCAAGCAGTTCTGGACGGACCTCGCCTGGTGGAAGAAGAATGGTCCGGCCGTACAGGAGCGCTGGCAGCGGTGGATGCTGCAGAAGTAGACGCAGGCGTGGCAGCGGCGACGCCGGGGAGCGACGAGGGCGACCTCGCGCTTGCCGGCGTCGTCCGCCGCTTCGGGGCGGTCACGGCGCTGGCCGGCATCGACCTTGCCGTGCGCAAGGGCGAGCTCCTGACGATCCTCGGGCCCAGCGGCTCGGGCAAGACCACCCTCCTGAAGGTCGTCGCCGGCTTCGAGATGCCGGACGAGGGCGAGGTTCTGCTGGGCGAGCGCCGCATCACCGCGGCGCCGCCGTCCAAGCGCGACATCGGCATGGTGTTCCAGAACTATGCCCTGTTCCCGCACATGACCATCGCCGAGAACATCGCCTTCCCGCTGCAGATGCGGAAGGTGCCCAAGGCCGAGATCCGGCGCCGGGTCGAGGACGTGTTGGCGCTGGTCGACCTGCCGGGCCTGGGTGGACGGCTGCCGCGCCAGCTCTCGGGCGGCCAGCAGCAGCGCGCGGCGCTGGCGCGCGCCATCGTGTTCGGCCCGCGCCTGCTGCTGCTCGACGAGCCGTTCGGCGCGCTCGACCGCAAGCTGCGCGAGCAGATGCAGCTCGAGGTCAGGCGGCTGCAACGCAAGCTCGGCCTCACCGCCCTCTTCGTCACGCACGACCAGGAAGAGGCGCTGATCCTCTCCGACCGCATCGCGGTGATGGAGCAGGGCCGCATCGTGCAGCTGGGATCGCCGGAAGAAATCTACCGGCGGCCGGCCACCCGCTTCGTCGCCGGCTTCATCGGGGAATCCAACCTGTTCCGCGCCCGCGTCGCCGGCAACGGCTATGCCTTGCTCGAGAACGGCGTCGGCGTGCCGCTGCCGCCGGGCGCTCCGCCCGAAGGCAGCGAGGTCGGGCTGATGCTGCGGCCCGAGCGGCCGAAGCCGATTTCCGCCGGCGAGCGCCTCGACAGCGTGTTCTCGGGCGAGGTGGTCGAGACGGTCTATCTCGGCGAGACGGTCAAGTACCGCATCCGGCTCAATCCCGGGCTCGAGATCATCGTGCGCTGGCCGTTCCGCGAGGCCGGCGAGTCGCTGCGCGTCGGCGACCGCACGACCTTGGGCTGGAACCGCGACGACCTGCACCTGGTCGGCTGGTCATGACGGCCGCCGTTGCCGACCGGCCGGCGGCGACGGCGACCGGCACTGCGATCTGGTGGCGCAACAACCGCGCCACGGCGCTGCTGCTGCTGGCCGCGGCGCCGGCGCTGTTGTTCCTGCTCGCCTTCTACCTGCTGCCGATGATGCTGCTCCTGGCGCAAAGCTTCGAGGGCGGGTCGCTCAAGGCCTACGAGAAGGCGCTGACCGACGGGCTCTATGTCCGCGTGCTGATCGACACGATGCTGATCGCGGCCTATGTCAGCGTCATCTGCCTGGCGTTGGGATATCCGGTCGCCTATTTCCTCGCCAGCACCCGGCCGCCCTGGCCCACCATCGGCATCATCTTCGTGCTGCTGCCGTTCTGGACCTCGATCCTGGTGCGCACCTACGGCTGGATGATCCTGCTCGGCCGCAACGGCATCATCAACCGCTTCCTGCTCGACATCGGACTCCTCTCCGATCCCCTGCCGCTGCTCAACAACCTGAACGGCGTGCTGATCGGCATGGTGCACGTGCTGCTGCCCTACATGGTGTTCCCGATCTACGCCGTGATGCGCCGCGTCGACCCGGCGCTGATCGCCGCGGCCGAGGGCCTGGGCGCGCCGGGCTGGCAGATCTTCCGCCGCGTCTACTTCCCGCTCACGCTGCCCGGCGTGCTGGCCGGCGTGACGCTGGTCTACATCCTGTCGATCGGCTTCTTCATCACGCCGGCGCTGCTCGGCGGCGGCAAGGTGATCATGATCGCCGTGCTGATCGAGACGCAGGTGCGCCAGTTCCTCAACTGGGGCTTCGCCGCGGCGCTGTCGGCCGTGCTGCTGGCCGCGACTCTGCTGGTCTACGTCGGCCTCAGGCGCCTGTTCCGGAGCGACCTGCAATGGAGCTGACGGCCGCCCGCCGCCGCGCCGCCGGCGTTCCCGCCTGGCGTTTCGGGCTCTACGCATTCTGCGCGCTGGTGTTCCTGTTCCTGATGGCGCCGCTGGTCGTCGTCTTCCCGATCTCGTTCTCCTCCTCGCCCTACCTGCAGTTCCCGCCGCCGGGCTGGTCGCTGCAATGGTACGTCGCCTATGTCGAGGACACGGCCTGGATCGACGCCACCATCCGCAGCCTCAAGGTCGCCGCGGCGACCACGGTGCTGTCGACCGTGCTCGGCACGCTGCTCGCCTTCGGCATCGTGCGCGGGCGCTATCCGGGCAAGGAGGCGCTCAACCAGTTCGCCCTGCTGCCGCTGATCGTGCCGGTGATCGTCTACTCGATCGCGGTCTACGGCCTGTTCGCTCAAGCCCGGCTGATCGGCAACTGGCACGCGATCGTGCTGGGCCACACCGTGCACGCGATCCCCTTCGTGCTGATCGTGGTCGGCGCCGCGCTCCGCACCTACGACGAGAACTACGAGCTGGCGGCGATGAGCCTGGGTGCCAGCCGGCTGGGCGCGATCTGGCGCATCACCCTGCCGCAGATCCGCCCCGCCCTGGTCTCGGCCATGTTCCTCGCCTTCATCTCGTCCTTCGACGAGCTGGTGGTGGCGATGTTCCTCGGCGGCTCGAACATGACGCTGCCGAAGAAGATGTTCGACAACATCGTCAACGCCATCGACCCGACCATCGCCGCCGTCTCGGTGCTGCAGATCGTGCTGGTGACGGTCGTGCTGATCGTGGTCTCCAAGATCGGCGCCGGCGCCGGCCCGTCTCGGTAGATCGCAAATGACGAACATGCGACCGAGCCACGCCAGGCTTATGGCTCCCCGTTTCTTGCGTTCCTGCAGAGGGCTGGGAGAAGGCATCGTTCATGCGGCCGAAGGCCGTATGCTTTTCCTCGTTTTCTTACCTTCGTGTCCTTCGCGCCTTCGTGGTTCACCATTTTCGGAGTTGCACGAAGACTCGAAGGCCGGAAGGAAGGACACGAAGGAAGGATCAAAGGTGGCTCACGCGGAGCCGCGGAGATCGCGGAGAAGACGCCGCCTGCTTTTCTCCGCGCCCCTGAGCGCTTGTCGAAGGGCGCGTCTCCACGTGAACCAACTGGGGACGTCACGCGGTTGCGCCGCGCGAGAGATCGCGCCCCTCCCCTTACCCCAGAGGACCGGGCACTAGGCACATGCGCAGGGAAAAGGTGCTGGCCGAGCGGGTGCCGCCGTTCGACGAGATCCGCCGCCGGATCGAGCGCGAGCCGCTGCCGCGCAACCTGGGCGCGCTGCTCGACGCGGCGTCGGACGCCGTGCCGGACCGGCAGGTGCTGCATTTCATCGATTCCGGCGAAACCTTCACCTACCGGGAGCTGCGCGGCGCGGTGAACCGGCTGACCAACGGGCTCGTGTCGATCGGCGTCGCCAAGGGCACGCATGTCGGCCTGATGCTGCCGAACGTCCCGGAATGGCCGATCACGTGGCTGGCGATCGCGCGGATCGGCGCCGTGACCGTGCCGGTCAACACGCGCTACACCGGCCGCGAGCTGCACCACGTGCTCGACGACGCCGAGGCCGACTACCTCGTCATCCACGAGAGCTTCCTGCCGGTGCTGGCGTCCGTTCCGCGGCCCCTGCCGCGCATCGAGGGACGCGTCGTCGTGGTCGGCACCGGCACGGCGGAGCACCGGCGCTGGCGCGACCTCGTGGACGGGTTCGGCACCGGGCTCGATCTTGCCGACGAGCCCGGGCCGGAGGACCTGCTCAACATCCAGTACACCTCGGGCACGACCGGCTTCCCCAAGGGCTGCCTGTTGAGCCAGCGCTACTGGCTGCAATGCGCCAGGACGCATGCGGACCAGGACGGGCGCGCCTATTCCCGCCTGCTGGCGCCGACGCCGTTCTTCTACATGACGCCGCAGTGGCTGACGCTGATGGCGTTCCTCACGCGCGGCACGCTCCATGTCGCGGCGCGGCAGAGCGCGAGCCGGTTCGTGGACTGGCTCCACCGCTACCGCATCGATTTCTGCCTGTTCCCCGCCGCCGCCTACAAGCAGCCGCCGCGTCCGATCGACCGGGACAACGCCATCATCCGCGTCAGCACCTACGGCTTCCCGAAGGCAGCCCAAGCCGACCTCGAGCAGCGCTTCGACTTCGTCGCGCGCGAGGCCTTCGGCATGACCGAGATCGGCGCCGGCCTGTTCGTGCCGATCGCGGCGGCCGACATGACCGGCTCGGGCTCCTGCGGCATCGCCGTGCCCTGGCGCGAATGCCGCATCGCCGATCCCGAGGGCAACACCGTGCCGACGGGCGCGATGGGCGAGCTGCTGTTCCGCGGCCCCGGCATGCTCAAGGGCTACTACCGCAAGCCCGAGGCGACCGCGGCGGCCTTCCACGGCGAGTGGTTCCGCAGCGGCGACCTCGCGCGCATGGACGCGCGCGGCTACGTCACCATCGTCGGCCGCGCCAAGGACATGATCCGCCGTGCCGGCGAAAACATCGCCGCCAACGAGGTCGAGGCCGTGCTGGCATCGCTCGACGGCATCGCCGAGGCCGCCGCCGTGCCCGTGCCCGACGAGCTGCGCGGCGAGGAGGTCAAGGTCTACGTCGTCCTGCAGCAGGGCTTCACGCGCGACGCCCTGCCGCCGGAGCTGATCCTCCGGCACTGCACGCGGAACCTCGCCAGCTTCAAGGTCCCGCGCTACATCGAGTATCGTGACGCCCCCCTGCCCCGCACCGCGTCCGAGAAGATCGCCAAGCCGGCGCTGGTCGCGGAGAAGGACGACTTGCGCAAGGGCAGCTGGGACCGGGTGGAAGGCCGTTGGGGCTGAAGCGCGGGTACCGTCGCGCCCGCCCCGCCGCGATCGCTCACCCGTCGCCCAGGATCGCCCGCACCATCACCTCGACGGCGGCGGCGGGCCTGAGCCCGCTTTCGCGCACCAGCGTGCGCCAGGTGAAGAAGCTGAGCGCCAGCCGCAGCGCCGCCTGCTGGCGCGCGCCGAGGCCGGCGCCGAGCGCGTCGAGTGCGGCCGCCATGAACGGGCCCATCCTGAGCGCGACGATCTCTTTTGTCGGCGCGTGGTGCTCGGCGTCGCGCAGCACTGAGGAGGCCAGCTCCGCATTGCGCCCGTACCAGCCGTAGACCGCGCGGAGGCCGGCGCGCAGCCGTTCGCGCCGGTCGGCGATCGCCGGCCACGGAGCGGCGTCGGGCAGCGGATCGCGCTCCAGCGCCAGGCCCGAGCAGGCGAGGTAGAGGCTGCGCTCGTCGGGGAAATGGGCATAGAGCGTGTGGCGCTGCACGCCGGCGCGCTCGGCCACCATGCTGAACGTGGTGCGCGCCGGGCCGACGCTGCCGTGCAGCGAGACGGCAGCCTCCACGATGCGCCGCCTGGTCTCCGCCTGCCGCTCGGCGCGGCGCGTCATCCGGTAGGTCCGGGCCATGCTATTTCATTACACGTTCGTGTACATTCAATATTGACACGCGGCCGGCATTTCGATACACATATCTGTATCACGAAATCAGGCGGAAATCCACCATCCGCCGGCGGCGGCCGCGCGGCTTCGCGCCGCGCCGCCGACAGGCGAAGGAGAACGACGTGCAGACCCGCATCACCGAGATCGCCCAGGGCATCTATCGCCTCTCGACCTTCGTGCCGGACATCGCGGCGCCTTCCGGCTTCACCTTCAACCAGTTCCTTGTCCTCGGCGACGACCCGCTGCTGTTCCACACCGGGCCGCGGCGGATGTTCCCGCTGGTCCGCGCCGCCGTCGCCCGGCTGATGCCGCCCGAGCGGCTGCGCTGGATCACCTTCGGCCACTACGAGGCCGACGAATGCGGCGCCATGAACGAGTGGCTGGACGCGGCGCCGCGGGCTGAGGTCGCGCACGGCGAGACCGGCTGCCTGGTATCGCTGAACGACACGGCCGACCGCGCGCCGCGCGTCCTCAAGGACGGCGAGACGATCGACCTCGGCAACGGCAAGCGGGTCCGCTACCTCGACACGCCGCATGTTCCCCATGGATGGGAAGCCGGCGTGCTCTACGAGGAGTCGACGGCAACGCTGCTGTGCGGCGACCTGCTCACCCAGCTCGGCGACGGCCCGGGCCTGACCGAGCGCGACATCGTCGGTCCGGCGATCGCCGCCGAGGACATGTTCCAGTCGTCCAGCCTGCACCCCACCACGGGCGCGACCATCCGCCGCCTGGCCGACCTCAAGCCGCGCACGCTGGCGCTCATGCACGGGCCCTCGTTCCGCGGCAACGGCGCGGCCGCCCTTCGCGCGCTCGCCGGCGACTACGACCGGCGCATCGCCGCGCGCGGGCCGCGGCCGGAGGCTGCCGCGGCGGCATAGGTCCCCGGTAGCTATCTAGCCTCGGCCAGATATTCGCAATATTCTGGGGCTACGGTCGTTCGGCTGTGCTCAGGTTCTTTCTGCACCAACCAGCCGCCCGCCGGTGTCCGCTTTGTCGTGCCGCAGCCGACGCTCGCACCATTGCGCGGCACGGGTCGCCGGAAACAGAAGGACAAAATAGACTATGGCGATCACCGTGTAGATCTCTAGCGGTCGATAGGTTTCGGCGGTGATCAGCGAGCCGTTGTAGAGCAGGTCGGGCACGGCGATCGTCGACACAAGCGAGGTGGTCTTGAGCTGGATCACCGATTGATTCATGAATGGCGGCAGCATTCGTCGCACCGCTTGAGGCAGGATAACTTTGCACATCAGGGGCCAAAACCTCATGCCCAGCCCGCGCGCCGCCTCCCATTGGCCCTTCTCGATTGATTGGATGCCGCCGCGGAAAATTTGAGCTGGTCCCGGAAAATCGGACAGGGGGTTAAGGTGTATTCCACCGGGGACGGAGGAATACGGGATGACGACGAGGCGTCGGTTTACGACGGAGTTCAAGGCGCGAGTGGCGCTTGAGGCGTTGCGCGGTGACAAGACGATCCAGGAGATTGCAGCCCGGCACAGGGTTCATCCGAACCAGGTGAGCACGTGGAAGCGTCAGGCGGTGGACGGCCTGTCGCAGGTGTTCTCGAACGGCGCGGATCGCGAGCGCCAGGACCATGAAGCCGAGGTTCGCGAGCTGCACGCCAAGATCGGCCAGCTGACGGTGGAACGCGATTTTTTGTCCAAAGGGCTCAAGCGATGAGCCGGGAAGAGCGCAAGGCGATGATCGCGCCCGATCACCCCGGCTTGAGCGTGAGCCGTCAATGCAAGCTCGTGTCGATCAGCCGCTCCTCGTTCTATCACACGCCGCGGGGCGAGAGCCCGGAGAACTTGGCGCTAATGCGCCGGATCGACGAGCTGTTCCTGAAGCATCCGTTCTACGGGTCGCGTCAGATGGTAAGGCAACTGCGGCGCGACGGCGTCCGGGTCGGCCGTCACCGGGTTCGCCGGCTGATGCGCCTGATGGGACTGGAGGCGATCTACCAGGCGCCGCGGACCAGCGCACCGCACCCGGCGCACCGGGTTTACCCCTACCTGCTCAAGGGGCTGGCGATCGAGCGGCCCGATCACGTCTGGTGCGCCGACATCACCTACATCCCGGTGCGGCGTGGGTTCCTGTATCTGGTCGCAATCATGGACTGGTCGACGCGCCATGTCCTGGCGTGGCGGCTGTCGAACACGATGGACGCCGGCTTCTGCGTCGAGGCATTGAACGAGGCGCTCGCCAGACATGGCCGGCCCGAGATCTTCAACACCGACCAGGGCAGCCAGTTCACCAGCCTCGAGTTCACCGGCGTGCTCAAGCAGGCGCAGATCGCGATCTCGATGGACGGGCGGGGACGGTGCCTCGACAACATCTTCATCGAGCGGCTATGGCGCTCGCTCAAATACGAGGCGGTCTACTTGCACGAGATGACCGACGGCTTCGCGGCCGAGCGCATCATCGGCACGTGGATCGCGTTCTACAACACCGAGCGGCCGCACTCGGCGCTGGACGGCCGGACGCCGGCGGAAGCCTACGCGGCCGCGCGACCTGTGGATATGATGGACAACGCAAGCGCGTTGCCCACATCTCCACAGGTCCAACAGCCACAAAAGGCTTTCAAATCGATTCGAGGCTTGGCAGCGTGATCAGCAACCGGAATACACCTTAAATTCGCTGCCGACCTGTCCGGCCAACCGGGACCACCTCAAATCTCCGAATAGAACGAGCTGACATAGAACGACAGCACCATCGTTGCCGCAACCGGCCCGGGGATCTGGATACCGAGAATCACGGGCAGCGCATAGTAGAACCACACCAGCTGAACCAGCGGCGGCGTGCAGCGGAACAGCTCGACGAACAACATGAGTGGCACTCCGATCAACCGGAGCCGTGAGAGCCGCGCCATGCCGATCGCAAGACCAAGAACCAAGCCAAGGAAGATCGTTCCGAAGGTGAAGGCAAGCGTGACCAAAACACCGTTAACCAATAGCGGCAGGTATCTCAGGACGATTCCAAAATCCCATAGATAGGACATCGCTCGATCCGTCCCTTCAATGTACGTGTTGCAGACGATCACCGACTCGACGCAGGCATGAACGCGCTAAGTGTCGGAATGGCGTCGAACTTGTCATGGGCAAGAATGGGAACGTCATCTCCGCGCGCTCGGATTACCGCCAGATTCCTTCGACAGCATCGAAGCTGCCGAACCGCAAGTCGGCCTGCACGGAACGCAGGGCCTGTTTGGCGATTTTGCCGGAGGACGTCTTCGGAAGTTCGGGCAGATAGGCTATGTAGCGCGGCAGCTTGAACCGCGCGAGCCGCTCGCGGCAGAATGCGACCACACGCTCGGGCGGCACATCGTCCGGCGTCAATCCTGGACGCAGGGTGATGCACGCTTTTACCTCTTCGCCGCGCAACTCGTCCGGCACCGGAATCGCCGCCGCCTCGACGATTTCTGCCATGGCGCAGAGCACACCCTCGACCTCGGTCGCCGACACGTTCTCGCCGCTACGACGGATGACGTCCTTGATTCGGCCGAGTATGGTCAGGAAGCCGTCACCGTCGCGCCGGAACAAGTCGCCGCTGCGGAACCAGCCCTGGTCAAAAGAAACCGCGTTTGCGTCTGGCCGATTATAGTAGCCCATCATCATCCCGGGTCCAGAAATCCACAGCTCGCCCGTTTCGCCGGGCCGAGCGTCCCGGCCGGCCTCGTCGACGATCCGCACAGAACGAAAAGGTGCGGCCAGCCCACAGCTGCCGCTACCGGTCATCCAGTCAACCTCGCACGGCATCTCGATCGCCGCGCCGGTTTCGGTCAGGCCGTACATCTCGCGCACCGGGGTGCCGTTGAGTTGCGCCTCCAGCGTGGCGTGCAAATCGCGCGGCAACGCCATCGTTCCGGCCCAGACCAGGCGCAAGTCCTTGCATCGCGGATCTAGAGGCTGCTTGGCCAGGGCCGGGGTGACGGAGCAGAATTGGATGCCGTGCGCCAACACCCGGTCCAACATGCGCGCCACGCTCGGCTGCCGGGCGACGAAAGCCGTCGCGCCCAAGTAGAGCGCCATCAGAAAGCGCCACTGCCCGCCCATGTAGTGGAACGGCATGTCGATCAGCATGCGTTCGACCGGCGGACCCTGATGTGCGCGGACGAGACCGATTGTCAGCCAATAGCGATGGCTCAGCATGCAGCCCTTCGGTGCGCCGGTGGAACCCGACGTGAACTGCAGCGTCATCAACCGGTCGAGTTCGGGAGGAGGCAAATTTGGCACCGGGCAGGCCTGCGCCATCAATGCCTGCCACTCGCCGGCATAGCCCGGCGCCGCCGCGCCGTGCAGCAGGATCTGCCGGCGCGCCAGCGGCAGCGTGTCTGCCGGACGCTCGAACAAGCCGCGGTGTGCCTGATCGGCCACGAGCAGCTCGGCGTCGCCACCGCGCAAGAGATCATCCAGCTCGCGCGCGGTATAGCGCGGGTTCACCGGCAACATGACCGCACCGAGCTTCGCCAGCGCCATCCAGGTGATCGCGAGCGGCGGCGAGGCAGGCAGCATCACCGCGACATGCGTGCCGCGACCGACGCCCTGCCGGTGTAGCACTGCAACGCATCGCTCGACGTCTGCGGCGAATTCGCCATAGGTCAGCGACGGCCCACCGTCGACGGACACCCAGAGCAGCCGATCGCGGTGGCGGGCGACGGAGGAATCGAATAGCGCGCCGATGGTCGGCGGCAAAGGCATGCGTTCGATCGATGCACGCTTTTGCGCCAGAGCATCGAGGCTTTCGGTCGCTCTCCTGCCCATGCGCCGCCGCGGTCCTAGGCCGGCATAAACGTGGGCAAGGGAAACCGCGGGGCGTCGCCCGGCGGCACCAGCCGTACTGCCATGCCGCTGCGCACCGCTCCCGCGTCCGGCGTCACTATGCGGGCAATCATCGAGGCGCCCTCGGCAAGGGCGATCTCCGCCAGCACGATCGGCGCCTCGGCCTGGAACGGCGCCGGCAGGCCGCGGTGCACGCGCGTGAAGGAAACCACCCGGCCCGCACCCGAAGCCCGAAACCAGTTGAGCCGATCCGACCAGCAGTGCGGGCACACCACGCGCGGGTAGTAAATGACCTTGGCGCAGGCTGGGCAACGCTGCAGCGCCAGCGCGCCTTCTTCGCGCCAGGCGCGGAGCATCGGCGCATTGGTTGGTGTCTCGCGCGGTTGCGGCAGGCCGGGCGGCGACTCGCCGGTCATCACGCCACCTCAAGCAACAGGGCGCTGGCCGACAGGCCATGCCCGTAGGCGACCATGCCGTAGCCGGAGACGAGACCACGGCGAGCCCCAGCCACTTGCCGTGGACCACCCTCGCCACGCAGCTGCCGCACGGCCTCTGTCAGGCCGATCATTCCGCCGCCGCCGCCGGTCTGGCCGCAGGAAAGCTGGCCGCCGCCGGTGTTGAGCGGAAAATCGCCGTCGAACGTCATGCGCCTTCGCTCCAGGAGCAGCCCGATCTCGCCCTTGCTACAGAAGCCGAGATCCTCAAGCTGGATCGCCACCATGATCGGGTAGTCATCATAGGCCTGCACGAACTGCACGTCGGCGGGGCCGAACCCCGCCCCCTCGTAGAGCGAATCGCGGAACAACTCCCATCCCCCGCGGATCGGGCTGACCTCGTCGACCGGATGGTTGTGCTGCTCGCGTCCGGCCGCAATGCGAACGCCCTTGCCTTCGGGCGCACGGTCGAGCGGCCCGACCAGGATCGCCTCGGCGCCCGAACAAGGCATAACGCAGTCGAACAGACCGAGCGGGTCGGCGATGACCGGCGCATCGAGATAGTCCTGGATGGTCATCGGATCGCGCAGTAGCGCGGCCTCGTTCGCCCGCGCGTTGAGACGCTGATCGACCGCGATCCGGCCGAGCTGCGCGCGCGTCGTACCGAAGGTCTCGGCGTGCTTGCGCTGGATGATTGCGAACAGCCCGTTCATACCGCCGAAGCCGTGCGGCGCCAGGTAGTCGCCGATCACGCCGGTGAACCGGCCGATCCGTTCGCGGAAGTAGGCGCCATCTTGCGCAGCGCCGGCGAGGCAGAGCACACAGGATGCCCGCCCTGCCTCCACCGCGCGTACGGCATCCAACACATTGATCGACGCGCCGGCGCCGCCCGCGTTCGAGACGCTGGCCCAACGCGGCACAAGCCCGAGATGCTCTGCGGCGGTCACCGCGTTGTCGGGATGGAGCGTGGTCGAGCTGATCGAGATCCCGTCGATGTCGGCCTTGGCGAGGCCGGCGCTGGCCAAGGCGGCGCATGCCGCCTCGGCCAGATAGGAGAGCTCCGTGCGCGTCGCGCGCTTCTCGTAGACCGAACTGCCGTAGCCGACGATGCCGACCCCGCCACCAGCCATCAGAAATCCATGTCAGGCGGCAGATCGGCTTGCGTGATGCCCATGTCGCCCAGCGACGCCAGGATCCATTCGCGGACCTGACCGCTGCCGCGGTTGAAATCGATCCACGCCGACAAGAACTGCCGGAAACGGTTGTCGCGATCATACTGGATCGCGGCCGTGGTGACAGTCTTCACCTGCGGGGTCGGCATGAGGAAGTCGCCGAGGTTGGCGTTCTGCTTGCGCGCCGCCAGACCGAGGAACACGGAGCAGGCAAAGGCATCGGCGCGGCCCGCTGCTACCGCCAGCACGCATTCGGGCGAGGTCTTGTAGGCGATGTGCTGGGCCTTCGATGCGAATCGCTTGACGATGGTCTCGCGCGACGTCCCTAGGTCGAAGGCGATTCTCACTTCGGGCTTGTTCAGGTCGTTCCACGTCTTGGCAGTGAAACCCTTGCGCGCGACGAGCGACGAGACGTTGTAGAACATCGCGGGCGGGAAATCGACGACCAGCGCGCGTTTCGGCGTCGGGTTCAGCCCGAAGGCCATGTCGATCTTGTTCGCCTGCAGATCGAGCACCGAATTGCCCCAGGTGCTCTCGAGCGTCTCCAGCTCGACGCCCATCTCGCCGGCGATGTCGCGGGCCATGGAGAGGCAGAAGCCCGTCCATTTGCCGGTCGCGAGGTCCTTCTTGAAATAGGGCTCCTGGTTCGCGACGACGGCGATGCGCAGCTTCTTCGTCGAAAGGATGCGCTCCATCGTGCTGCCTGCGGCCGTGGGCATCACTTGGCCGGTCTGTGCCACGGCCGAGGTCGCTTGCAGCACGCCTGCCGCGCCGATGGACGCGCCCAGCGCCCTGAGGGTCTGCCGACGATTGATCATGATAGCTCCTCCCATGTACCGGTTGCTGCCCAGCCTCGGTGATCTCCAGCCTAACTGCGCGACGCGGCGGCGATCGGGTCGAGCAGCTGCGCCAGGTCGCCATGCTTTTCCAGGGTCCACGCTGCCACCACGACACGGTCCGCGGCCGCATCGTCGATTGCGACCTTCGCCAGGTCGCGGAACTTAGCCTCGATCTCGGCGCGCGACATCGGCGCCTCGGGCTCGCCCTTCGGATGGGGAACATGCCGCTGAAAGCTGCGGCCGTCGTGCAGGGTCACGCACACCTCGGCAGGCCACTCGCGCGGGAAGGCTGCCGACATCGCCGCGTCCGCCTCGACCCGCACGCGCCGAGCGAAATCCTGCAACGCAGGGGCGTCGATCAGGTCCGCCGTGAATTCGTGCTCGCCTACTGCGCGCTTGTGTGCAGCGACCGCCAAGCTGAACGGGATGCTCATCTTCGCATCAAACAGCGTGAGCGGCCGCGTGCGATGCGGGCGGTTGGTCACCGCGATGTCGTAGGTGCGCACCGTCACCCCGGCGATGCGTGGCGCCGTAAGCGATTCCGCTGACATGATGTCGAGCAGCCCATCGATCGCCGCGTGATTGTAGCGGCAGCAGGAATAGGGCTTGAGGCTGGTACGGGTGATTTCCCAGACCTTGCCAAGGTCGGCGCAAATCCGCTCGACGTCGTATTGGTCGGCGAACGACTCGCAAAATCCCTTGCGTTGCTCGAGGATCCGGCGGCTACCGGTGAAGCCGCGCCGGGCGAGTAGGGCGGACACGACGCCTGTGCCCGCGGCATGGCCCGGGCACAGGCGTTTGCCCATGTCACCTTCGCCATAGATGCTGCTGTTCAGCCCGGCGGCCTGAATCCCCGAGAGCCCCAGCGCGTCCGACAATGTGTCAGCGTCGAATCCCAACACATGTCCGCTTGCCGCCGCCGCACCGAACGTGCCGCACGTGCCCATACTCAGGAATCCGCGACGCCAGTGCGAGGGCTGCACGGCGTTGGCCACGCGCAGGCAGGCTTCGTAGCCGGCGACGACCGCCGCTAAAAACGTGGCGCCGCTCGCTCCTTCGCGCTCGGCCATCGCCATCGCGGCCGGTATCACCGGCGCGCCGACATGAGTGATCGAATAGCGATGCGTGTCGTCAAGCTCGATCACATGCGCGGAGATGCCATTGAGATACGCCGCGTTGGAGCATGAGGTGCGGAAGCCGAGGCCGATGGCGGTACATTCGGTGGTACCGCCCAGTTCCCGCACCACCTCGGCGGCAATGTGCACCTCGTCGGTGCGCATCGCACCGAGGGCGCAACCGATCACGTCGAGGACGAACATTTTCGCCGCTTCAATCGTTTGCGGCGGCAGGTCCTCGATGCGAAGAGCGGCAAGAAACTCCGCGAGTTGCCGGGTCGCTCCGCCTGCCCGGTCGCCTTCGGCGGTCGGCCTGCTTGCCATCTCCAGCGTCACGGCGTTCCTCCCGCAGCGAGTCGCGTGGACCCGGGCTTTCTTCTTTCCAGGAGATCCAAACATACGTACATTCGGATGGCAAGGGCAATTCGCCGACGCCCCGCCTGGCGGGCGGGGTTGGGAAGGCATGGGAAAGGAGGCGCCCGCAACCATGGTCGTGCAAGACCCGTTGATACTGCCCGCACGCGACCCGACGCCGGCCTATTACCGCATCTATCAAAGCCTGCGCGGGCGCATCAGCGCGGGCATCTATCCGGTGGACGCGCAGATCCCCACGGAAGACCGGCTGATGGACGAATTTGGCGTAAGCCGCCATACGATCCGCGCGGCGGTCCAGCATCTCGTGACGCAGGGCCTGGTGCGGCGTCAGCCCGGCCGCGGCACGTTCGTGCAGAGTCGTGAGGCGGGAGCCGCACCGTGGGCTGCGAGGTCCCTCGAGGACATGCTCGATCGCAATTTTGGCGACCGGCTTGAGTCGCACGGCATGCGCCCGTTGCGCGCCGGCAGTGGCGAGGAGCACGCTGCGCGCCTTCGTCTCGGTACAAATGAGCAGGTTGTCCGGTTCTCCTGGGTGCGCAGCAGCAAGGACGGTCCTAACGCGTCGTGCGAGGTCTATTTGGCCAAGAGCCGTGCGGACCGCCTGCCAGCCGACTGGGCCGAGCGTATGGCGAACAGGCGGCTGCTGCACCTGGTCGAGGAGTATTGCGGCGTAAAGGCATTGCGCGTGCGCCAGGTGTCATCGGCAACGGCGGCGCCGCCCGACGTGGCAGCACGTCTGGGCGTCGCACCGCAGTCGCCGCTGCTGTGCCTGGAACGGACTTATTTCGACGCCGACGGCGGTGTCGTCGAGCATTCCCGAATTCTCGGCCGCGCCGACCGCTGCCAGCAGGTGGTCGAGCTGTTCCGAACCGGAGAGCGCCGGCGCGGCCGGATCAAGCCCAAGGCTGAGGGGTGATGCGGTGAGTGGCGATCCGACGCCGAGCGACGGCGCGGCCGCCCTTCGCGCGCTCGCCGGCGACTACGACCGGCGCATCGCCGCGCGCGGGCCGCGGCCGGAGGCCGCCGCGGCGGCATAGCCCTGCCAGGTCACGGCGGTGCCCTCCGCTCCCGCTCCATCGGCAGCATTAGGCTGGCGAGGGCCGCGACCAGCAGGCCGCCGCAGACCAGCGCGAAGGGCAGCGCGCCGTAGGGCTGCGTGACGCCGATCACAAGCGACGCAAGCGATCCGGCAGCGAGCTGCAGGGCGCCGAGCAGGCCGGCGCATGCGCCTATGTTGCGCGGCAGCGCCTCGATGGCGCCGATCATGGCGCTCGGCTGGCTGAGTCCGCTGCCGATGAACGATACGGCGACCGGCAGGAAGACCGCCGCCGGGTGCCGGATATCGGCGGCCGTCAGCGCGATCAGGGTGCAGCCGCACGCGGCGATGATCGCGCCGCCGATCCACGTCATGGTCTCGATGCCGGCGCGCTCGGTCAGCCGTCCGGCGAGGAAATTGCCGGTGATATAGGACGCCCCGGCAAGCATGTAGTACAAGCCGAAGGTCGAGGGAGGCTGCCCGTACAGGCCGATCACGACATACGGGGCGCCGGCGACGAACGCGTAGTAAGAAGAGATCGTGCAGACCGAGTAACCGCCGAAGCGGCGGAATCGCGGCGACTGCAGCGCCGTCGCATAGAGCGCCAGCATCGGCAGCAGGGACGGCAGAGGCATGCGAACGGCGAGCGTCTCGCCGGCGAGCCGCCAGGAGAAGAACGCGACCAGCATGCCCATGACCGTCATCAGCAGGAAGGACGCGCGCCAGCCGTGCCACTCCTCCAGGAACGCGCCCGTGACCGGCGCCACCGCGGTGGCCATGGCCATCGTCATCGTGATGTAGCCCAGCATGCTGGCCGCCTTGTCGCGCCCGTACGTGTCGCGGATCATGGCGCGTCCGACCATGACCCCGGCGCATCCTCCCGCCGCCTGCACGACGCGCGCGAGGACCAGGAAGCCGATGGACGGCGCCGCCAGGCAGAGGGCGGTGCCGACGACATAGACCACTAGGCCGGCCAGGAGCACGGGACGGCGTCCGAAGCGGTCGGACAGCGGGCCGTAGAGCAGTTGCCCGACGCCCAGTGTCAGCAGATAGACCGTCAAGGTGAGCTGCACCGTCGCGCCGTCGGTGGCGAAATACTCGACCAGGCCCGGCATCGACGGGATGAAGATGTTGGTGGACAGCGACGGCACCGCCGTCAGCGCCACCAGCAGAAGCAGGGGAGGTCCCTTCGCTGTTCGCAGCTGCGTCACCGAAGTCGCGGCGCCTCCGCCGTCGGGCCGCCGCCCCGGCTACGCCCTCGGTAGGAAATGCATGTCGTCGGCGGTCCAGCCGACCGGCAACGTCGTGCCTTCCTGCACCGCACCGTACTGTGCGCCGGACACGCGCACGCGCAAGGGAACATTGCCGGCCTTTCCGATCAGCAGAACGCTGTCGCCGTAGTTGACGCTGCCCTCGACGACGAGCTCCACGACCTTCGCGAACTTCTCCGCCGGCTGACCATCGATCGGCCGCAGCCGCTCTGGCCGGATCAGGACATGGACCCCACCCGATCCGACCGCCCCACGGGCGGCCGGCATGCACGCCTCGCCCAGACCTTCGAGCACCAGGGAACCGGTTCCGGCGTCGAGCCGGCCCTCGAGGAAATTGCTGTCGCCGATGAACTCGCCGACGAACCGCGTCGCCGGCCGGTGATAGACCTCGAGCGGCGGCGCGACCTGCTCCAGCTTGCCCGAGTTGAACACCGCCACCCGGTCGGACATGGTCATCGCCTCGGTCTGGTCGTGCGTGACATAGACCATGGTGATGCCGACCTCGCGGTGGATGCGCTTCAGCTCCACCTGCATCTGCTCGCGCAGGTTCTTGTCCAGCGCGCCCAGGGGCTCGTCCAGCAGCAGCACGTCCGGACGGAACACCAAGCCGCGCGCGAGCGCGACGCGCTGCTGCTGGCCGCCCGAAAGCTCGCGCGGGTAGCGCTCGGCGAACTTGCCGAGCCCGACCAGGTCCAGGGCCTCGGCGACGCGCCGCGCGACATCCTGCTTGGGCGTGCCGCGCATCTTCAGCGGAAACGCCACGTTGCGCGCGACCGTCATATGCGGAAACAGGGCGTAGTTCTGGAACACCACGCCGATGTTGCGATGGTACGGCTTCTGCCGCGTCAAGTTCTTGCCGTCGAGCTCGATCGTGCCGGACGTCGGATTCTCGAACCCGGCCACCATCATCAGCGTCGTCGTCTTGCCCGATCCGCTCGGCCCCAGAAGGGTGATGAACTCGCCGCGCCGGATCTCGATGTCGATGTCGTCGACGGCATTGACCCTGCCGTCGTATGATTTCACGACGTTGCGCAGAAGCAGGTAGGCAGCCGACAACGCGCTACTCCTTGAACTGCGCCGCGCGCCATTTCAGGGCGGCGCCCAGGCCATCCTTCTTCTTGATCTCGTCGAACTTCATGCCGAACTCCGTCTTCGCCGCGTAGAGCGGCGCCACGATGTCAAGGCCGGCATTGATGGCGTTGCGGAACCCGGCCGCTTCCGCCCCGCGGTTTATCGACAGCTTACCGGCGTAAAGCGCCTCGGGCGAGATCAGCGTCATGCGCTTGGCGAACTTCAGCGTGGCCGCGCGCAGCTCCTCGACCGGGACGACCCGGTTCACCATGCCGAGCCGCAACGCCTCCTCGGCGTTGATGCTGTCGCCCATGTACAGGAGCTCGCGCGCCTTCTTGAGGCCGATGAGCCAGGGCATGACGATCGCGGGCCCGACGTCCGAGAAGCGCACCTCGGGCTCCCCGAAGGTGGCATCGGACGCGGCGATGGTGATGTCGCAGAGCATCGCCAGCTCGCAGCCCCCGCCCAGCGCGTGCCCCTGGACCGAGGCGATCACCGGCTTCTTCATGTCCCAGGGCATCATTTCCAGGGCGAGGCCATCGCGCAGGTTCTCGTGCCATTTCAGCGCGTCGTGCCTCCACGCCTCCTTGGCCGGATCGCCGCCGGTGATGTCGTAGCCGACGCAGAAACTGCGGCCCTCGGCGCGCAGGACGACGACGCAGGTCGCCGGGTCCTCGTCCGCCTTGCGGAAGGCCTCGACCAGTTGCGCGCGCAGCTCCTTGCTGAGCGCGTTGAGCTTGGCCGGGCGATTCAGCGTGACGATGCCGACCTTTTCGTCGGTTTCGTATTTGACGAGCGTTTCCATGGCGTTGATCATTCCTTGCTGGCTTGAATCGGCGCGATCAGCGCGTCGACGACGACGCACCCCTGCCCTTGCGGCAGCACCTTGATCGGATTGAGGTCGATCTCGGCGATCCGCAGGCGGTCGGCATAGGCGAAATCGCCCAGCGCATAGAGGCAGTGGGCCAGGCTGGCCACGTCGGCGGGCGGGCCGCTGCGGATGCCCTGCAGCAGCTTGGCGCCCTTGATCTCGCCGATCATCGCCTCGGCGTCGCCGGCGCGCAGCGGCAGCGGCCGCAGCGCGAAATCGCGCAGGACCTCGATCGCCACGCCGCCGATGCCGAACGCCAGCGCATGGCCGAAGTCGGGATCGCGGCTGATCCCGGCGAAGACCTCGATGCCGTCGCGCACCATCTGCTGCACGAGCATGCCGGCGACCCTAGGCTTGCCCGGAACGCGCGCGAGGCGCTCCTGCAGGGCGCGCCAAGCCTGCGCCATGGCCGCGTCGTCGCGGATATCGACCACGACGAGGCCGTGCTCCGACTTGTGCGGTATGTCGTCGGACACCGCCTTCAGCACCACGGGATAGCCGATCTCCCGGGCGGCGTCGGTCGCCTCGGCGGCGGAGGCGACCAGCTTCTCGCGCGTGACCGGGATGCCGTGCTGCGCCAGCAGGCGCTTGGCGTCGTACTCGTTGATGGTCTTGCGCATCGCCCCTTGCAGGCAGGTCGCGACGCTCGGCCCCGGGGAAGCGGCCGGCGCCCGCTTTGCCGGCTGCGGACCGAGGTAGCGCGCGAGGCGGTCGATCGCGCCGAGGCCCTGGCGCGACCCGCCGATCATCGCGAATGCATGCTCGCGCAGCAGGTTCACCTGGCCGCGATGCATCACGCCGGGCCGCATGTTCATCAGGTAGTGCGGCTTTCTGCTGGCCTGCGCCGCGGCGATGAACAGCTTGGTGTAGTCGAGGGTGCGGTCGGCGCGCCCCATGGGCTGATCGTCGCAGCTGTCGCTGCAGAACACGACGACGTCCGCCGTCGGCGTCTGGTCCAGTACCTTCAGCGCGTGCGGCAGGTTGGTCGCATAGTCGCCGTTGCCCCAGGCGTCGAGCGGGTTGCCATCGCCGGTGATGGCGCCGATCACGCGCTCGGCTTCATTGCGCGACTCCGCCGGCAGCGGCGGCAGCTCCAGCCCCCGCTCCGACGCCACGTCGAGCACTAGCTCGGCCTGGCCGCCGGACGCGGTGACCACGGCGAGCCGCCGGCCCTTCGGCCAGCGCTCGCCCTGGCAGACCGCGAGCACCTCAGTCAGCTCGTCCATGTCGTCGACCTCGATCGCCCGGTGCGCCTTCAGCACCTCCGAGAAGACGCGCGATTCGCCGGCAAGGCCGCCGGTATGGCTGGTGATGGCGCGCTTGGTCCGCTCGGTCCGGCCGACCTTGAGGACCACGACCGGCTTGCCGCGGTCGGCGGCGCGGTCGAGCGCGGCGACGAAGCGCTCGGGGTCCTTGACCGTCTCGGTGAAGGTCGCGATCACCTTGGTATTGGGATCGTCGATCAGCGCCTCCATGTATTCCGCCGTGCCGATCAGCGCCTCGTTGCCCGAGGAGACGATGTGGCTGAAGCCGAAGCGGCGGATGTCGGCCACCAGGCCGATGCAGATCGAGCCGCTCTGCGAGATCAGCCCCACATTGCCGGCAAGCCCCTATAGATGGAGCTGCGCGACGCCGGATTGAGCACCCCCATGCAGTTGGGCCCGTTCAGGAGAATCCCGGCCTCACGGCAGACGCCGACGATCTCGGCCTGCAGCTTGCTGCCCTCCTCGCCCCGTTCCGCGAAGCCGCCGTCGAAGATCGCGACCGCCTTCGCCCCCTTGGCTGCCACGGGCCGGAAATTCTCGAGGATGCGCGTGTAGCTGACACAGAAGGCCACCACGTCCGGCGCTTCCGGCAACGCGTCGATGCTGGGGTAGCAGCGATGGCCGAGGATCTCCGGGTATTTCGGGTTGATGGGGTAGACCCGCCCCTCGAAGCCGATTCGCTCCGCCGACGCGATCAGCGAGCGGCCGATCGACGGACGCTCGGAGGCGCCGAGGATGGCGATCGATTTCGGGCGCAGCAGTGCATCAAGGGACATTGGCGGGCTTTCTTCGCAGAACGACGGACAGGAGCACGCCGAACAGCACGGCGCTGATCAGCAGCGAGGAAACGACGGCGATGACGGGGTCGGACTCGAGGCGGATACTCTCGTACATCTTCTTCGGCAGGGTGGCCGCGTCGCGGCCGGAGATGAAGATCGCGACCACCGCCTCGTTGAACGACGCGAGGAAGGCGAACAGCGCGGCCACCATCATGCCCGGCCGCAGCACGGGCAGCGTCACCCAGAAGAAGGTGCGCAGCGGGCCCGCACCGGAGCTCATCGCCGCGCGCTCGAGGTTGCGGTCGAAGCCCTTCAGCGTCGCGCATACCACCAGGAAGGCGACCGGCACCGCCAGCACGCCATGGGCCAGGACCACGCCCGCGATCGTGCCGTTGAGCCGGACCGCGCCGAGATACCCGTAATAGGCCAGCGCCGCGACGACATGGGGCACGATCAGCGGCGACATCATGAGCAGGTTGAACAGCGACTTGCCGCGGAAGCGGTGGCGCACGTAGCCGAACGAGGCCGGCACGACGAGGAGCATGGTCAGCGCCATGCTGCAGGTCGCGATCAGGAAGCTGTTGAACGTGGGATCGAGCCAGTCGTGCGACGTGAAATACGCCCTGTAGTAGCCGAGCGAATAGCCGGGCGGCGGGAACTGGAACGACACCGCCGTGCTGAACGACATGGGGATGATGATCAGAATCGGCGCGAGCAGGAACAGCGCCACCAGGAAGGCCACGACCAGGATCATCGCCGCCCCTCGCCTAGCCCCAGAGCCGGTCGAGGCCGAAGAAGCGGTTGTAGACCGCCAGCACGACCGAGGTGGCGACCAGCAGCACGACGGCCACGGCCGAGGCGAATCCCCAGGCCAGCAGCTCCTCGATCTGCTGGTTGATGAGCTGCGAGATCATCATGTCCTTCGGCGTGCCGAGCAGGATCGGCGTGATGAAGAAGCCGAGGCAGATGGTGAAGACCAGGATGCCGCCGTTCACCACGCCGGGCAGGCTCAGCGGCAGGAACACCTCGCGGAACGACGCGTTCGGCCGCGCGCCCAGGCTGGCCGCCGCGCGCAGGAGGTTCGGGTCGATCTTCTTCATGACGCTGTAGAGCGCCAGGATCATGTAGGGCAGCAGGATGTGGACCATGCCGAGGGTCGAGCTGAAGGTCGTGAACAGCAGGCGCGGCGGCGGTCCCAGGCCGAGCGCCTGGTGGATGCCGATCACCGGCCCCTTGTTGCCGAGGATCACCAGCCAGGCGTAGGTCCGCACGATGAAACCGGTCCAGAAGCATACCGCGACGCACATCAGCAGCACGGTTGACACCCAGTCGCTGCGCCGGGTCATCACATAGGCCACGGGGTAGCCGAGCAGCAGGCAGGCCACCGTCACCGTGAGCGAGGTGGTGAAGGTGTTGAAGAGGACCCGCGTGTAGAGCGGCACGCTGAAGATGCGCTTGTAGTGCGCGATGGATAGCGCGGGATCGGTGATGCTGAGCAGCAGCACGTAGCCGATCGGCAGCACGAACATGACCACCAGCGCCAGCGTCGCCGGCGCCAGCAGCAGCCACGGCACCGATTGGCCTTCCGCCGCGCGCGCCGGCGCCGCGGCGCCGGCGGCGGGCAGGGAAGCCGTCAGCTGGCCAGCCATTGCGTGAAGCGTTCCTGCAGCTTGGCGACGTTGGTCGCCTCCCACTCCACGTTCGTCGGCACGGTCACTTTGGCGTTGTCCGGGAAGGTCGGCATCTGCTTGGCGATCTCGGGCTTCACGAATTCGTAGGCCTTCGGGTTGGTCGGCCCGTAGTACAGCCGGTTGCAGAACTCCGCCTGCGGCTTGGGCTGCACCGCGAACTGAATGAACTCCCAGGCCAGCTTGCGGTTGGGCGCGCCTTTGGCGACGCCCCACATGGTGATGCCGACCGTGGCGCCGTTCCACACCAGCTCGACCGGCAGGCCCTGTGCCGCCAGCTCGCTGGCGCGCGCGTTCCACATCGCCATCATGTCGATCTCACCGTCGCGGATCAGCTGCTGCGACTGGTTGCCCTGCGTCCACCAGACCTTGATGTGCGGCTTGATCTGGTCGAGCTTCTTGAACGCGCGGTCGAGGTCGAGCGGGTAGATCTTGTCGCGCGGCACGCCGTCGGCCAGGAGCGCGAAGATCGCCGAGCGCGGGGCGTTGTTGTACAGCGACCGCGTGCCGGGGAACTTCTTCACGTCCCAGAAGTCGGCCCAGGACTGCGGGCCGCCGTTCGGGAACTTGTCCTTGCGGTAGGCCAGGTTGGTGCCGAGCGCGCAGTAGGAAATGCCGTTTGCGAACACCGCGTCGGGAAAAAGCTTGTCCTTCTGCACGACGGTCCAGTCGATCGGCTCGACCAGGCCTTCGCGTTCCGCGCGCAGCCATTCGGCCTGGTTGATGGCCGTGATGTCCCATTCGTAGCTGCCGCTTTGCACCTGCGCCTTGAGCTTGGCGTAGGACACCGGCGCCACGGTGCGGACCCGGATGCCGGTGGCGTCGGTGAACGGCTTGAAGAACGCCGCCTCCTCGGCGGCGGTCCAGCTGCCGCCCCAGGTGTTGACGTAGATCGTGCGCGTCTGCGCGACGGTGCGCTCGGTCACGAGCAGCGGGCCGAGGGTCGCGCCCGCGAGGGCCGCCCCGCCCGTCTTCAGCAGTCGGCGACGGTCGAATATCGTGGATCTGCTCCTGGCCATGTTCCTCCCTTTCCTTAGTTGCGGCGCCTTGTCGGCGCTCGGTGGTCCGACTGGTCAGGTGGCCAGCCACTGCGCAAAGCGTTCGCGGATCTGGGCGAGCCTCGGCGCCAGCCATTCGGCGTCGGGCTGGTGCGCCACCTTCAGCCGGTCCGGACGCGTCGGCATCTTCGCGGCGACCTCGGGCGAGATGTAGTCGAAAGCCTTCGGGTTGGTCGGCCCGTAGGGCAGGATCGAGCAGAAGGCGGCCTCGCGGCGCGGATCGGAAATGAAGTTGAGGTACTGCCAGCCCAGCTTCGCGCGCGGCGATCCCTTCGCCACGAAGCGGTAGCTGGTGTAGTTCTCGGCGCCGTTCCAGACGATTTCCAGCGGTACGCCGCGGTCGATCAGTTCCTGGGCGCGCGCGTTCCACATGCCGATCATGTCGACCTCGCCGTCCTGGATCAGCTGCTGCGACTGCGCGCCCTGGCTCCACCAGACCTTGATGTGCGGCTTGATCTGGTCGAGCTTCCGGAACGCGCGGTCGAGGTCGAGCGGATAGAGCTTGTCGGCCGCAACGCCGTCCGCCAGCAGCGCGAAGGCGAGCGTGGTGAACGAGCGGTCGTACAGGCAGCGAGCGCCGGGAAACTTCTTCACGTCCCAGAAATCGGCCCAGGACTGCGGCCCGCCGTTGGGGAACTTGTCCTTGCGGTAGACCAGGCACGTGCTGAGCGTCACCGACGAGACGCCGTGCGACTTGATGTTGGCCTCGGGGACCACCTTGCGGTCGATCACCGATAGGTCGACCGGCTCCAGCAGGCCCTCGTGGACCGCCTGGCTGTACTCGACGATGCCCAGGCCCGAGACGTCCCATTCGTACTGCCCGGTCTGCACCTGCGCCTTGAGCTTGGCGAAGGAAACCGGGGCGACCGTGCGCACCTGCACGCCCGTTTCCTGCGTGAACGGCTTGAAAAAGGCAACGTCCTCGGCGGCGGTCCAGCTGCCGCCCCAGGTGTTGACGTAGACCGTCCTGGCCTGCGCCAGGGCCGGGCGGCCGAGCACGCCGCGATCGAGCGCGGCGGCGGCGGCGAGCGCCGCCGTCGACCGCAGCAGCGCGCGGCGGCCGATCCGCCGCGTCCGCGCTGTCACGTCGCCAGCCATTGCGAGAACCGCTCGCGGATCTCCGGCAGGCGCGGCGCCAACCATTTCGCGTCCGGCACGTGGCTGACGCGCAGGTTGTCCGGGTTGGTCGGCATCTTCTTTGCCGTCTCCTTCGAGATGAACTCGAAGGCCTTCGGATGCGGCGGGCCGTAGGGCAGGATGTTGACGAAGTCCGCCTGCGGCTTGGGATGCGAGACGAACTCGAGGAACTGGAAGGCGAGCTTGGCGCGCGGCGTCCCTTTCGGCGCGTACCAGTAGCCGCCGTAGTTCTCGGCGCCGTTCCAGACGATCTGCATCGGCGCGCCGCGGTCGATCATCTCCTGCGCGCGCGCGTTCCACATGGCGATCATGTCGACTTCGCCGTCGCCGATCAGCTGCTGCGACTGGTTGCCTTGCGTCCACCACACCTTGATGTGCGGCTTGATCTGGTCGAGCTTCTTGAACGCGCGCTCGATGTCCATCGGATACAGCTTGTCGGCCGGCACGCCGTCGGCCAGCAGCGCGAAGGCGAGGTTGGTGAAGGACCGGTTGTACAGCGAGCGCGCGCCGGGGAATTTCTTGACGTCCCAGAAATCGGCCCAGGACTGCGGGCCGCCATTCGGGAACTTGTCCTTGCGGTAGACAAGGCACGTGCCGAGCGACACGCCGGCGACGCCGAACTCTGTCACGTTGCCGGGCGGGAACTTCGCCGGGTCGACGATCGACTTGTCGACCGGCTCGAGCAGGCCTTCGACGACGGCCTGGCTGTATTCCACGATGCCGGCGTTCGAGACGTCCCATTCATAGGTCTTGCTTTGCACCTGCGCCTTCAGCTTGGCGAACGACACCGGCGCGACGGTGCGGATCTTGATGCCGGTCTTTTCCGTGAACGGCTTGAAGTAGGCGGTTTCTTCCGCCGCCGTCCAGCTGCCGCCCCAGGTGTTGACGAACAGCGTCTGCTCCTGCGCCCGCGCGCGGCTGCTCCAGACACAGGGCGCGGCGACGAGCGTCGCGCCGAGACCGCCGGCCGCGCGGATGATGCTGCGCCTCGTGTGCCGAACCGAATGGGTCATGGCTTCCTCCGATGTGTTCAGGCCCTGCGGCCTTGTTCTCCCGGCCGTGCGGCCGCGGGGGCCGACGCCGCGTGCCCTCTCAGCTCTTGCCCTGGCCGGTTGCGGTCGCATTCACCAGCGCCGCCATGTTGCCGTAGGGATGCGTGTTGTCGAGCATGCGCTGATGCGCCTCGCCGATCTCGTCGAAGGCGAAGGTGTGCGACAGGCACGGGTCGATGCGGCCCGCGGCCACCAGCTTGGTCACCGCCGCGGCCTGCTCGTCGTTGGAAAGATGGCTTCCCTGGAAGCGCTTCTGCCGCATCCAGTGATACCGCAGGTCCATCGTGACGTTGTAGCCCGTGGTACCGGCGCAGATCACGACCATGCCGCCCGTCGCGCATACGAAAGCGGAGGTCGGCAGCGTCGCCTCGCCGGGATGCTCGAACACGATGCGCGGGCTGACGCGCTCGCCCACCGCGTCCCAGATGGCCTTGCCGAACGCGCGCGCGCCCTTGATCCATTCGTTGTAGGCCTTGTCGTTGGTGTCGGGCATCCGGCCCCAGTGATTGAAGTCGTTGCGGTTGATCACGCCGACGGCGCCGTGGTCGAGGCAGAACTGCCGCTTCGCCGGATCGGACACCACCGCCACCGGCCGCCCGCCCGCCGCGCGCACGATCTGCAGCGCCATGCTGCCGAGGCCGCCGGCGGCGCCCCACACCAGCACCACGTCGCCCGGCTCGACCACGTTCGGCTGCCAGCCCATCAGCATGCGGTAGGCCGTCGACGCGCAGAGCAGGTAGCAGGCGGCCGCCTCCCAGGAGAGATTGCGCGGCTTCGGCACGCATTGATGCGCCTGGGCGCGGGCAAACTGGCAATAGCTGCCGTAGTTGGTCTGGTAGCCCCAGATGCGCGTGCTTTCGGCCAGCATCGGATCGCGGCCTGAGAGGACCCAGGGATCGTTGGGCTCCCACCACCCGCTGTGCACGACGACCTCGTCGCCCGGCTTCACCGAGGTGACGCTCTTCCCGACAGCCCACACGATGCCGGAGCAATCGCTGCCGCCGGCATGGAAATCCTCCTTCTCGCCGAGAGACTTCTGGCGCTCGCCGATCACGTCGAGCGGACGCCCCAGGGCCGCCCAGACGTTGTTGTAGTTGATGCCGGTCGCCATGACGTAGATGAGGACTTCGTTGTCGCGGATCTGCGGCGTCGGGATGACTTCCCGCTGCCACGCGGTGCGCGGCGGGCCGAAGCGGTTCTGCCGGACGGCGAAGGCGTGCATGCGCTCGGGCACGCGACCGAGCGCCGGGCGAGCGCCGAGATCGTAGAGGTCCAAAGGCGTTTCCCCACTCCTGCGCCGGCATTGCGGGCGCATGCCGATCCTTGAAAATATCTACTCACAGAAAGAAATATTTTTCAATTGAATATTTAAATAGGGTATTGTGCCGCGCAGGCGTGGCGCCGTGGCGGAAACGCTTGACGCCGCGGCCGGCAACGCGAATATGCATCCACCTTCGTGCAACACATCCATGGCGGTTTCGCGATAATGGAATACGATTCGGTGATTACCGAGGGCGCAGCCCGGCAGATCGCGGAGAACATCCGCGAGGCGATCGTGAGCGGGCGCCTCAAGGTCGACGAACGCCTGCCGACCGAAGAGGAGCTGGCGACCCGCTTCAAGGTGTCGAAGCCCACCATCCGCGAAGCCTTGAAGCGTCTCGCGGCGCAGAACCTCATCCGCAGCCAGCGCGGCCCCGCCGGCGGCCGGTTCGTCAGCCGCCCGAGCCACGAGCAGCTGGTGCGCACGATGGCCAACGCCACGCGCCTTATGATCAGCATCGGCGAGTTCGACTTCGACGACATCGCCGAAGCGCGCCAGGGCCTCGGCCTGGTGTGCTGTCAGCTGGCGGCGAGCCGGCGGAGCGAAAGCGACCTTGCGACGATGAAGGCCGAGCTCGCGATCCAGAAGGACTCTTCGATCAGCGACCAGGATTTCTGCGCCTCGGACGTGCGCTTCCACCACGCGCTGGCGCAGGCCACGCAAAACCCCGTGCTGCTGTTCGTGATGGCGGCGGTCGCGGAGACCCTCCAGCCGATCGCCAACATGGTGGTCTACAAGTTCCGCGAGCGGCAGCGGATCGTGGCGCAGCACGAGCGGCTGTTCGAGGCGATCCGCGACGGCAAGGCCTCGGTCGCGGCCAAGGTGTTCGCGGAGCAGATGTCCTATCTGCGCGACATGTACGGCCGCGCCCGCGAGTGGCGCCAGCAACGCGAAGGCGCGACGGCCCGCCGGCAGGCCAGCGCCTAGCGGCGGAGCTTCCGCGAGCCCTCGGTCCGGCCGCCGGACCTGGCTGGGTTCGGCGGACTCCCCAGCGGAGCGGTCCGTATTCCCCGTCGAGCGACCCGTGGCCGCCGCGACGCTCCATGCCGGCCAGCGCGCAGCTCCGCATGACCCGGTGCGAAGCGCGTTGTTGCGAACGCCGGTCGTTGCGTCCAATGTCGCCGGAGACACCGCGCCAACCGGTGAACGCCGGATCGCGCTTCTCCGGCTGCGCCCCGCGGCCGGAACCAACTGAACGCACACGCCTTGGACCTCCCCTTCTCCGCCCTGTCGCTGCTTGCCAAGGTCTTGTGGTCGGCCGCCCTGGTGCTCGGGTTGTCGTTCCTCGCGGAGCGCGTCAGCACGCGGATCGCCGGCCTGCTGGCCGGCGCGCCGCAGAACGCCGTTCTCGTCTACTTCTTCGTCGCCCGCGACATGGGCATCGCGCACGTCGTGGAGAGCGCGCCGCATGGCGCGGCCTCCTTCTCCGCCACGGTCGCCTTCGTGCTGGCCTACTACCTGGGCTCGTCCTCTCTGGCGCGGCTCTCGATCGTCGCGGGCCCGCTCGTCGGCATCGCGACCTTCGCGGCGGTCGCCGCGGTCCTGTCCCGGATTCCCTTCACGCTGGCGACGGGCGCGCTCCTGACCATGTGCGTCATCGTGGCGACCAGCGGCATCTTCCGCCGGATCGCGGACGCGCCCGTGACGAGGCCGGTGCGCTACACGCCGCGCCTGCTGCTCCTGCGCGGCGGCCTCGCGGTGGCGCTGATCGTCGGCGTGATCGCGGTGGCCGAGAGCCTGGGCGCGGCGTGGACCGGGCTGCTCGCCGGGTTTCCCGCGACCCTCTTGCCGACGCTGTTGATCATCCACCGCACCTACGGCGCCGCGAACACGCACGCGATCATCCGGAATTTCCCGCTCGGCGTGGGATCGATCGTGCTCTACACGCTGTGCGTGCCGTTGGCGTTCCCGGCGCTGGGCGTCTGGGGCGGCACCCTCGCCTGCCTCGCCGTGTCCTTCCTCTACCTGGCCGCCGTGGGACTCTGGGGTCGCAGGCTCTACGCGCGCGTGACGCGGCGCTGAACGCATGAGACCCGCCGGCCGCCTGCCGGATCAGGGTTGTACGCGGTGCTCCTTGCCCATCGGCTGCAGCAGGCTCAAGAGGGCCGCGACCAGCAGGCCGCCGCAGACCAGCGCGAAGGGCAGCGCGCCGTAGTGCTGCGTGACGCCGATCGCCAGCGACACGAGCGACCCGGCCCCCAGCTGCAGCGCGCCGAGCAGGCCCGCGCACGCGCCGATGTTCCTGGGCAGCGCCTCGATGGCGCCGATCGAGGCGCCCGGCTGGCTGATTCCGCTGCCGATGTACGACGCGGCGACGGGCAGGAAGACCGCCGCCGGATGCCGGATGTCGGCGGCGACCAGCCCGATCAAAACACAGCCGCACACCGCGACGATCGAGCCGCCGATCCACGTCATGGTTTCGATGCCGGCGCGCTCGGTCAGGCGCCCGGCGAGGAAATTGCCGGCGATGTAGGACGCCCCGGCGACGATCCAGTAGAGGCCGAAGGTCGAAGGCGGCTGCTCATAGAGGTCGATCACGACATAGGGGGCGCCGGCCACGAACGCATAGTAGGAGGCGATCGTGCAGATCGTGTAGCCGCCGAAGCGGCGGAACCTCGGCGACCCGAGCGCGGTTGCGTAGAGCATCAGGATCGGCGCCAGCGACGGCAACGGCACCCGATGAACGAGCGTCTCGCCCGCCATGCGGTACGAGAAGAGCGCGAGCAGGACGCCCAGGACCGTCATCAGCAAGAACGACGCCCGCCAGCCGTGCCATTCCTCCAGGAACGCGCCCGTGACCGGCGCCGCCGCCGTCGCCATGGCCATCGCCATGGTGACATAGCCCAGCATGCTGGCCGCCTTGTCGCGCTCGTACATGTCGCGGATCATGGCCCTTCCGACCATGACACCGGCGCATCCCCCCGCCGCCTGTACCACGCGCGCGAGAATCAGGATGCCGATCGATGGCGCCGCCAGGCAAAGGCCCGAGCCGACGACATAGATCGCCAGCCCGGCCAGCAGCACCGGCCGGCGTCCGAAGCGGTCGGACAGCGGGCCGTAGAGCAATTGCCCGATGCCGAGCATCAGCAGGTAGAGCGTCAGGGTCAGCTGCACCGTCGCGCCGCCGGTGGCGAAGTGCTCGACCAGCCCCGGCATCGACGGGACGAAGATGTTGGTCGACAGCGTCGGCACCGCCGTCAGCGCCACCAGCAGAAGCAGGGGAGGCCCCTTCGTCGTCCGCAGCTGCGTCACCGAAGTCGCGGCGCCCCCGCGGTCGGGCCGCCGCGCGCCGGCAGCGTGACGGTCTCGCCGCGCCGGCCCTCGAGGTCGACCTTGTCGACGACATCGAGCCTGCAGCCGCAGGACGGCGCCCCGCTACGCGGATGGAGACGGACGGCCGACAACGGGCTGCTCCATAGGCTGCGCCGCGCGCCAGCGCGTCGCGGCCGGCATCGATGGCGTTGCGGAACCCGGCCGCCTCCGCCCCGCGGTCGATCGACAGCATACCCGCATGCACGGCCGCGGGCGAGACGGGCGCCAGGCGTTCGGCGAACGACTGCCGCGCGCTGGCGGGGCAGCCCGCGACTGGCTAGGCTTCGCGGCGCCACCCGCCACCCACCCTCGGAGCCACCATGATCCGCATCGCCCAGCGCATCGGCCGGTTCAAGCCGTCGGCCAGCGCCGCCGCCTCGCAGCATGCCCGCGCGCTCAAGGCGGCCGGGCGCGACGTCATCGCGCTGACCTCGGGCGAGCCCGACTTCCCGACGCCCGACAACATCCAGCAGGCGGCGACGCGCGCCATGGCCGAGGGGCAGACCAAGTACACCAACGCCGACGGCACGCCGGAGCTGAAGCGCGCCATCTGCGCGAAGTTCAAGCGCGAGAACGGGCTCGACTACACGCCCGAGCAGATCAGCGTCGGCAACGGCGCCAAGCAGGTGCTGTTCAACGCGCTGATGGCGACGCTCGACCCCGGCGACGAGGTGATCATCCCGCAGCCCTGCTGGGTATCCTATCCCGACCAGGTGCTGCTGGCCGAAGGCGTGCCGGTGCCCGTGCGCTGCCCGCAGAACAACGGCTACCGCCTGCAGCCCGAGGCGCTGGAGGCGGCCATCACGCCGCGCACGCGCTGGCTGATCCTGAACGCGCCGAACAACCCGACCGGCGCCGCCTATGACCGGCAGCAGATGAAGGCGCTGACCGACGTGCTGCTGCGCCACGAGCACGTCGCGGTCATGACCGACGACATGTACGAGCACCTGCTCTTCGACGGCCGCGAATTCTGCACCCCGGCCGAGGTCGAGCCGCGCCTCTACGACCGCACGCTGACGGTCAACGGCGTGTCGAAGACCTACGCTATGACCGGCTGGCGCATCGGCTATGCCGGCGGCCCCGTCCCGCTGATCAAGGCCATGGCGAAGATGCAGGGCCAGGCGACCGGCAACCCGTCCTCGGTCAGCCAGGCCGCCGCGGTCGAGGCGCTCGACGGCCGGCAGGACGGCGTCGGCGAGCGCCGCGAGGAATTCCGCCGCCGCCGCGACCGCGTCGTGGAGCTCTTGAACCAAGCGCCCGGCATCGACTGTCCCAGGCCGGACGGCGCCTTCTACGTCTTCCCGTCCTGCGCCGGCGTGATCGGCAAGCGTACGCCCGACGGCAAGCTCATCCGGACCGACGAGGACTTCGTGCGCTACCTGCTCGACGCCGAGGGCGTCGCCGTGGTGCACGGCGCCGCCTACGGCATGTCGCCCTATTTCCGCATCTCCTTCGCCGCCTCGATGGAGATGCTGGAGGAAGGCTGCCGGCGCATCCAGCGGGCGTGCGCCGCGCTGAGCTGACAAGGTTCACCGAACGGGAGAGTGCCATCATGCGTCCGATGCCTCGCCGCAAATTCATCACCCTCGCCTTCGCCCTCGCCTGCCTCGTCCTCGTCGCGCCGCTCCGGGCGCAGACGCCGGCGACGGCCAAGGTAACGTTCCTGCACACCAACGACGTCTACGAGATCGCGCCGGTCAAGGGCCGCGGCGGGTTCGCCGAGCTGATGACGGCCTTGGAGAAGGAGCGCGCGGCGGCCGAGCACAGCATCACGACGTTCGGCGGCGACCTGATCTCGCCCTCGCTGATGTCCGGTCTGACCAAGGGCGCGCAGATGATCGAGCTGCAGAACGCGGTCGGGCTCGACCTCGCCGTGCTCGGCAACCACGAGTTCGACTTCGGGCCCGAGGTCGCCAAGGCGCGCATGGGCGAGTCGCGCTTTCCCTGGCTCGCCGCCAACGTGCTGGGACCGGACGGCAAGAACTTCAACGGCAATCCCGGCACGGCGCTGCGCGAGCTGGGCGGGTTCAAGATCGGCTTCGTCGGGCTGCTGACGCCGGAGACGGCGACCCTGTCCAGCCCCGGCAAGGAGATCACCTTCGCGCCGGTGGTCGAGACCGGCGCCGCCGCCGCCAAAGCGTTGAAGGCCGCGGGCGCCGACATCGTCGTCGCGCTGACGCATCTCTCGATCGCCGAGGACCGCGAGCTGGCGCGCCGGGTCAGGGAGATCGACCTGATCCTGGGCGGCCACGACCACGATCCGATCACCTACCTCGAAGGCGGCAAGCTGATCCACAAGGCGGGGCACGACAACGAGTACCTCGCCGTGGTGGAGCTGAGCCTCAGGCGCGAGCAGACCAGGGACGGGCCGAAGGTCGCCTTCGTGCCGGCCTGGCGCATGGTGCCGGTCGCCGGCATCGCGCCCGATCCCGCGATCGCCGCCATCGTGAAGAAGCACAACGACAGGCTCGACGCCGAGCTGAACGTCCGCATCGGCACGGCGGCGACGCCGCTCGACAGCCGGCGCAGCGAGGTGCGCGCGAAGGAGAACGCCATCGGCAACCTGTTCGCCGACGCGATCCGCGCGGCGGTCGGCGCCGATGTCGCCCTCGTCAACGGCGGCGGCATCCGCGGCGACCGGCAATACCCGGCCGGCCATACGCTGACGCGGCGCGACGTCCTGACCGAGCTGCCCTTCGGCAACATCACCGTGCTGATCGAGCTGAAGGGCAGCGACCTGCTGGCCGCGCTCGAGCACGCCGTCGGCCGCGTCGAGGAGCTGCAGGGCCGCTTCGTCAGCGTCTCGGGCCTCGCCTTCGCCTACGATCCCAAGGCCCCGTCGGGCAAGCGCGTGCGGACGGCCACCGTCGGCGGCCAGAAGCTCGACCCGGCGCGCAGCTACAAGGTCGCGGCCAACGACTACATCGTCGCCGGCGGCGACGGTTTCGCCGACCTGAAGAAAGGCAAGGTGCTGATCGACGCCAGCGGCGGCAAGCTGATGGCGAGCCAGGTGATCGACTACGTCGCCGCGCGCGGCACCGTGGCGCCGACGGTCGAGGGCAGGATCGTGGCGCAGTGAAGCGCGCCCTTCCCCACTGCCTGGGCGATCGCGTCGATGGCGAGTTTCTCGACATGCACTTCGCGCGGCAGCTCGCGCTCGGCGGCGATCCTGCGGAGGTCCAAGGCGCGGGCATGCGGCCCGGAGCATCGGCGATTCATGCGGGAAACATGATGCCGGGATTGAACCGGCCGGCCGGATCGATGGCGCGCTTGAGGCGCTTCAGCAGATCGAGCTCCGGCGGCGGCGTCAGCCGCTGGAGCTCGCCGACGAGCTTGCGCCCGATGCCGTGCTCGGCGCTGAAGCTGCCGCCGAGCCGAGCCGCGATGTCGTGGACGCTGGTCTGCAGCCGCTCGATGTCGACCGCCGGATCGGCGCGGCGCGCCCAATCCTCGCGCGTGAACATGGCGATGTAGTGCACGTTGCCGTCGCCAAAATGCGCGACGACAACCGGCACGGCCTCGGGAAAGTCGCGCGCCAGCATGATATCGGCCTCGCCGAGGAACTCCGGCACGCGCGACACCGGGACCGAGACATCGTGCGTATGCGACATGCCATGCCGCTTGTTGGCCTCGGACAGGGTGTGGCGCAGGCGCCAGAACGACATCGCCTGCGACTCGCTCTGCGCGACGACGGCGTCGGCGATCGTGCCCGCCTCCAACCGACGCTCGAGCACGCGCTCGAGCCGCGCCGCCAACGGCGCCTCCGGGTCGGCATCGCCCAGCTCGATCAGCACCGACCAGGGCGGCGCGGCGGCAAAGGGAATGCGATTGCCGGGCACGTTGGCGAGCGTGATCTCGACCTCCGAGCGCGACAGCAGCTCGAAGGCCTGGATCGCGGTGTCGAACGCGTCCTGGCAATGGCCGAGCAGCTCGAGCACCTGCCCCGGCGTGTCCGTCGCGACCCAGGCATGGGCGCTCGATCGCGTCAGCGGGAACAGGCGCAGCGCCGCGGCCGTGACGACGCCGAGCGTGCCTTCGGCGCCTATGAAGAGCTGCTTCAGGTCGTAGCCGGTATTGTCCTTGCGCAAGGTCGAAAGCCCGTTCCAGACCCGGCCATCCGGCAGCACGACCTCGAGGCCGAGCACGAGGCTGCGCATGCTGCCGTAGCGCAGCACGCCAGTGCCGCCGGCATTGGTCGACACGAGCCCGCCGACCTGCGCCGATCCTTCGCTGCCCAGGTAGAGCGGAAACTGTCGGCCGACTTCCTTCGCCGCCCCGTGCACCGCCACGAGCGGCGCGCCTGCCTCGGCGATCAGCGAGCTGTCGAGCCGGTCGACGCGCCGCACCTTGTTCATGCGCCTGAGGGCGAGCACGACGCCCGCGCCGTCGTCGCTCGGCACCGCGCCGTAGCACAAGCCCGTGTTGCCGCCCTGCAAAAACAGGTTCACGCCGCGTTCGGCGCATTCGCGGACGACGGCGGCGACCTCCGCCGTCGTGCCGGGCAGCACGACGCAGCGCACGGCACCGTTCTCGCGGTCGCGCCAGTCGACGCAGAACGGCGCCGTGTCCGCCGGGTCCGTCAGTACGGCACCCGGCGGCAATCGGCGCGTCAACGTGGCGACGACCGGATCCATGGTGAAAGTCCCGCTTCCGGCTCAGGCCACCTTCTTTGCCAGGCCCGACTCGTAGGCCTGCAGCACGGGAAGGCAGGCCGCGAGCCGGCTCGTCACCTCCGCCGACGGTGCGCGCAGCGGCGTCAGCACCGGCCCCATCGGCATGCCGATCATGGCCTGCGCCGCCTTGAGCGGCCCCGGATTGCACTCGGCGAACACGGCCGAAAGCAGCGGCGCGAGCGCCTGGTGCCGGACGAGCGCGCCCTTGAGGTCACCCGACGAAGCGAGCCGGAGGATCTCGACCCAGATGCGGGGGAACAGGACGGCCGTGGCAAGCACGCCGCCGACGGCGCCCATGGCGACCGCGGTCGGGAACAGGTGCTCCTCGCCGCTCGTGACGCTCATCTTGTCGCCACACAGCGCCAGCACGCGCGTGAACTGCGCCATGTCCGGGTTCGACGACTTCATGCCGACGATGCTGCCGTCATCGACCATCGCCGCGATCGTCTCGGGTTTGAGCGCGACGCCGGTGCGGTACGGGATCTCGTACAGCATGACCGGACCGCCGATCGCGTCGGCATAGGCCTTGAAGTAGTCGCGGATCCCGTCCTGCGGCGGCGTGATGTAGTAGGGCGCGATCACCATCAGCCCGTCGGCGCCGGCCTTGAGGAAGTCGCGGCCCGCCTCGACCGCGTCGCGCAAGCCCGGCGCCAGCACGCCGGCGATCACCGGCACCCGGCCGCGATTCGCCTCGACCGTCGCTTCGACCATCGACACGCGGTCGGACCGCGACAAAGCCGAATATTCGCCGGTCCCGCCCATCGGGATCAGCCCGCTGGCACCGCCGGCGATCACGTGATCGACCAGTCCGCGAACCTGCTTGCGCGCAACCGCGCCGGCCGGGTCAATCGGCGTGGTCAGCGCCGGCAACAGCCCCTTGATCATCTTGCGGGTGAGAGCCATGGAATCCTCCTTGCGGCTACAGAAAGCCGAGCCAGCGCGGCAGCGCCAGCACCAGCTCGGGCACGTAGGTGACGAGAAGCAGCACAGTGATCGCCGAGGCGAGGAAGGGCAGCGTCGCCCGGACGAGATCCTGCAACGCCACGCCGCCGACGATCGCGCCGAGATAGAGGCCGAGCCCGTAGGGCGGCGTGATCAGGCCGATCATCACGTTGACGGTCATCATCACGCCGAAATGCACCGGGTCGATGCCGAGCGACGCCGCGATCGGCGTGAACAGCGGCGCGAACAGCAGAAGCTGCACCGAGTCGCTGATAAACAGCCCGTTGACCAGGAAGAACAGGTTGACCAGCAGCAGGAACAGCCACGGCGAGAGCTGGTATTGCCCTACCAGGGCGCGGATCGAGCCCGGCACCTGCTCGGCGGCGAATACCCAGCCGAGGATGGTGGCGAAGCCGACGATCAGGTAGATCGAGGCCGAGGTGCGCGCGACGCGGTCGAGCAGCTGCCACAGCTTCTGCACGGTCAGCGTTCGGTAGGCGAAGACACCGACGACGAGCGAATAGGCGACCGCCACCGCCGCCGCCTCGGTCGGCGTGAACACGCCGCTCAGGATGCCGCCCAGGATGATCAGCGGCATCATGATCGCCCAGAACGCATCGAGGAAGATCCGGGCGGCCATGCCGAGGTTCAGCCCCGCGATCGGGTTCTTGGGGAACCCGTACATCCGCGTCATGACGAACACGACCGTCATCTGCGCCAGCCCGATCAGGATTCCCGGCACCACGCCCCCGAGGTAGAGCGCCGCCACCGACGTGTTGGTCAGGCTCGAGAAGATGATCATCGGGATGCTGGGCGGGATGATCGGCCCCTGGATCGCCGAGGTGACCGTGAGCGCGGTCGAGAAGTCGGCTCGGTACCCCGCGTCCTTCATGAGCCGGATCTCGATCGGCCCGAGCGCGGAGATGTCGGCGAGCGCCGAGCCGGACACGCCGCCGAACATCATGCTGCCGACCACGTTCACATAGGCGTGCCCGCCGCGCAGCCAGCCGACCATCAGCCGCGAGAAGCGCACGAGCCGGTCCGTCATGCCGATCGTGCCCATGACCTCGCCCGAGAAGATGAACAGCGGGATCGACAGCCAGATGAACACGTCCATCCCGGTGAAGAACTTGTGCGCGAACATCGGCAGCTGGTCGACCATCCCCGGCTTGACCAGGAAGTAGGACAGGCCGGCGGCGCCGACGGCGAAGATCACCGGGCTGCCGATCAGGAGCAGCAGCAGCAGGAGCCCGACCACGACGAAGATGGGCGAGATGTCCATCTAGCGCGCCTTCACCCCAGGGGTTCCATGTCGTGCACGAGCACGGGCCGCTCGACCGGCAGGGCGGTGAGGTCACGCACCGCCAGCAGCAGCATGTTGAGCAGCATCAGCGCGGCACCGGCCGGCACCGCGAGGTAGGGCCAGAACCACGAGATCTCCAGCGCCGCCGTGGTGCGGAAGGCACTGAACATCGCCTGGTCGAGCCCGTACCAGAACAGCACTCCCAGCATCGCGGTCAGCAGCAGCCGGAACAGCGCGTTGCGGTAGCCGATCAGCCGGCGCGGCCAGTGCTTGTCGAAGAAGTCGACCGCGATCAGCTGCTCGTCGCGCACGACCAGGCTGCCGGCCAGCATCGCCACCCAGATCATGACGTAGCGCGAGGCCTCCTCCGGCCAGGGCAGGCCCGTGTTGAAGCCGAACCGCAGCACGACTTGGACGAACAGGACCGTGGCCACGAACATGATCCCCAGGCGCGCGGCGACGTCGCTCGCCGCCGCCAGGACCGCGGCCGTCCGGTGCATCACGGCGATCATGGCTGGCCGGACGGCCGCCGCCGGTCAGTTGCTCGCCATCCGCTTCTCGGCGTCCTCGATCGCCGCCAGCAGGCCCTTGATCCACTTCTCGTCGACCTTGCTGCGCATCACGGCCAGGATCGGCTCGCGCGTGGCGGCGACGAATTTCTGGAACTCGGCGCTGGTCGGCGCGTAGATCTGCACGCCCGCCGCCGCGATCGTCTTCAGGTCCTGCGATTCCTTCGCCGCGATGATGCCGAGCAGCGCGAAGGCGGCCTCGCGCGCCGCGTAGCCGAACACGCGCTGGTCCGGCTTGCTCAAGTCCTTGTAGAACTTCTCGTTGATCGTCACGAGCGGCATGTTCAACAGGTGCTTGTCGAGCGTGTAGTGCTTCTGCACCTGCTGCAGGTTGGCAAGCAGCATCGTGTAGGGCGCGTTCTCCTGGCCGTCGACGACGCCGGTCTGCAGCGCGTTGTAGAGCTCCGCCCAGGCGATCGGCGTCGCCGAGGCGCCGAGCGCCTTCACCATCTCGACGTGGATCGGGATGTTCTGGACCCGGATCTTCAGGCCCTTCATGTCCTCAGGGCTCTTGATCGGGCGCTTGTTGTTGGTGAAGCTGCGGAACGCCGAGGGCAGGTAGGAGAGGATGCGGATGCCGCTCTTCTCCGCCGCAGCGTCGGCCAGCTCGCGCCCGAATTTGCCGTTCATGACGAACCGGCCGACCTCGATCGACGGAAAGGTGTAGGGCATCTCGAGCACCTGGATGCTCGGGAAGTAGCTGGCGAGATGGCCGGCGCTCAGGCCCGCCGACATCTGGATGATGCCGCGCGCCGTCTGCTCCGCCAGGCTCTCGAGATCGCCCAGCTGCTTGTTGGGGAAGACCTGGACCTTGTAGCGGCCGTTGGTCTCGCTCTCGAGCACGCGGCCGAACACCTCGGTGAAGGCCCAATACGGGTTCTTCAACAGGTCGCCCTCGGCCTCGCTGTGCGCCAGCTTGACGATCGTCTGCGCCGAGGCCGGCAGCGCCGTCATGGCCGCGAACAGCGCCGCGGCGGCGCCGTGTTTCAGGAACCCGCAAATTCCGTGCATGTGATGCTCCCCCGTTTCAGTCGCCGTTGCCCGATCCGCCGGTCGGCCGCTTGCCGACGACGACGTCCTCCATGAGCCCGGACGCCGCGCCGCGCTGCGGCTCGACGCCCATCGCCAATCCCAAAGTCAGGTTTTCCTCGAAATAGCTGCGCAGGCGCTTCACCAGGTCGACGACGAGCGCGTGCGCTTCCGCCTCGGCACCGTCGGCGTCTCCCGCCTCGATCGCGCCGACCAGATCACCATGCCTCTTGACGACCCGCCTGACGAAGACATCCACCGGCTCGCCCGGATGCGGATCATAGGCATAGGGAACTCGGAGCATGCGCTGGCCGAGCGTCAGCAGCCGGTCGTAGCTCTGCGTGAGGTAGCCGTTATGCCCGGTTTCGGCGACGCGGAGCTGCAGCGCCATCTCCACCGGCAGCAGGCGATTGGCCAGCGCCTCGCTGGCGACGTTGGACCCGCGCGCCGCCCGAGCAAAGGCCGCCTCGGCCTCGCGCAGCTTAGGCAGCTCGATGTCGTGCCGGCGGGCGGCCGCCAGCCGGCTGACCGCGCGCCGGGTCAGGTCGAGCGCCTCGATGTAGCGCGGGTAGTCGGCGATGATCAGCGGCGTGACGCTGGCGCGCCGGTTCTGACCGAAGCTCACGAGGCCGTCGGAGCTCAGCAGGATCAGCGCCTCGCGGATCGGCGTGCGCGATACGCCGTAGCGGCGGCTGAGCGACACCTCGTCGATATCCTGGCCCGGCTGCAGGACCAAGGTGAGGATGTCGGTCTTGATCCGGTCGTAGACCACGCGGCGGCCGCGACCCGCGCCGGCGCGCGCCTGGCGCTCGCCTGCCTGTCCGGTCCGTCGCGGGGGTCTCGCGGCCACGCCGACTTCCTTCCTGCAAGAAACTGTATTTCTATTGTATACAATATCGAAGGGCGCGGCGCCCGTCAAGGCCGCGCCGCCCCGATGGCCGCCGCGCCGATGGAGGCCGGTCCGATGGACGCCAGCTTGGGGGACGCGAGATGGTGAATGCGCTGAACTATGCCGAGATGCGGGCGCTGGCGCGGCGGCGCCTGCCGCGCGGGTTGTTCGAGTACATCGACCGCGGCACCGAGGACGAGGTCGCGCTAGCGGCGGTGCGCGAGGCTTGGGACCGTCTGAAGCTCGCACCCGCAGTCCTGGTCGACGTCTCCGAGCGCCGGATGGATACCGTGCTGTTCGGCCGTCGGCTCGGCTTTCCCGCCGTGATCGCGCCGACGGCATTGGCCGGTCTCGTTTGGCACGACGGCGAGGCGGCGCTGGCGCGCGCCGCGGCGCGCGCCGACATCCCGTTCTGCGTCTCGACGCAGTCGGTCACGCCGATCGAGCACATCGCCCGGTCGGGCGCCCGGCTGTGGTTCCAGCTCTATGTCTGGCGCGACCGCCAGCTCATGCTCCGTCTCTTGGAGCGGGCGCGCGATGCCGGTGCCGAGGCGCTGATCCTGACCGTCGATACCGCCGTCGGGCCGAACCGCGAGTACAACGTCCGCAACGGCTTCGGCATGCCGATCCAGCCGAGCCTGCGCGCCGCCATCGACGTGCTGTCGCGGCCGCGCTGGCTCGCCGGCGTGCTGCTGCGGCAGCTGCTGGCGGACGGCGTGCCGACCTATGCTCACTACCCGCCCGAGTTCCGCACGCGCGTCACGCGCCCGGCCATCGCCGACGCCGTGCGCCTCGACGACCGCGTGTCCTGGCGTGACGTCGCCGAGCTCAGGCGTTCCTGGCGCGGGCCGTTCCTGCTCAAGGGAATTCTTCGCGTCGACGACGCGCGCCGGGCGCTCGAAGCCGGGATCGACGGCATCGTCGTCTCGAGCCATGGCGGGCGCAATCTCGACAGCGCGCCGCCGGCAATCGAGGCCCTGCCCGCCATCGTCGACGCGGTCGGCGACCGCATGACCGTGCTGGTTGACGGCGGCGTCCGGCGCGGCAGCCATATCGCCAAGGCGCTGGCGCTCGGCGCCAAGGCGGTGCTTGTCGGCCGCGCCACGCTCTACGGTACCGCGTTCGGCGGCGAAGCGGGCGCGGGCCGCATGCTCGACCTGCTGCGCGACGAGCTGGGCCGTACGATGGGGCTCATCGGGCGTCCGACGGTCGCCTCGATCGGGCCCGACAGCCTGGTGCCGCATCGCTAGTCCGTCCTGCGGACGGGGCGTCGCCTTGACCCGACGCCACCGCCCGTTATGCTCGTTCTGCACAAAGAAGCGGCATCGACCGCAGAGGGGGGAACCATGCGGATCACACGTCTTTTCGGGCTTTTCCTGGCCGGACTGCTGTGCGCCGCGCCGGCGGCGGCGCAGACCAAGCAGGTCGTGGTCTACACCTCGAACGAGGATACGCTGAACCGGCTGGTCTTCGGCGCCTTCGAGCAGAAGACCGGCATCAAGGTGCAGCCGGTCTCGGCCGGCTCGGGCGTGGTGATCAAGCGCGTGCAGACCGAGAAGGACCGCCCGCAGGGCGACGTGATCTGGGGCGTCAGCCGCTCGCTGCTCGAGACCAACAAGCAGTATTTCGAGCCCTACAAGTCGAAGAACCACGACGCCATCCCGGCCGGGTACCGCGCCGCCGACAACGCCTGGACCGGCAACAACCTGCACATCCTGGTGATCCTGCAGAACACCAAGCTCTTGCCGGCGGACCAGGGCCCGAAGTCCTGGGCCGACCTCGCGGACCCGAAATGGAAGGGCAAGATCGCCTTCACCGACCCGGCCAATTCGGGCTCGGCCTACAGCACGGTCACGCTGATGGCGTCGCTGTTCGGCGGCGGCGACGCGGGCTGGAAGAAGGTCGAGCAGGTCTTCGCCAACATGAAGATACTGAACCGCTCGTCGCTCGTGTTCCAGGGCGTCGGCAACGGCGAGTACCCGCTCGGCGTGTCGCTGGAATACGCCGGCTACCTGTGGGCCAGCAACGGCGCGCCGGTGAAGGTGGTCTATCCCTCGGACGGCACGGTCGCGCAGATGGAAGGCTGCGCCGTCATCAAGGGCGGGCCGAACACGGAAGCCGCCAGGGCCTTCGTCGATTTCGTCAACCAGAAGGACACGCGCGAGCTGATCCTGTCGAAGACCTTCCGCCGGCCCGCGCGCCAGGACGTCGACCTCACGAAGCTGCCGGGCGGCATGCCCGCGCTCTCGGCGATCCGCCAAGGCAAGTACGACGAGGAGGCCTGGTCGAAGGCGCGGCCGGAGACGATGCAGAAGATCCAGGACATCATCGCCAAGACGCGCTGACGACGACGCGCCGACGTCCTGGCGCCTGTCCGCCGCCTGACCGGGGCCGTCGCATGACCGCGATCCGGATCGCCGACGTTGCGCGCAGCTTCGGCGAGGTCGCCGCCGTGCGCGGCGTCTCGCTCGACATCGCCGACGGCGAGTTCTTCACGCTGCTGGGCCCGTCCGGCTGCGGCAAGACCACGCTCTTGCGCATGGTCGCCGGCTTCTGCGACCTCGACCGCGGCGCGATCCATTTCGGCGACCGGCGGATCGATACCGTGCCGCCGCACCGGCGCAATGCCGGCATGGTGTTCCAGAACTACGCGATCTTCCCCAACCTGACGGTCGGCGGCAACGTCGCCTACGGCCTCAAGGCGCGCGGCGTGCCGGCCGCCGACATCGCCGAGCGCGCCGCGCGGGCGCTGAAGCTGGTACAGCTCGACGGCTACGCGGGGCGCCAGCCGCACCAGCTCTCGGGCGGACAGTTGCAGCGCGTCGCGCTGGCGCGCTGCCTGGTGATCGAGCCGGCGGTGCTGCTGCTGGACGAGCCGCTGTCCAACCTCGACGCGCAGCTGCGCGTCGAGATGCGCGGCGAGATCCGCCGGCTGCAGAAAAGCCTGGGCATCACCGCGCTCTACGTGACGCACGACCAGGAAGAGGCGATGTCGATCTCCGACCGCATCGCCGTCATGCGCCTCGGCCAGGTCGAGCAGCTCGGCACGCCCGCCGACATCTACCGCCGTCCCGCCACGCCGTTCGTCGCGCGCTTCATGGGCACGACCAACCTGCTGTCGGGCACGCTCACCGGCCGCAGCAGCAACCGCGCCACGGCGCGGGTCGGCGCGACCGACTTCGTCATCGACCTCGGGGGCCGGCCGCACGCGGCGCCCGGCGCGGCCGTCAGCATCTCGCTGCGGCCCGAGGCGCTGCGCGTGCTGCCGCACGGCACGGAACCGCCGGCGGGCTGGGCCGCGCTGCCCGCGCGCATCGAGCGCATCGAGTTCCTCGGCGCCGTCACCCGCGTCGAGCTGGCGCTCGACGACGGCGCCATCCTGACCGCGGCCGCGCTCGAGCTGCCGCCCGGCGAAGGCCCGGTCACCCTCGCCTACGATCCGGCCGCCGTGACGGTGTTCCCCGGCGATGCGTGAGTTTGCGATGCGTTTCTGCAACTCCCTCTCCCGCCTACGCGGGCGAGGGACTTGAGATGCGCCTGATCCCGGCCCGCTCCGCCTTTCCGCTCGCCGTCACGGCGGGCGCGTTCCTGTTCCTGGGGCTCTTCCTCGTCTACCCGCTGTCGAACGTGTTCAAGGCGAGCTTCCTCGACCCGACCGGCCAGGCGGTGACGCTCGCCAACTACGTCAAGGTGCTGACGACGCCCTTCTACCGCGCGGGCCTGACCAACAGCCTGATCGTCGGCGGAATCGCGGCCTTGTGCGCGATCGCGGTCGGCGTGCCGATGGCGTTCTGCGTCGCGCGCCTGCCGGTCCTGGGCAAGCCGGCGCTGCTGGCACTGTCGTCGATGCCGCTGGTGCTGCCGTCCTTCGTCGGCGCCTATGCCTGGGTGCTGCTGCTCGGCCGCGCCGGCATCGTCACGCAATTTCTCGCCGCCATCGGCCTGCCCGGCGTCACCATCTACGGCAAGCCCGGCCTCGTGCTGGTGTTCACGCTGCAGACCTTCCCCTACGTGCTGCTGCCGACCCTCGCCGCCTTCAAGGCGGTCGACGTGTCGATCGAGGAGGCCGGGCAGAACCTGGGCGCCTCGCGCTGGGCCACGTTCCGGCGCGTCGTCCTGCCGGTCGTCATGCCGTCGGTGCTGGCCGGCGGGCTGCTGGTGTTCATGGAGACGCTGGAGAATTTCGGCGTGCCCTTCGTGCTGGCCGAGGACATGCCGATCCTCGCCGTCTCGGCCTACAAGCTGTTCGTCGGCGAGATGGGCGCCAACCCCGCCTCGGCCGGCGTGCTCGGCGTGCTGCTGATCCTTTGCACCACCGGCGCACTGCTGCTGCAGCGCTACTACCTGTCGCGCCGCCGCTACGCGACCGGCGCGCGCGCGGCGCCGCCCGAGCTCGCCGTCGGCCGCTTCTGGCGCTGGCTCGCCACCTTCTTCTGCTGGGGTGTCGTGCTGCTGGCGCTGGTGCCGTTCGCCGCCGTGGTCGTGATCTCGTTCCTCGAGTTCCGCGGGCCGGTGATGCATCTCGAGCCCAGCCTCGGCAATTTCGCGCTGCTGCTGGAGCGCGGCGAGCGGCCGCTCGTCAACACCTTCGTGCTGGCAACGGCCGCGGCCGCCGGCGGCGCGCTGGTCGGCGTGCCGATCGGCTACGTGCTGACGCGCTACCGCTCGGGCGTCGTCCACGTGCTCGACGTCGTCGCCATGGTGCCCTTCGCCGTGGCCGGCACCGTGCTCGGCATCGGCCTGGTGATCTCGTTCAACAGCGGCTGGCTGATCCTGACCGGCGGACCGCTGATCCTGGTGCTCGCCTACATGGTGCGCAAGCTGCCGTTCAACGTGCGCGCCAGCGCGGCGATCCTGCACCAGATCGACCCCAGCCTCGAGGAGGCGTCGATCAACCTGGGCGTCTCGCCGGTGCGCACCTTCTTTACCCTCACCGTCCCGCTGATGGCGGGCGGCGTGATCGGCGGCGCCATCCTGACCTGGGTGACGATCGCCTCCGAGCTCAGCGCCACCGTGGTACTGTACAGCGGGGCGTGGGCGACGATGACGGTGCTGATGTTCCAGGCGCTCGAGGGCACCAGCGCCGGCCTGGCCGCCGCGGCGGC
>JAKLKW010000051.1 GCA_023150455.1 Alphaproteobacteria bacterium | reverse complement strand
GGCACCAGCGCCTGGTTCACCAGCCCGCTGTGGTAGATCGCGTACCAGCCCGCGAGCAGCACGAGCCAGGGTGCCAGGATGAGGGAGGCTCGGCGCACGTTTCCCCGAAGTCTTGCTTCTTGTCGCTTTCCCCTAACGTCCTAAACATAGTATGTTTAGGACGTTTGAGGCAAGCAGGCTTCGAGTGGGCCGCATGGCGCAGGCCGCGCACCGCATCTTCGGCTCGACCCCGATCCCGCGCTACGTGCAGCTGGCGGACCTGTTCCGCCAGCGCGTGGCCAAGGACGTGTGGCCGCCGGGCAGCGTTCTGCCGTCGATCGAGCAGCTCATGGCCGAGTTCGACGTCGCGCGCGTCACCGTGCGCCAGGCGGTCGCGCTGCTGGCGGACGAGGGGCTGGTCTCGCCGCAGCGCGGGCGCGGCACGTTCGTGACCGGCAAGCCGGGCACGCGGCGCCGGCTGCGGGTCGAGACGACGCTGGGCGACCTGGTCGCCATGTACCGCGGCGACCGGCCCGAGCACGCCACCTTGGCGGAGGGCGTGGCGAGCCCGGTCGTGACCGAGAAGGACGGCATCGCCGCGCCGAAATACTTCCACCTGCGCCGCGTGCACTCGCGCAACGGCGAGCGCTACTGCGTGATCTCGATCTACATCGACTACCGCGTGTTCCGGCGCGCGCCGGCGCGCTTCCGGCGCGAGCTGGCGCTGCCGGTGCTGACCTCGCTGCCGGGCCTCGAGATCGCCTCGGCGCGCCAGACGCTCGCCATCTCGACCGCCGACGTGGAGACGGCCGGCCTGCTCGGCATCGCGGTCAACGCGCCGATCGCCGAGGTGCGCCGCGTGCTGTGCGGCCCCGACCGCACCGTCATCTATCTCGCCGAGGTCGGCTACCGCGGCGACTACATCCATCTCGAGATGGACCTGAAGCCGTGAGCGAGGCGCTGCACGTCCGCCGCGTCGCCGCGCGCGTGTTCCGCTGCCCGCTCGACGTGCCGGTCGTCACCTCGTTCGGCATCATGCGCGACCGGCCGATGGTGCTGGTCGAGGCCGAGGACCGGTCAGGCGCGCGCGGCTGGGGCGAGGCGTGGTGCAACTTCCCCGCCGTCGGCGCCGAGCACCGCGCGCGCCTGGTCGACTCGGTGCTGGCGCCGCTGGCGACGGCGCGCCCGTTCGCCGCGCCCGACGATGCCTTCCGGCATCTGACCGCCGCCACCGAGGTGCTGGCGCTGCAGAGCGCCGAGCCCGGGCCCTTCGCCCAGGCGATCGCCGGCGTCGATGTCGCGCTGTGGGACCTGGCCGCGCGCCGGGCGGGCCGGCCGCTCTGGCAGCTCCTCGATCCGGGCGGGTCGCCGACGGTCGGCGTCTATGCCAGCGGGCTCAATCCCGACGCGCCGGAGAAGCTGGCGGACGCCAAGCGGCGCGAGGGCTTCACCGCCTTCAAGCTCAAGGTCGGGTTCGGGCCCGGGCGCGACGTCGCCAACCTCGGCGCGCTGCGCGCGGCGCTCGGCGACGGGGCGCGGCTGATGGTCGACGCCAACCAGGGCTGGGACCTCGACGCGGCGCGCGCCATGCTGCCCAGGCTCGCGCCCTTCGCGCTCGACTGGCTGGAGGAGCCGCTGCGCGCCGACCGGCCGTGGCGCGAATGGCTGGCGCTCAAGGCCGAGACCGGCATCGCGCTGGCGGCGGGCGAGAACCTGGCCGGCGACGCGGCGTTCGACGCGGCGCTCGCCTCCGGCGCGCTCGGCGTGGTGCAGCCCGACCTGGCCAAGTGGGGCGGATTGAGCGGGTGCCTGAAGGTCGCGCGACGCATCCGCGCGGCGGGGCTGCGCTACTGCCCGCACTATCTCGGCGGCGGCATCGGCCTCTTGGCCTCGGCGCATCTGCTCGCCGCCGCCGGCGGCGAGGGGCTGCTCGAGATCGACGCCAACCCGAACCCGCTGCGTTCCCTGCTGTGCGGGCCGCTCGCGCGCGTCGCGGACGGACGCGCCACGCTCGCCGACGCGCCGGGCCTCGGCATCGAGCCCGACCTGGCGGCGCTGCAGCGCTTCGCCGCGCCGCATTGAAGATCTTTCGCGAGCGCCCGGCCGTGAGCTTCTCGGACAGTCTGATCGTCGAGATCGCGCGCAAGAACGGCCATCTGCCGCTTGGTACGGTTGATCGTGGGCTCGCCAGGCTCGATGGAACCGAGCGGTTGTAACCGGCCGTCTCCGGCGGCGGCGACGCGGTCGCCTATGGCCCAACCTGGGGGCGGAATCCGCCGCGAAGCGCCGCCAGCGTGAGCGCGGGGGTGAGCACGGCGACGGTCTCGCGCGGGTCGAGCGCGATGCTCCGGTCGTAGCCGTCTTGCGTCCAGCGCCGCAGCGCGCCCTGCCACTTGAGCCACGGGTCGTGCGCGCCGGGGCGCAGCACCATCGCGCCGTCCGGCAGGTCGCCGAGGCGCGCCGGCGTGCGGCGCTGGGCACGGCCATCGAGGCGGTCGGCATGCAGGCGCAGGTCCATGGCGGCGGCGCTCGGCCGCCGGCCGCCGAATTCCGCCGCGACGGCGTCGCGGAAGCGGTCGTAATCGGCGCGCCGGCAGAGCGCACACGGGCGATGCCCGGCGGCGAGCGCCGTCGCCTCGTCGAAGAAGAACAGCTCGGTGTAGAGGCCGGGCTGCATCACCTTACGGTACCAGCCCTTGAACTCCAGCCGGCAGATTAGCCAGGCGCGCGTGCGCCAGCGGGCGGTGCCCAGGCGCCCGGCATCGTCCTGCAGGCAGCCGCCGCGGTTGCCCATCCATCGGCCGCGCTGCTTCAGGGCGACGATCTCGCCGAACGGGGTGACGCGGTTCTGTCGCGGCATGGCGGCGCCGAGTCTGGCGCCGGCCCGCCGGATTTGCCAATCCGTTTCCTGCGCGCTACTACCCGTCGCAACGATCCCCATTGCAAGGACCCGCGCCGCCCATGACCAGCGCCCACGCCGCTTCCCGTCCGATCGTCTCGCAGCTCTGGCCGGCCAGCGGCGCGGCTGCCGCGGTGCGCGCCGCCGTGCTGGCGCTGTTCGGCAGCCTGCTGCTGGCCGTCTCGGCCAAGGTGCAGGTGCCGTTCTGGCCGGTGCCGATGACGATGCAGACCTTCGTCGTGCTGGTGCTGGGCGCCGCCTATGGCTGGCGGCTCGGCCTCGTCACCGTGCTGGTCTACCTGGCCGAGGGCGCCGCGGGGCTGCCGGTCTTCGCCGGCACGCCGGAGAAGGGCATCGGCCTCGCCTACATGGCGGGACCGACCGGCGGCTATCTCGTCGGCTTCGCCGTCGCCGCGGCGCTGGTCGGCTTCCTGGCCGGGCGCGGCTGGACGCGCGGCTGGATCAGGCTGACCGTCGCCATGCTGCTCGGGCACGCCGCCATCTTCGCCTGCGGCCTCGGCTGGATCGCGCCACAGCTCGGCTGGAGCCGGGCCGTCGCCGTCGGCCTGGCGCCGTTCTGGATGGCGACGGTCCTGAAGACCGCGCTGGCCGTCGCCGTGGTCGCGGGACTCGAGCGCGCGACGCGCCGCCGCGCCTTCTGACCGGCGCCGCGGCGGCGCCGGACCAGGACATCGCGCTGTTTCTCGAGGCGACGCTGCGCGACATGATCTATGTCTGGCGCGGCGACCTGCCGCTCGCCCGCGCGCTCGACGGCGGGCGGCTCAGCGCGCACGGGACGGCCGCGGCGCAACGCGCGCTGCCCCGCTGGCCGGGCATCAGCCCGCTCGCGCACGTGCGCTCGGCCCGGCCGGACGCGCGGCCCATCTGAGCCGGGCCTACTGGAACAGCCGCGCCGGCAGCCAGGTCGCGGCGACGGGGAAGAGCGCGAGCAGGGCGAGGCCCGCGACCTGCAGCGCGACCCAGGGCAGCGCGCCGAGCCAGATGTCGCGCGTCGGCACCGTCGCGGGCGCGATGCCGCGCATGTAGAACAGGGTGAAGCCGAAGGGCGGCGTCAGGAAGCTGGTCTGCAGGTTCATGCCGATCATCACGCCGATCCACACCGGGTCGAGGCCGAGCTTGATCAGCGCCGGGCCGCAGATCGGCACCATGATCAAAATGATCTCGAACGTGTCGAGGAAGAAGCCGAGCGCGAACATCACGGCCATGACCACGAGCATCGCGCCGAAGGCGCCGCCGGGCATCTGGCGCAAGGCGCCCTCGACCAGGTGGTCGCCGCCGAGGCCGCGGAACACCAGCGAGAAGGCCGAGGCGCCGAGCACGATGAGGAAGATCATCGACGCCGTCACCATGGTGCTGAAGCTGGCGTCGCGCAGCATCTCCAGCGTCAGCCGGCGCTTGGCCAGCGCCAGCACCACGGCGCCGAGCGCGCCGACCGACGCCGATTCCGTCGGGGTCGCCAGCCCGCCGAGGATGCTGCCGAGCACGGCCACGACCAGGACGAGCGGCGGCAGCAGCGACAGCAGCACGCGGCGCATCAGGCCCGCGCGCTCGGCCGCGGTCATCGGGATGGCGGGGCAGGCGGCGGGGCGCAGCGCGGCGGTGGCGATGACGTAGGCGAGGTAGAGCCCGACCAGGATCAGCCCGGGGATCAGCGCGCCCGCGAACAGGTCGCCGACCGAGACCGGCTCGGGCGCGAAGTTGCCGAGCTCCATCTGCGCCGCCTGGTTGGCGGCGCCGAGGATGTCGCCGACGAAGATCAGCACGGTCGAGGGCGGGATGATCTGGGCGAGCGTGCTGGACGCGCAGATCACGCCGGTCGCGAGCCTCGCGTCGTAGCCCGCGCGCATCATCGCCGGCAGGCTGATGAGGCCCATGGTGACGACGGTGGCGCCGACCACGCCGGTCGAGGCCGCGAGCAGCGCGCCGACCAGCACGACCGAGACGCCGAGCCCGCCGCGCAGCTTGCCGAACAGCTGGCCCATGGTCGTCAGCAGCGCCTCGGCGATGCCCGAGCGCTCGAGCACGAAGCCCATGAAGACGAACAGCGGCACCGCGACCAGCATCTCGCTCTGCATGCTGCCGAGATAGCGGTTGGGCAGCGCATGCAGGATCGACGGGTCGAACGCGCCGAGGAGCCAGCCGAGCCCGGCGAAGAGCATCGAGCAGCCGGCCAGCGACACCGCGATCGGATAGCCGGTCATGAGCGTCGCCAGGATGGCGGCGAACAGCCCGACGCTCAGCCAGTCGCCGGGGGTCATGCGTCGGTCGTCGCCGACGCCGCCGCGATCTCCGGGGGCGGCGCGCGCCCCATCAGCAGCAGCGCGGCGCGCGCGGCGCGCGCGAGGCCCTGCAGGCCGAACAGGATCGCGAACGCCAGGATGACCGTCTTCAGCAGGAACAGGCCGGGCATGCCGCCCGATTGCGGGGAGACCTCGAGGATCGCCCAGGAGCGGGCGACGTCGGGCACGCTCACCCAGGCGAGCACGCCGATCCACGGCAGCAGGAAGGCGAAGCAGCCCACGATCTCGACCCACGCACGGGTGCGGACCGACTGGCGCTGGAGCCAGAGGTCGACGCGCACATGCTTGTCCAGCAGCAGCGCATAGCCGGCGCCGAGCATGAAGACGCAGGCATGGATCCAGACGTAGAGCTCCTGCATCCAGATGAAGCCGATCTTGAGGACGTAGCGCAGCAGCACCACGGCGGCGCAGACCATGACCGTGCCGAGGGTCAGCCAGCCCACCACGCGGCCGACCTGCCGGTTCAGCCCGTCGACCGCCCGCACGAATGCCGAAAGCGCTTCCGCAATGGCCATGTCCGCCTCGCCCGCCCCAGGTGTAGCACGGGCCGGCCCTGCCCGGCGGAAACGCGGGGTCGGGCGGGCGCCGGCGCGACGCCCGTCGCATCCGTTGCGGGACGCCGCGATTGCCCATCCCCAGGTCTTGTGCCAGAACACTCGCGCCCGAAGTCCCCGCAAGAGAGGGGCCGGGGGCTCGAGGGAGCACGGAAGGGGACTGCCGGTGACATTGTTGCTGCGGCTGTGCCGGGCGATCGACGCCCTCAACCAGCGCGTCGGGCAGCTTGTCTATTGGGCGGTGCTGATCGCGGTCCTGGTCAGCGCCGGCAACGCCGTTTCGCGCTACGCCCTCAACATCGCCTCGAACGCCTGGCTCGAGCTGCAGTGGTACCTGTTCGCGGCCGTGTTCCTGCTGTGCTCCGGCTACACGCTGTTCCACAACGAGCATATCCGCATCGACCTGTTCGCGGCGCGCTTGAGCGAGCGCGGCCAGGCCTGGCTCGACATCCTGGGCGGAATCTTCTTCCTGCTGCCGATGACGATCATCATCGGCTGGCTGTCCTGGCCGTACTTCCTCGAATCCTGGAGCTCGGGCGAGATCTCGAGCAATGCCGGCGGGCTGATCCGCTGGCCCGCCAAGCTGATGATCACCGTGGGCTTCCTGCTCCTGACCCTGCAGGGCGCGTCCGAGGTGGTCAAGCGCATCGCCTTTCTCATGGGCGCCGGGCCGAACCCGGCCGCGAGGCACCAGCCGCACGGCGCGCACGGGGAAGCCCCCGCGCCATGACCGCCGTTCTGATCGAATACCTGGCGCCGATCATGTTCGGCAGCCTGGTGGTGTTCCTGCTGCTGGGTTATCCCGTCGCCTTCGCGCTGGCGGCGCTCGGGCTGTTCTTCGGCTTCATCGGCATCGAGCTGGGGCTGCTGACCCCGAACCTGCTGCAGGCGCTGCCGCAGCGCGTGTTCGGGATCATGAGCAACGACACGCTGCTGGCGATCCCGTTCTTCACCTTCATGGGGCTGATCCTCGAACGCAGCGGCATGGCCGAGGACCTGCTCGACACGATCGGGCAGCTGTTCGGGCCGCTGCGCGGGGGGCTCGCCTGCGCCGTCGTCTTCGTCGGCGCCTTGCTGGCGGCGACCACGGGCGTGGTGGCGGCGTCGGTCATCTCGATGGGCCTGATCTCGCTGCCGATCATGCTGCGCTACGGCTACGACCGGCGGCTCGCGACCGGCGTGATCGCGGCGTCGGGCACGCTCGCCCAGATCATCCCGCCCAGCCTGGTGCTGATCGTCATGGCCGACCAGCTCGGCCGCTCGGTCGGCGACATGTACGAGGGCGCGATCATCCCCGGGCTGATGCTGTCGGCGCTCTATGCCGGCTACATCATGCTGGTCACCGTGATCCGGCCGAAGCACGCGCCGGCGCTGCCGCTCGAGGCCATCACCATCCGCGAGGGCAGCGGCAGGATCGGCTACACGTCGCTGGCCGTGGTGGTCGCCTTCGGCATCATCGCGGCGGTGGTCCTGACCCACTACGCCGGCATGCGGCCGATCTGGGCCACGACGGCCGCGGCCCTGGGGGTCTATGCGCTGGCCGTCCTCGACCACTTCCTCAGGATCGGCGTGCTGAGCCGCCTCGGCCGGCAGGTCGTTCTCGTCATGATGCCGCCGCTGGCGCTGATCTTCCTGGTGCTCGGCACGATCTTCCTCGGCATCGCCACGCCGACCGAGGGCGGCGCCATGGGGGCGACGGGCGCCCTCTTGATGGCGCTGGCCAATCGCCGGCTCGACTGGTCGCTCTTGAAGCAGGCGATGAACACGACCGCGAAGCTGTCGTCGTTCGTCATCTTCATCCTGATCGGCGCGACCGTGTTCAGCCTGACCTTCCGCGGCGTCAACGGCGACCTGTGGGTCGAGCACCTGCTGACCGGCATGCCGGGCGGCGTCATCGGGTTCCTGGTCGTGGTCAACGCCCTGGTGTTCCTGCTGGCCTTCTTCCTCGACTTCTTCGAGCTCGCGTTCATCGTCGTGCCGCTCCTGGGACCGGTCGCCGAGAAGCTGGGCATCGACCTGATCTGGTTCGGCGTGCTGCTGGCGGTCAACATGCAGACCTCGTTCATGCATCCGCCGTTCGGCTTCGCGCTGTTCTACCTGCGCAGCGTGGCGCCGGCGCGCGAGTTCATCGACCGCGTCACCGGCAAGGCCACGGCCGGCGTCACGACGATGCAGATCTACTGGGGCGCCGTGCCGTTCGTGTGCATCCAGGTCGTCATGGTGGCGATCGTCATCGCCTTCCCGCAGCTGGTCACCGGCGGGCTGACCAAGGGCCCGGTGCAGGACATCGACAAGATCCAGATCGAGGTACCGCCGCCCGCGCAGTACGAGGATCCCGCCGTCCCCGAGTTCAAGTAGCGGCGCGACCGCGCCGGCGGCCGGCAGACAAGAAAAGGGCCCCGCTGAAGCGGGGCCCTCGCCTCGGACCGCGCCGGCCGGTCAGATCTTCTTCTGCGCCGACAGATGGCCCATGAAACCGTCGTACGCGGACTCGGCGATGCGGAACCACAGCGCCTGGTCCGAGCGGAAGTCCTTCATCGACGCATAGACCTTCTTGAAGCTCGGGAATTTCTCCGAGGTCTCGGCGTAGAGCTCTTCCGCCGCCTTGAAGCAGGCTTCCAGGATCTCGCGCGAGTAGGGGCGCAGCTGCGTGCCGCTGGCCACCAGCCGCTTCAGCGCCGCCGGGTTCTGCGCGTCGTACTTGCCGATCGTCCAGTTGTGGGCGTCGGCGCAGGCCGTCTCGAGGATGGTCTGGTAGCTCTTCGGCAGCTTGTTGAAGAGCTCGAGGTTGACATAGGTCGTCAGCTGCGCGCCGCCTTCCCACCAGCCCGGGTAGTAGTAGAACTTGGCGACCTTGTTGAAGCCGAGCTTCTCGTCGTCATAGGGGCCGACCCATTCGGCCGCGTCGATCGTGCCCTTCTCGAGCGAGGGGTAGATGTCGCCGCCGGCGATCATCTGCGGCACGACGCCGAGCTTAACCAGCACCTGGCCGGCGAAGCCGCCGATGCGGAACTTGAGGCCCTTGAGGTCGGCGACCGTCTTGACCTCCTTGCGGTACCAGCCGCCCATCTGGGCGCCGGTGCTGCCGCAGGGGATGTTGTAGATGTTATAGCCCTTGTAGAACTCGCGCAGCACCGTGAGGCCGCCGCCGAAATACATCCACGCGTTCATCTGCCTCGTGTTGAGGCTGAACGGCACCGAGCAGTCGAGCGCGAAGGTCGGATCCTTGCCGAAGAAGTAGTAGCTGGCGGTGTGCGCCATCTCGATCGTGTTGTTCTGCACCGCCTCCATGACGCCGAAGGGCGGCACGATCTCGCCGGCGGCGAAGGGGCGGATCTGGAACTTGTTGTCGGTCGCCTCGGCCACGCGCTTGGCGAGGTACTCGGTGACGCCGAACAGCGTGTCCAGGCTCTTGGGGAAGCTGGACGCCAGCCGCCACTTGATCTCGGGCGCCGACTGCGCGATGGCCGGCGCCGCGACGGCAGCGCTGGCGGCGGCGGCGATGCCGGCGCTCTTCAGGAACAGACGTCTCTTCATCGGGCGGTTTCCCTCCGGGATGATGGTAACGGATGCATGACGGGCCATGCGCGACGCGCGGCCGGTCCTGCCGCGGCATGGCGTGTGCTCGACCGGCGGGCGAACTTACGGCAGGGGCCGGCGCGCCGGCAAGATTTTGTCACGAGGATGCGATCTTGCGGGCGGGCGGCGCGACCGATCGTCGCGGCGCGGCAGAAGTCCGTTGCGGATCAGTTCTCCGCTTCCGGCTCGAACGAGTCCTTCATCTCGTAGTCCTCGAGCCGGTTCATGCTGTCGTCGATCTTCTCGACCTTTTCTCCGGCCGCCATCTCGCGCAGCAGGTCGGGAAAATAGGTCGCGATCGGCGGGAACATCATCAGCAGGACGATGGCGACGACCTGCAGCATCATGAACTCGAACATGCCCTTGTAGATCGTCGCCAGCGACCATTCCTTGACCACCTGCTTCAGGTAGTAGGCCGACATCGCCACGGGCGGCGACAGGAACGCGGTCTGCAGCACCACGGCCACCAGCGCGCCGAACCAGACGAGGTCGAACTTCAGCGCCGCCACGACGGGGTAGAAGATCGGCAGGAACACCAGGACGATCGCCGGCCACTCGAAGGGCCAGCCGAGCAGGAAGATCAGGATCACCACCAGCAGCAGCATGCCGGTCGGCGGCACCGGCAGGGCCAGCAGGCTGTCGGTGATCCAGCCGGCGGTGCCCAGGCGCGAGAACACGGCGCCGAACACGTTGGACGTCACCGCCAGCAGCAGGACCATGCTCGAGGTCGCGGTGGCGGACAGGACGGCGCGCCTGAGGCTGGCATAGCTGAGCTTGCCGTAGGCGATCGCCAGCAGCAGCGCGCCGAACGCGCCGAAGCCCGCGGCCTCGGTCGGCGTCGCCAGCCCGCCGAGGATCGACCCCAGGGTCGCCGCGATCAGACCGGCGAGCGGCACGACGCCGATCACGACCTCCTTGATCACGGTGGAGGCGCTATGGACGCGCTCCTCCTTCGGCACCGGGGGGCCGAGGCTCGGATTGAAGAAGGATCGGCCCATGAGATAGGCGAGGTAGAGCGACGCCAGCAGGAAGCCCGGTCCCAGCGCGGCGGCATAGAGATCGGCGACCGACACGCCGAGCACCGGGCCCATGACGATCAGCATGACCGAGGGCGGGATCAGGATGCCGAGCGTGCCGCCGGCGGTGATGGCGCCCGCCGCCAAGCGCGCGTCGTAGCCGGTCTTGATCATGATCGGGCTCGCCATGATGCCGAGCACCGTGACGGCGGCGCCGACGATGCCGGTCGCCATGGCGAACACGGTGGCCGTCAGGATCACGACGGCGAACAGCGCGCCGCGCACCGGCGCCAAGAGGTCGCGGAAGGCGCGGAACAGGCGTTCCATCAGCCCGGCCTGCTCGGTGACGAAGCCCATGAAGATGAACAGCGGCACCGCGGCCAGCAGCTCCTCCTTCATCAGGCCGATGACCTGGAAATAGGCGAGGTCGAACACGGTGGCGCCGAGCCCGAGATAGCCGAACGACAGCGCGAGGAACAGCAGCGTGAAGCTGATCGGGAAGCCGATGAAGATGGCGCCGATCATGACGATCAGCATCACGAGACCGAGGAGGGCGAGGCCGGTCACCGCTAGACCTCCACCTTTTCCTTGTGCTCGAGCTCGATGCCGGTGCGCCAGGCCCAGATGCTCTTGATGGCCTCCGAGACGCCCTGCACGATCAGCAGCAGGCAGGTCAGCGGCACCACCATCTTGTACGGCCACAGGATGGGGCGCCAGGGCGTCTGCTCGGAGGTCTCCCAGATCTGCAGCGCGTACCAGCCCTCCTGCCAGCTCACCACCAGGAAGACGATGAGCGACGGGAAGAAGAAGACGAGATACGCGATCGAGTCGACGGCGCCCTTGGTGCGCGTCGACCAGCGGTCGAAGAAGAAGTCGGTGCGGATATGCGCGCCCTTGTGCAGCGCATAGGCGGCGCCCAGCATGAAGATCGTGCCGTAGAGCATGTAGGTGACGTCGAACGACCAGATGGTCGGTGCGTCGAACAGGTAGCGCGACGCGATCTCGTAGCACACGACCAGCACCAGCGGGACGTTCAGCCACGCGATCAGGGTGCCGGAGGCGTCGGTGAAGCGGTCGATGGCGCGCACCATCGCGATGAGGCCGGGCGACGGCTCAGTCATGCAGGGGTCCCTGCGGATTCGGGGCCAAGTTCCGCGGATGCAAAAGCGTCAGGGGGCGGAGAACCGCCCCCTGACCCCGCTCGGACGTCTATTGCTTCTTCTTCTCTGGGAAGTAGTAGTTCGCCGCGAAGGAGTAGGGCGGGAACATGAAGCGCTTCGCCGGCACGACCTTGGCGGCATAGGCGCGCTGCGAGTCGAGCACCTTCTTGAAGAACGGGTTCTTCGCCGACTCCTCCTTGGCGATCTCGTCCCACGCCTTGAAGAAGGCGGTCAGGATCGCCGGCGGCGTGCGCAGCAGCTGCGTGCCGTGCTTCTCGACCATCTCCTCGATCGCATCCGCGTTCTGGCGCTGCCACTTCACCCACCAGCGCAGGAACGTCTCGGTCACCGCCGAGCGCACCGCTTCCTGCTGCTGCGGCGTGAACGAGGCCCAGACCTCGCTGTTGATGATCAGCTCGCCGATCGAGGCTGATTCATGCATGCCCGGCGTGTAGTGGTATTTCCACACCTGCGGCAGGCCGAGGCGCAGGTCCTCGACGCCGCCGACCCATTCGGCGCAATCGATCACGCCGCGCTGCGCCGAAGGCACGATCTCGCCGCCCGGCATGTTGACGGTCTGCATGCCCATGCGCTGGTAGATCTCGGCGACGATGCCGGTCTGCCGGCATTTCATGCCCTTGAAGTCTTCCAGGTTCTTGATCGGCCGCTTGAACCAGCCGAGCGCCTGCGGGCTGGCGGGCAGGATCGGGAAGGCGACGACGTTGAGCTTGAGCTCTTTCTGGTAGAACTCCCACCACATGTCCAGACCGCCGCCCTCGTAGATCCAGCCGAGGAAGTCCATGTGGTCCATGCCCATGATGCCGGCGGGCGTGGCCGAGAACAGCGTGGCGGCCTTGTTCTTGCCGACCCAGTAGTAGGCGATGCCGTGGCCGCCATCGATGACCTTCTTGTGCGTGGCGTCCAGGATCTCGAAGGGAGGCACGATCTGGCCCGCGGCGAGGGCTTCGATCTTCACCTGCCCGCCGGTCAGCTTGTCGACGCGCTCGGCGAAGAACTTGAAGTTGTCCTGCAGGGTCAGGCTGGCAGGCCAGGTCGACTGGAATTTCAGGTTCTTGACTTGCGCGTCCGCCGGTGCGGCAAGGCCGACCGCGGCGGCGCCAAGCGCTGCAAGCAGGAATGTCTTGAGTGATTTCCCCATCATTCGCTCCCCGGTTCGGTTGCAGGAATCCGATCCTCCGTTCGTGCAAGAGCCGGCGGAGGTTTTGTCGCATACATTAGACCTGACCCGGCGCCGGTCGGTCAACACGCAATGCCGGCGCACGTAATGCCGGGAGGGGGGACCCTTGCCGTGCCGCTTGTTTGGGCAGCCGACGTTGCGCCGCGCGGGAGCGTGGCGCCGCTTGCCGGTGCGATCAGCGCCGGAGCGGACCCGTCGGCGTGAAGGCCTGCCAGCGTCCGCCGGCCAGCTGCTCGAGCGGCTGGAACCGGGCCTTGTACGCCATCTTGCGGCTGTCGGCGATCCAGTAGCCTAGATAGACGTTGCGCCGCCGCTCGCGCCGCGCCTGCTCGACCAGCCACAGCACGGCGAAGGTGCCGAGGCCGCGGCCGGCCTCGACGGGATCGAAGAAGCTGTAGACGGCCGACAGGCCGTCGCCGAGGCGGTCGAACAGGCAGGCGCCCATCAGCCTTCCGTCCGAGCCGAATCCGTCCGCCAGCCGGAACTCCACGACGGAAGTGCCGATCGAGGTGTCCTCGATCATGGCGCGGTAGTCGTCGAAGCCCATGCGCGCCATCTCGCCGTCGCCGTGGCGCGAGCGCTGGTAGCGGGCGAACAGGCGGAACTGCTCGGCGGTGGCGCCGGGCGGCTGAACGACCGAGACGAGGTCGACGTTGGCGCGCGCGACCCGGCGCTGCGAGCGGCTGGGCTGGAACAGGTCGGCGACCACCCGGACCGGCACGCAGGCGCTGCAGCCGCTGCAGGACGGCCGGTAGGCGACGCGATGGCTGCGCCGGAAGCCGGCGCGCGCCAGCACGTCGTAGCCCTCGACCGCGCCGGCGCCGGCGATCTCGGCGAAGACGTGGCGCTCGATCCGTCCGGCGAGATAGGGGCACGGCATCGGCGGCGTGCGGAACAGGAACCGCGGCGGCTCGCTTATGGCCGGCAGGTCGCACTCGCGCGCGCGTTCGCGGATGTCAGGCATGGCGCCGTCCCGCCGGCGGCAGGAGCTGCTGGTCCTCGCGCAGCGCGCTCGCCCGCACGGCGACCAGGCCGGTCAGGAGGTCGTGCGCCAGCCGGCGGCGCCGGTTGAAGATGCCGAGCAGCATGATGAGCCCGCCGGTCAGCGTGCCGGTGACGTAGAAGAGCACCGTGCCGAGGAAGGCGCGGCCGAGATCGGGCCGCTCGCCGGTCCAGGCGCGCATCTCGACGTCGAACAGGCGCATGCCGACGGTGGCCGAGCGCGGCCCGCCGATCAGCAGCGTGTGGTAGGCGAGCGGGATCGCCGGCATCAGCGCGAACAGCGGCGAGGCGAGGCCGAAGGTGATCAGCGACGCCGCACCCAGGGCGAAGGTCACGGCCCAGCCGATCAGGAAGATGAGGACGAGGTCGACGGCGTAGGCGAGGGTGCGCCGCAGCGCCAGGCCTTCGAAATGCTCGGGCCGGTCCAGCCACTCGGCCATGGCGTCGAACCAGCCGGGTCGGACGCGATCCGCCGGGGCGGGAACGGTGGGATGGGCCATGGTCTCGACTCCTGGCACGCAGGCTCGCCCGCGTCTCGTCTCCCCGATGCAAAGATCGGGCAGAGCCGTTGATATTGCAAGCCGATGGCGGAGCGGCCATGCTTCGGGCGGGAGGACCGGGCCATGGCCGCCGCTGCCTGGTTGATCGCCGCGGCGCTGCTGGCGCTGCCGCTGCCGGCCGGGGCGCAAGCCCCCGGCAACGGCGAGGCGCGCAGCCGCATGGTCGAGCTGATCGAGCGCCTTACCGAGCTCACCAGCGACACGACCGGCGTCGATAAGCTGAGCGAGCGCGTGGTGGCCGCGTTCCGCAAGGTGCCGCGCGACGCGTTCGTGCCGCCGCGGCTCGGCGCCTATGCCTATGCCGACACGCCGCTGCCGCTGGGGCACGGGCAGAACCTGGCGCAGCCCTTCATCGCGGCGCTGATGACGCATCTCTTGGACGTCAAGCCCGGCGAGAAGGTGTTCGAGACCGGCACCGACACCGGCTATCACGCCGCCATCCTCAGCGAGATGGGCGTCGAGGTGCATTCGGTCGAGATCGTGGAGCCGCTGCTCACGGTGGCGCGCCGCCTATTGGCGGAGCTGGGATATCGCGGCGTGCGGCTGCGCGCCGCCGACGGCTATTCCGGCTGGCCGGAGCACGCGCCCTACGACGCCATCCTGGTCAAGGAATCCTCGACCGAGGTGCCGCCGCCGCTGTGGCGCCAGCTCAAGCCCGGCGGCCGCATGGTGATCCCGCTCGGCCCGCCCGACGGCCCGCAATACCTGACCGTCGTGCGCAAGGAGCCGGACGGCACGATGCGGCAGAAGCGCTATTTCCCGGTCCGCTTCGCCCCGTTCCAGGGCGGCGAGCGGACCTGAGGGGCGCTTGCGCTCGCAGCCATCGCTGCTGCGTGCAACCATCGTGTTGCATGTGACACCGCGTCCGCGGGCATCGCGCGCGGCCGCGCAAGCAGGGTCCGCGCCCGATCCGGATTTGGGTGCCCGATACCCGCGCGCCGGGCTTGGTCGCGGAGGCGCGGCGGCATCGCATTTCCCGGGCCGGCGGGGTAACCGTCTGCCGTTACGGCTTCGCTTTCGGCTTCGGCGGCTCGATCACGCGCGGCGCGGCCGGGCCCATCGTGCCGGGTAGCTGCTGCGGATCGATGGCGTTGGCGGTCTTCTTCTCGGGCTGCGCCGGCGGCGGCGCGTCGGCGGCCTTGAGCGGGGCGGGGCCCGCGCCTCGGGCGACCAGCGGCGCCTCGCGCAGCAGCACGATGCTGATGCGCCGGTTGCGCGGGGAGTTCGGCTCTTTGGGGTAGAGGTGGTCGCGGTCGGCCTTGCCCACGACCGAGGTGATGCGGTCGGACGCCAGCCCGTTCTCGATCAGCGTCTTGCGGCTGGCGTTGGCGCGGTCGGCCGACAGCTCCCAGTTCGTGTAGCCGCCGACGCCGGCATAGGGCAGGCCGTCGGTGTGGCCGGTGATGGTGATCTTGTTGGGCAGCGACTTGACGACCGACGCCACCTGGCCGAGGAGCTTCTGCGCATGCTCGAGCAGGCGCGAGCTGCCCTTGTTGAACATCGACAGCTTGTCCTGGTCGACCAGCTGGATGCGCAGGCCCTCGGGCGTCTGGTCGATCAAGAGGCTGTCGGCCAGGTCCTTGAACTCGGGCCGGTTCTGCAGCGCCGCGCGAAGCTGGGCCTCGGCCTTCTCGAACTCCGCCTGCTCCTTCTTGGCGACCTGGGCCTCGATCGATTCCTCGCCCTGGCGCGGCTCGTCCTTCTTGCCGACCGGCTCGCCGTCGATCTCGGTCGCCTCGCCGGCGGTGGGCGGCGGGTTGACGCTGAGCGGCATGACGATGGCGATCGGCGCCGCGGCGGCCTTCTGCGAGCCCTGCTCGGTGGGCGAGGTGCCGCCCAGCACGCCGGTGCCGCCGCCCTGGCTCTTCACCGCGCCGAACGGATCGAAGTAGTTGGAGATGCCGAGCTTCTGCTCGGTCGTGGTCGCGTTCAAGAGCCACAGCAGCAGGAAGAACGCCATCATCGCGGTGACGAAGTCGGCATAGGCGACCTTCCAGGCGCCGCCGTGATGCGCCTCGCCGCCGCCCTTCTTCTTGCGGATGATGATGGTCGCGTGCTGCTCCTTGTCGGCCATGGGCTCTTTGAGGCTCCCGGCTTCAGCCCGTGGGCTGGTTCTGGACCGCCTGCTCCACCTCGTAGAAGGTCGGCCGCACGTGCGACAGCAGCGCCTTGCGCGCGAACTCGACCGAAACCGCCGGCGCGTAGCCCTGCAGGTGGGCCAGCAGCCCGACCTTCATGCAGAGGTAGTACTTGTGCTCGGCGTCGAAGATCTGCTTCAGCGACTGGGCGATCGGGCCGACGAAGCCGTAGGACAGGAACACGCCGAGGAACGTGCCGACCAGCGCGCCGCCGATCAGCCGGCCCAGCACCTCGGGCGGCTCGGTGATCGAGCCCATGGTCTTGATCACGCCGAGCACCGCCGCGACGATGCCGAGCGCCGGCATGCCGTCGGCCATGGTCTGCACGGCGTGCGCGACGGCGTGGTGCTCGTGGTGCTTGACCTCGAGCTCCTCGTCGATCAGCGCCTCGAGCTCGTGCGGATTGTCGGTGCCGAGGGTGAGCATGCGCAGGTAGTCGCAGAAGAAGACCACCGCGTCCTTGTTGGCGTAGAACTTGGGGAACCGCTGGAACAGCGTGCTCTCTTCCGGCTTCTCCACGTGCTGCTCGAGCGCGAGCATGCCCTTGGTCTTCGCCAGCTTGAAGGTCTGGTACAGCATCGACAGCAGCTCGAGATAGTCGTCCTTGCCGTACTTGGCGCCCTTCATCACGTGCGTGAGGCCGCCGATGACCCCGGTGATCACCTGCTTGGAGTTGCCGACGACGAGCGCGCCGGCGGCGGCGCCGAAGATGATGACGAACTCGAAGGGCTGCCACAGCACGCCGATCTTGCCACCCATGGCCATGTAGCCACCGATGACGCAGACGACGACGACCACCGACCCGACGATGACGAACATCTCTACCTGCCGGACCCCTCAATGCGGACCGGGTATCGTCCGCCGCATTGGTTAACGTTGCCTAAACCCTGTCGCGCCCCGGCACGGCCAATGGACCTGCCGGGCGGTTTCCCGGCGGGCTATCGCGCCTCGCCGCGTTGCGATATGGATACAGGCCGATCGTTAACGATGGCTCAACGCATGACCGATCCAACATGACCGACCGGGCGGGCGGGCCGGCGGACCGGCGGACGTCGACCGGGTCCCCGGGCGGGCCGCAGGAAGCCGAAGAAGCCAAGATTTCCACGCTCTTAGCCGAGCTGGCCGCGGGCGCCGCGCCGCGCGTCACGCTCGGCGAGCTGCTCGACTTGTTGCGCGAGCGCGGCTTCGCGCTGCTGATCCTGCTGCTGGCGCTGCCCAACGCCGTTCCCGGCCCGGCCATGCCCGGGCTCTCCACCGTCACCGGGCTGCCGCTGGCGCTGATCGCGCTGCAGCTTGCGTTGGGCGCGGTCGAGCCGCGCCTGCCCGTGTGGGCCCGGCGCAAGTCGCTGCCGCGCGACCGGTTCCGCGCCCTGGTCGGGCGCGCGATGCCCTGGCTCAAGCGGCTCGAGGCCGTGGTGCGGCCGCGCATGCTGCAGATCACCTCGCACTACGGCGAGCGGATGATCGGCTCGTGGATCGTCGTCGCCGCGCTGTTCCTGTCGCTGCCGGTGCCGTTCGGCAACCTGCCGATGGCGGTCGGACTCATGGTGCTGGCGGTCGCGCTGATCGAGCGCGACGGCTTCGCCACGCTGCTCGGCCTGATCATGACCTGGCTGGGCGTGGTGTGGAACCTGGGCCTCTTGTGGCTGCTGTGGACCGGCAGCGGGCTCTTGAACGGGTGGTGGAACGGGACGGGGTAGGGCGGACGCGGGCCGGCGCCGGCGACGCCCGGCCGCCGGCCCCGCCGCTACCGCCGCCGCGAAGCGCCGCGCTCGACCTCCTCCGGCTCCAGCGCGCGCCGGATGCGGCGGATGATCACGTTTCGCGACCGTTCGTCCGCCGCCTTGTCGATCGCGGACGTGATGTCGAGCACGAGCCGGGTCAGGTCGTTGTGCCAGTCCATGTGTCCGGGCATGCCGGCCGGCAGGCGCGGCGGCTTGGTCTTGCCGAGCTCGCGCGCGCCCGAGCCGGTCAGCTCGTAGGCGCTGTCCAGCGCCGGCACGATCGTCTCCACGCCGGGCAGGACCGGCGCGACCCGGAGCTTCAGCGCCTCGACGGCGGCCGCCTCGCCGTGGACCAGGAACAGGCCGAGGCGAATGGGCCGGCGCTTCTCGATCCACGCCGACAGCTCGGGCGCGTCGGCATGCCCGGAATAGAGGTCGAGCGAGCGGATGCGGGCGCGCACCGCGATCTCCTCGTCCTGGATGCGCACGCGCGCGGCGCCGTCCTGCAGGATCCGCCCCAAGGTGCCCTGGGCCTGATAGCCGACCAGAAGGACGGTCGCCTCGTCGCGCCACAGCCAGTCCTTGAGGTGGTGCCGGATGCGGCCGGCCTCGCACATCCCGCTGCCGGCGATGACGATGTGGAACCCGTGGGTGCGGCCGATCGCCTTGCTCTGCTCGACGCTCTCGGTGAAGTGGACATGGCGCGAGCGGAAGGTCTCGCGCAGGAGCTCGCCCTGGCGCAGGTCGGCGGCGTGGGCGTCGAAGACGGCGCTGGCCTTCGTCGCCAGCGGCGAGTCGATGAAGATCGGGACCCAGGGCAGCTCCTTGGAGCGCATCAGCAGGTACAGGTCGATCAGCAGCTCCTGCGTCCGCTCGACGGCGAAGGACGGGATCAGCAGGGCCCCATCGGCATGGTCCGCCGCCCGGACCACGTCGCGCAGCGCGCGGCGGCGCTGGTCGGCGCTCGCATCGACCCGGTCCGTGCCGCCATAGGTCGACTCGCAGACCAGGTAGTCCACGTCGCTGGGCGCTTCCGGGTCCTCGTGGAAAAGCTTGTGGGTCGGCCCGATATCGCCGGAGAACAGCAGCCGCATCGGACGGCCGGGGCCGCGCGCCTCGGCCAGCTCGACCTCGAGCGACGACGATCCGAGCAGATGCCCGGCGTTCCACAGCCGCGCGCGGATGCCGACCGCGACCTGGAACCAGGCGCCGTAGTCGACCGGCCGGAACCGCGTGAGGCACGCGACGGCGTCCTCCGCGGTGTAGATCGGCTCGACGGCTTCGCGGCCCTTCGCCAGGTTGCGGCGGTTGAGCTGGCGGACCTCGGTTTCCTGGACGTAGCCCGTGTCCGGCAGGATCGCGGAGCAGAGGTCGACGGTCGCCTTCGCCGCGTGGATCGGCCCGGCGAACCCCGATTTCACCAGCTTCGGGACCAGGCCGCTGTGGTCGACATGGGCATGCGTGAGGATGGCGGCGTCGATCGAGCGCGGCGTGAACGGAAACGGCCGGTAGTTGAGCTCCTTCTCCGATTTCGCCCCCTGGAACAGGCCGCAGTCGACCAGGACCTGCGTGCCGGCGAAGGCGAGGCGGAAGCACGAGCCGGTCACGCCGCCGGCGGCGCCGTGAAAGGCGAGTCTCGGCCGCTTCAAGTCCCGGTCCCTCGCCCGCTTCTATCCCGCCGCCGTCGTGCCCAGCACGCGCGCCTTGAAGCCGGCGGCGCGCAGGCGGTCGACGATCTCGCGCACGTGCTGGGCGTTGCGGGTCTCGACCACGGCGTCGAGCTCGGCGCGCTTGGCGGGCACGTCGCGGAACAGGCGCTGGTGGTGGATCTCGATGATGTTGCCGCCGGTGGCGCCGATCAGGCCGGCGACCTGCGCCAGCGTGCCGGGGCGGTCGGTGATGTCGATGCGCAAGCTGGCGACGCGGCCCTCGCGCACGAGGCCGCGCATCAGGACCGAGCCGAGCAGGCGCGAGTCGATGTTGCCGCCGCAGACCACCAGCGCCACCTTGCGGCCGGCGAAGCGCCGGCGGTGGGCCAGCACGGCGGCGAGCCCGGCCGCGCCGGCGCCCTCGACCACCTGCTTCGCCTCCTCGACGAACAGCATCACGGCCTGCTCCAGCGCCGGCTCGTCGACCAGCAGGATGTCGTCGACCAGGCGGCGCACGATCTCGAGCGTCAGCTTGCCCGGGCTCTTGACCGCGATGCCCTCGGCGATGGTCTCGCCGCCGCTGCTCGGCTTTTCGCCGCGCAGCGCCTGCACCATGGCGGGATAGAGCGCGGCCTGCACGCCGACGATCTCGATCCCGGGCTTGAGCGCCTTGGCGGCGATGGCGATGCCCGAGATGATGCCGCCGCCGCCGATCGGCACGACGATGCAGTCGAGCTCCGGCACGTCCGCCAGGAGCTCGAGCGCGACGGTGCCCTGGCCGGCGACGATCAGCGGATCGTCGTAGGGATGCACGAAGGCGAGCTTTTCCTTCGCCGCCAGCTCGGCGGCGAAGGCGCCGGCCTGGTCGAGCCCGTCACCGTGCAGGATGACGCGCGCGCCGAAGGCGGACGTGCGCTCGATCTTGCCGAAGGGCGTGCCCTCGGGCATCACGATGGTCGCCGGCATGCCGAGGCGCTGGGCGTGGTAGGCGACGCCCTGCGCGTGGTTGCCGGCCGACATGGCGATGACGCCGCGCTTCGCCTGGTCCGGCGGCAGGCTCTTGAGCTTCACCAGCGCGCCGCGCTGCTTGAACGAGCCGATGTCCTGCAGGTTCTCGAGCTTGAGCGTGAGCGCGGCGCCGGCGAGATGCGACAGGCGCGAGGCGGGCACGGCGGGCGTGCGCACGACCGCGCCGGCGATCAGGGCGGCGGCACGCTGGATGTCGGCGAGCGCGACGCTCACGGGCTCGTTCCCCGTCGGATTCACGGCGCGGGCTTCAGCGTCAGCACGCTGGCCTTCTCGCGCGGGCCGGGCTGGTACTGCGCCGGGATGCGGACCGTCCGTCCATCGCGCCAGCGCCGGCCCAGGTCGCTGTAGTGCGACGAGAGCGGATGGCCGGACTGCCCGGTCGGCTGCATGAAGCGCGAATTGTCGAGGTCGGCGAGGTCGTAGACCGCGCGGAAGCTGGCGCCGTGCAGATGCGCGAACGGCTCGTCGTCGTCGCCGATCGCGCCGAGGCCCCGGTTGATGGTGAAGGCGTCGCCGTCGCTGGGGAGCACGAGGTCCGACCAGCGCCGGACCAGCCACAGCTTGCCGAGCACGGGATGCGAGAAGGTCGCCTGGTGCGCGTCGCCCCAGCGCCATTCGCCGGGGCTGCGCCCGTGATGGCGCTGGATCCAGGCGAGCGCGCGGTCGAGCGCGGTGGCGATGCGCTCCTCGCAGGTCTCGCGCGCCGGCGTCGTCACGTCGTCGCACCATTCCCGGCGCTGCGTCAGCATCAGTTCGACCACGTCGGGGCGGAAGCCCCAATAGTCGGGGAACAGCGGGCCCAGCTCGTCGGCGTAGAGCAGGCGGTTGAGCTCGCGCAGCCAGGCGGCGAAGATCAGCGGCTCGGCGCGGCGGCGGTCCATGCGGCCGTCCCAGCTCTTGAGCAGCAGGATGGCGCGCCGCCCGCGGTCGTCGTGCGGCTCGACCTGCACGAGGAAGGGCAACAGGTCGCGCGCGGCGAGCGACACGGCGTCCATCTGCATGGCGGCGGCCGACTCGACGCTCTGGCGCGGCTCGACCGACAAGAGGTCGAGGATGCGGCGCGCGCGGTAGGTGTGGTCCCAGTCGCTGCCGAGCGGCGCGGTCGTGGAGTCCGGGCCCGGCTTGTTGTTGGCGTTGACGACGATCCCGCCCGGCGGATTGAAGGCGCGCGGCAGCGCTTCCGCCGGCAGCCAGCCGGTCCAGTCGTACTCGCCGCTCCAGCCCGGCGCCGGCAGGCGCCCGTCGCCGTGCCGGCGCACCGGCGTGCGTCCGGCGACGGCGAAGCCGATGTTGCCGGCGGTGTCGGCGTAGGCGACGTTCTGCTGCGGGCTGTGGAAATCGGCGAGCGCGGCGAGGAAGCTCTCCCAGTCCTGCGCCCGGTTCAGGCGGTAGAGGGCCTCGGCCGTGCGGTCGTCCGGCGCCAGGCCGGTGAAGGCCAGCGCCAGCACCTGCTGCCCGCCGCCGCCGGCGACCTCGCGCGCGCCGCCCAGCACGTCGGTGACGACGGGGCCGTGGCGCGTCTCGCGCACGACCAGCTCGACCGGCTCCCCGCCGCGCACCAGGATCGTCTCGGCACGCGCGGCGAACGCCGCGCTGCCCGCGGGCACGAGATAGCGCTCGGGGTCGCCGGGGTCGAGACGCTCGACGAAGACGTCCTGCGTGTCGCTGTGGGTCGTCGTCATGCCCCAGGCGACGCGCCCGTTGTGCCCGAGCACGAAGAACGGCACGCCCGGGATGGTGGCGCCCGTGAGCGCGAGCCCCGGCGCCTCCAGCCGCGCGAGATACCAGAGGTTCGGCATGCCGAAGCGCAGATGCGGGTCGTTCGCCAGGATCGGCTTGCCGCCCGCGCTGTGCTGGCCGGCCAGCACCCATTCGTTGGACGCGCCCACGCCCAGGACCTCGTGCGGCAGCGCGGCCCAGAGATCGTCCGCCAGCGCGCCCGCCAGCGTGACCGGCGCCTCGCGCCGCGTGGTGTTGGGATAGAGATCGGCGAGCTGCTTCGGCGGCAGGCGGCGCGCGAGCCGCGCGCGCAACAGCTCGTGGCGCATGTTGTCGGACAGCTGCAGCGCCAGCATGCGGCCCCAGACCAGCGAATCGGCCGGCGTCCAGGGCTCGGGCGCGTAGCGCAGCAGGAGGAACTCGGGCGGCAGGGCGCCGTGGCGCGTGGCGAGGAAGGCGTTGACCCCGGCGGCATAGGCGTCCAGCGCCGCGCGCACGGGCGGGCTCAAGTGCGCCAGGTTCGCCTCGGCCACGCGGTAGAGGCCGAGGGTGCGCATGAAGCGGTCGAAGCCGATCGTCGCGGGCCCCATGATCTCGGACAGGCGCCCGGCGCCGATGCGGCGCTGGAAGTCCATCTGCCAGAGCCGGTCCTGGGCGTGGACGAAGCCGAGCGCGTACCAGGCGTCGGCCTCGCTCCTTGCGGCGATGTAGGGCACGCCGACCGGGTCGCGCCCGACCGTGACCGGGGCGGCGAGGCCGGCGAGCGCGATCTCGCCCGCGACCAGCGGCAGGCCCGAGCGCAGGTAGAGATAGAAGCCGCCGAGCGCCGACGCGGTGGCGACCGCGATCAGGGCGAGGACGATGGCGAGCCCGCGCAGCATGGTCGCTTCAGCCCGGCGCGTCGCGGGTGCCCGGCCGCGTCGCCGCTATTGCAGGTGCATGTTGCCCTTGCCGCGTACGCGCGGCGAGTCGGAATAGACCGGCACCTTGACCTCGACCGTCACCTCGACCTTGCCGATCTGGTCGAACTCGAGCGTGAGCGGGAACCTGTCGCCATCCTCGAGTCGCTTGGCGAGGCCGACCAGCGCGATCTCGAAGCCGTTCTCGGGGTCGATCTGCAGCTTCTCGCCCGGGTCGAGGTTGAGCGCCAGCATGCGCCGTGTCTTGACGCCGCGCTGGTCGCGGAAGGCGCGGCGCAGCTCGACGATCGCCGCGGCCGGCGTGCTGACGCCGACGAGCTGGCGGGTCTCGGCGCCCTTGTTCCGGATGGTCAGGTAGACCGTGCCGGCGGTGGCGCCCTTCAGCGTCTGCGGCGCGACGGCGTTCTCGATCACGATGGCGCCGAGCGTGTAGGTCTTGGCGTCGGCGCCGGGCGCGCCGAGCGCCAGGGCGCCGAGCATCAGGGTGAGCGGCAGCGTCAGAGAACGCAAGAGCATCGGCCGGGCCTCCTGCAGAGGGGGTTCCGGCGGCATTCTAGGCCGGAACGCCGCGGGCTTCGATAGCGCGCGGCGGCGGCGACTGTCCTACGGCTTTTTGGCCGGACTGTGGCCGTGGGGTGAGTGCTGTTCACCGGCCGCGCCCGGCTTCTCCACCGCGACGCCGACCGCGACGCTGCCGGCCTTCTCGAACCGCAGCGTCAGCGGGAACGATTCGCCGGCGGCCAGCCCGCCCTTGAGGCCGATCAGCATGACATGCGGGCCGGCACCCGGCTTCATCGCCACGGTCGCGCCCGGCGGCAGGTCGATGCCTTCGATCCGACGCATGCGCATGATGTCGCCGTCCATCGCCATGGTGTGCAGCTCGACCGTCTCCGCACGCGGCGAGGCGACGCCGACCAGACGGTCAGCTTCCGACCCGGTGTTCGCGATCGTCATGTAGGCCGCCCCGGTCCGCGCACCCTTGGCCGTCGCGCGCGCAAAGGGATGATCGATAACCAGCGCGCCGGCCTTGTAGTCGTGGGCAAGGGCAGCGGACGCGCCGGCGACGAGCAGGGCAACCACGGTGAGGAGGCGGAACATGATGCGAACCTCGCGGCGCGCACAATGCCGCGGCTTCAGCGGGCCGGGCAACAGCGATTCCTCCGGGTGCGACAATCACACCGCGTCGCCCCAGCGATCGAGCGCGCGATGCGCGATATCGACGACGCGTTGCGGAACAGCGTCGGCGGGGCCGAACGCGACGGCGATGCGCCGGGGTCGGTCGATCCCGGGAAGGTGCAGCGCGAGCCGCGTTACGCCCCGGTTCGCGTTCTGCGGCGGCCGCGCCGTGGCGGGCTCGGCCGCGAGCGCGCCGCCGTCGGGGGCGAGGACATGCAGGCGAAGCCTGGCGCCGGCCAGGGTCAGGACGGCACCCCCGTCAGCCGGCGCCATGGCGGCGCGGGTATGCATCTGCCAGGCGGCGTCGAGCGCGCGGGACGGGCGGAGCTCGTCGACCACGAGCGCCCAGCGCCGGTCGATCACGGCGAATCCGCGCCGATGCGCGAGCTGCGGATACGTGGCGTCGAGCGCCACGACCGCGCCGGCGAAGCCGGGCGTCGAGCGGAACAGGATGATCGGCGCCTCGGCTTCAAGCGCCTGGTTGGCGCCGTCGACCAGCAACAGGTTGTGGCCGGCGCTGGCGTTGCGCAGATACGCGAAGCGCTGCGCCCGGCTGAAATAGTCGGGCAGGGCGTAGTCGTCGGGCCCCAGGTCGCAGGCGAAGCGCTCGCCGCCGTGGTCGAGCACGAAGGTGCCGAGGTCGAGATGCGCGTGATTGGCCGCGTTGCTGCCGCCCTTGCACGCAAGGTAAAGCGCCTGCGGATCGTCCCAGGACGAGCGGAAGGTGGCGACGCGCGCGGCCTTGAAGTGCGCGTCGAGCGGCTCGCCCGTTTCCGCCGGCGTTGCGGTGTGCTCGGGGAACCAAGCGGCATGCAAACCGCGCCACGATCCGCTGCGCGCCAGCTCGTGGCCGGCCTCGCCCGGCCGGCCGAAGCGCCGCGCCAGCCAGAAGCGATGCGGCGAGCGTCGGATCGTCTCGGCGCTGTCGGCGAAGTTGAACAGCTTCCCGCTCGGGCCGCTCAGGTGGAGGAAGAAGCGCCCGGTCTCGGCCAGGCCCGGCGCCGCGCCGAGGCCCCGGTCGCCGATGCCGGCCGACTCGAGCGCGGCGAGCAGGTAGACGGCATAGCGCGTCGCGTAGTCCCAATAGGCGGGGCCCTCGATCCAGCCGCCGTCGGGGGCGAAGCTGGCGAAGCCCGAGCGCACCGAGTCGAGCGCCACGGGCAAGAGGCGCCGCGCGGCGTCGCCGGCCTCGCCGGGCTCGGCCCGCAGCGCCAGCGCCGCGATCGCCAGCCCGCCGTTGCATACGATGTTCCAGTTGTGCGTCGCCTTGGTCCAGAACGCCCCGGACGCATATTCCGCGGAGGCGGGACGGATCGCCTTGTGCCGGAGCGCCTCGACCACGCGGGCGCGCGCCGCCGGCGCCATCGCCGGGCCGAACCAGTCGAGGCCGAGGGCGACGGCGTGCGCCATCTCGGCCGTGTCGAGGAAATGCGCCGGGTTCCAGTCGGGATGCTCGCAGGCGGCCGCAATCTCGGCGACGGCGCGCGCGGCCAGGCGCGGATCGCCGGTCACGAAATGCATCGTGCCGAGCGTGTGCACCCGCTCCAGGATCTCGCGGCTGGTCGGCAGCGTGACGGCGCGGCCCGGTTCGTATTCACGCTCTTTCGGCGGCAGGGCCAGCAGCTCCTCGGCGCGCCTGCCGATGCGCCGCCGAACCTCGGCGCCGCGCGGCCCGGCGCCCAGGGCGTGGCGGGCGTGCGCGACCGTCTCATCGTCCAGGACCAGGCGCGGAGACCCGGCGGCACGGGCGGCGACCGGCAGGACGCTTGCCGCCGCGGCGGCGCCGGCGCGGCGCAATACCTCGCGCCGGCTGCTGCGCGTCATCGCCCGCCGCCCGCCCGCGCGTGCAGCGCGGCGTGCGCCGCAACGGACCCCAGCACGATGGCGCCGCCCAGGAGCGCCAGCGGGCGCGGCTGCTCGCCGATCGCGAGCCACACCCAGATCGGCGCCAGGATGCTCTCGAGCAGGCTCAGGAGCCCGGCCTCGGCGGCGGAGATGTGGCGCAGGCCCTTGACGAACAGCAGCATGCCGAGCCCGATCGAGAACACGCCCATGACGGCGCAGAGCAGGATGTCGCGCAGGCTGGCCGCGGCGGGCGCGGCGACCGGCAGGGTCAGCACGACGGCCCACAGGCCCGCCATGAAGACCTGCGGGATGTTGTCCTGGTTCTTGTAGCGCCGCAGCACGACCATCACGAGGGCGAAGCTGGCGGCGCAGCCGAGCGCCAGCAGGTCGCCGAACCAGCTGCCGCCGCCGATCGAATCGCCGAGCATCGCCAGCATGCCGACCAGCGCCACCGCCATCGCAGCCCAGGTGCGCGCCGACACGCGCTCGCCCAGCAGCACCCAGGCGAGGATCGCCGCCATGAACGGGTTGGTCGCGAGCAGGATCAGCGTGTTGGCGACGCTGGTGCGCGTGATCGAGTTGACGTAGAGGCACATCGACACGGCCATCAGCAGCCCGGCGAGCACCATGGGCCAGCCGGCGCGCTGGAGCGCGCGGACGAGCCCGCCGCGGTTGACCGCCGCGATGTAGAGCGCGGCACCCAGCGTGACCGAGGCCGAGCGCCAGAACAGCAGCGTCCAGGCGTCGACCTCGACCATGCGGATCAGGAGCGCGCCGACGCTCCACGCCAGCGCGCCCGCCATGGCGAAGGCGGCGCCGATCAGGTGCAGCCGCGCGTCCGCGGGCTGGGGCAGGGCGATCTCTTGCGCGGTCATGGCGTCGGCCTGCTCGCCGGCATCGCTCGGGTTCCCGGTCTCGTCTTGTGGCGGCCCGCGCCTCGCGGCATCCTTCGGGCCGGCGCGCTTCTAGCACGGGCGCGGCGCCGGGACACGCGGCATTGCCGCAGGGGAGCCAGCCAATGGGATCCGGGCCCTAAGCCATGATGACACCGCATCGCTATCTCGGGCTGGGGCCGGGCGGCTTCCATCGCATCGCCTATGTCGAATGGGGCCTGCCGGGCAATCCGCGCGTGTGCGTCTGCGTGCACGGGCTCACGCGCAACGGGCGCGACTTCGACGAGCTGGCCCAGGCGCTGCAGCAGCACTGGCGCGTGCTCTGCCCCGACGTGGTCGGCCGCGGCGACAGCGACCGCCTGGCCGACCCGGCGCAGTACGGCTACCCGCAATACCTCAACGACATGACGGCGCTGGTCGCGCGCGCGGGCGCCGCGCGCGTCGACTGGGTCGGCACGTCGATGGGCGGGCTGATCGGCATGATGATGGCGGCCCAGGCCAACTCGCCGGTCCGCCGCCTGGTCGTGAACGACATCGGCCCGTTCATCCCCAAGGCCGGGCTCGAGCGCATCGCGAGCTATGTCGGCAAGGACCCGCGCTTCGCCACGCTGGCGGACGCCGAGGCCGCGCTGCGCAAGAGCGCGGGAACGTTCGGGCTCAGGAGCGACGACGAGTGGCGCCGCTTCACCGAGCGCAGCGTGCGCGCGGTCGGCGGCGGCCAGTACGGCATGGCCTACGACCCGGCCATCGCCAAGGTGTTCGGCGCGGCGCTCCACGACATCGACCTGTGGTCGGTGTGGGACAAGGTGCGCTGCCCCGTGCTGGTGCTGCGCGGCGCGGAGTCGGACGTGCTGCCGCAGGCGACCGCCGAGGAGATGAAGCATCGCGGCCCCGGCGCCACCGTGGTCGAGTTCGCCGGATGCGGCCACGCGCCGGCGCTGATGGACGCGGCGCAGATCGCGGTCGTGCGCGACTGGCTGTTGGGCGAGGCGCGATGACCACGGTGGCGGCGCCGCTCGCCGCGACCGACGGGACCGGGTTCCGCCCGCGCTTCCCGTGGATCGGCGGCGACCTGCAGACGCTGCGCAACTTCCTGGTGCTGACCGCGAGAGGCGACGTCACCGACTTGTCGCGCTGGCCGGCCGAGCGCCTGCTGCTGGCGATGGACGACGGCAGCGGCGACCGGCTGGCGGGGTCGCTGCACCGGCCGGAGGCTCGGTCGGGGGCGCGGGCGCGGCGCGCGCCGGTGCTGCTGATCCACGGGCTGACCGGCTGCGAGGACAGCTCGTATATCCGCGCCAGCGCCGCGCATCTGCTTGGCGCCGGCCATCCCGTGGTCCGCCTCAACCTGCGCGGCACCGGTCCGTCGCGCGCGACCTGCCGGCTGCAATACCACGCCGGGCGCAGCCAGGACCTGGCCGACGCGATCGCCGCGCTGCCGCGCGACCTCGTCGCCGACGGGCTCTACGCC
>JAKLKW010000050.1 GCA_023150455.1 Alphaproteobacteria bacterium | reverse complement strand
CAAACAGCTCACCAAGCTCAAGACCAAGTCGAGCGCGCTGCACGGATCGGCCGCCGAGGAGGTCGGATACCTGCTCGACGCCTATCTGCAGATGCTGGCAGGCTCGCGCCTGGTGCGCGGCGTCGAGCAGCGCATCATGAGCCAGCGCATCAACGCCGAGCGCGCGGTGCAGGCCGAGATCGACGCGATCCTCGACAGCTTCGCCAAGATGGACGACGCGTATCTCGCCGGCCGCGGCGAGGACATCCGCGAGGTCGGCGAGCGGCTGATCCGCCTGCTCACGCGCACGCCCTTCCAGAAGCTGAGCCAGGTGCCGGAAGGCGCGGTCCTGATCGCGGAGGACCTGACCCCGGCCGACACGGCCTTGCTCGACCCCAAGCTGGTCGCGGGCTTCGCCACCGTGCTCGGCGGCCCCGAGGGCCATACCGCGATCATGGCGCGCTCGCTGGGATTGCCGGCCGTCGTCGGCGTCTCGGGGCTGATCGGCGAGATCCGCCAGGGCGAGATGGTGATCGTCGACGGCGTGCGCGGCGAGGTGACGGCATCACCCACCCCGGCGACGATCGAGCGCGCGCGCCAGCGCCAGGAGGCTCTGCGCCAGGAGCAGCGCCAGCTGCAGCGCGTCGCCAAGCTGCCCAGCGTCACGCGCGACGGCACGCCGGTGACGCTCGAGGCCAACGTCGAGCTGCCGGTCGAGGTCGACCTCGCGGTCGCCGCCGCCGCCGAGGGCATCGGGCTGCTACGCACCGAGTTCCTGTTCATGAACCGCGACGAGCTGCCGGACGAGGAGGAGCAGTACCGCATGCTGCGCGACATCGTGCGCGGCATGGGCGGCAAGCCGGTCACGATCCGCACGCTCGACATCGGCAACGACAAGCTCTTGAACGGCGCCGAGGCCGACGGCGCGTCGACGCCGAACCCGGCGCTCGGCCTGCGCGCGATCCGCCTGTCGCTGGTCCGGCGCGAGCTCCTGGAAACGCAGCTCGCCGCCATCCTGCGCGCCGGGGCGCACGGGCCGGTGCGCATCCTTCTGCCGCTGATCACCTCGACCGCCGAGATCCGCGAGGTGCGCACGGTCCTGAAGAGCGTCACCCGGCGCCTGAAGCGCCGCGGCGCGCGCTTCGCCGAGGAGCCGCCGCCGCTCGGCGCCATGATCGAGGTGCCGGGCGCCGCGCTCTCGGCCGACTCGCTGGCGCTCGTCGCGGATTTCTTCGCGCTCGGCACCAACGACCTCACCCAGTACACGCTGGCGATCGACCGCAGCGACGAGCAGGTGGCGCATCTCTACAACCCGCTGCACCCGGCCGTGCTGCGCCTGATCCAGTTCTCGATCGAGGCGGCGCTGCGCGCGCGCATCCCGGTCTCGGTCTGCGGCGAGATGGCCGGCGACCCGCGCTTCACGCCGCTGCTGCTGGGCCTCGGCATCCGCGACCTGTCGATGTCGCCGATCCACCTGCCGCGCGTGAAGCAGCGCCTGCGCGCGCTCGACCTCGACGCCGCCGTAAGGCGCGCCCGCAGCATCATGGAGCAGGCCGACCCCGTGCGGATCGCGGCGCTGCTGGACGAGTTCAACGACGGCGCGTGAAGGCGGAAGCTCGTCCTTCGACAAGTTCGGGGCGAGGATATTTTTTGTCTTGTTGCTTGGCGTTACCTCGTCCCGAGCTTGTCGAAGGACGATGACCGGATCGACGCATATGCTTACATAAAGATATCTTTATGCTTGCAACTCCCGGGGGCGGCTGGTATACGGCCGGCCTTCCCTTCAACGCAGCGGAACGAGCCATGAGCGCCAAGCACCACGACTACAAGGTCAAGGACATCAAGCTGGCGGACTGGGGCCGGCGCGAGATCAACATCGCCGAGACCGAGATGCCGGGGCTGATGGCGCTGCGCGAGAAGTTCGGCGGCCAGAAGCCGCTGAAGGGCGCCCGCATCGCCGGCTGCCTGCACATGACGATCCAGACCGCGGTGCTGATCGAGACCCTGGCGAAGCTCGGCGCCGAGGTGCGCTGGTCGAGCTGCAACATCTATTCGACCCAGGACCACGCCGCCGCGGCGATCGCCGCCGCCGGCGTCCCGGTGTTCGCCTGGAAGGGCGAAACGCTGGAGGAATACGACTGGTGCGTCGAGCAGACCATCGAGGGGCCGAAGGGCTGGACGCCCAACATGCTGCTGGACGACGGCGGCGACCTGACGCTGATGATGCACGGCAAGTACGCCAAGCTGATGGAGCACGTGCGCGGCCTGTCGGAGGAGACCACGACCGGCGTGCATCGGCTCTACGAGATGGAGAAGGCCGGCAAGCTCGCCTGCCCGGCCATCAACGTGAACGACTCCGTCACCAAGTCGAAGTTCGACAACCTCTACGGCTGCCGCGAGAGCCTGGTCGACGGCGTCCGGCGCGCCACCGACGTGATGATCGCCGGCAAGATCGCGGTCGTCGCCGGCTACGGCGACGTCGGCAAGGGCTGCGCCGAATCGCTGCGCAGCCAGGGCGCGCGCGTGATGGTGACCGAGATCGACCCGATCTGCGCGCTGCAGGCGGCGATGGAAGGCTACCAGGTCGTGACCATGGAGGACGCAGCACCCCAGGGCGACATCTTCGTCACCGCCACCGGCAACGTCGACGTCGTCACGCTCGACCACATGCGGGCGATGAAGGACCGCGCGATCGTGTGCAACATCGGCCACTTCGACAGCGAGATCCAGATCGACTCGCTGAAGAACATGAAGTGGGAAGAGGTCAAGCCGCAGGTCGACGAGGTGATCTTCCCCGACGGCAAGCGGCTGATCGTGCTGGCCAAGGGGCGGCTGGTGAACCTCGGCTGCGCCACCGGCCATCCGAGCTTCGTGATGAGCGCGTCGTTCACCAACCAGGTGCTGGCGCAGATCGAGCTGTGGAACAACCACACCAAGTACGAGCGCAAGGTCTACGTGCTGCCGAAGCACCTGGACGAGATGGTCGCCACGCTGCACCTCGCCAAGGTCGGCGCGAAGCTGACCAGGCTGACCGACAAGCAGGCGCAGTATATCGGCGTGAAGCAGGAAGGGCCGTTCAAGCCCGAGTACTACCGCTACTGAGCCTCACGTGGACGGGCGCGCCGCCGCGCGCGCCCGGTCCGCCAGCGCGTTGAGCACGCGCTTGCCGTGCCGGCGCACGGTGTCGAGCCAGCCCTGCTCGACGTAGTAGGTCAGCATCAGGCTGTGCCGCACGCCGTCCGCCGCGGTCACGTCGTCCAGGCTGTGGAAGCTCGTCGGCGCGACCGGAAAGGCGTACAGGCTGTTGGGCAGGAACTTCATGCGCGTCGCCTCGTGGAGCCGGCCGTCGGGCCCGGCTGCGTGGAAGATCGTGCCGAGATGCGCCTGGCGCTCGTCCTGCGGCAGGTAGAGCTGCACGGTGATGCCCTTGCGCGGCGTGTCGGAATGGATCGAGATGCGGTATCCGGGCTCGTCGCGCAGCAGCATCGGGATCGGATAGAGACCGACCGTCCCGGCCGCGTCGCCGAAGCGCCGCTTCAGCGCCGCCGCGAACTTGCGCCGGAAGGCGCGCTGGACCGCGTCGGAGGCGAGCGCGACGGTCAGTTCGCCCCAGAACGCTTGCTGCTCGCCCGGCAGGCGCGCGAGGAACTCGGGCAGCAGCTCGAACTTGAGCCGCGGGCTGTGTCCGTCCGGGCGCAGCGAGTCGCGCTTGCGCAACTCGCGGTAGAGGCCGTCTGCCGGCCGCAGCGCGAGCGCACGTCGGTAGACTTCCGCCGGCAGGACGTCGCGCACATAGACGTGGTCGAAGGGCCGTGTCTCGAGCGCCGCCGCGTCGATCCGCGCCGCCACGTGATCGGCGATGGCGGCGGCGTCGAGCGCCGCACCCGTCGCGGCGGATGTGGCGGCCGTCACCGCCGAATGCATCGTCATGCCGGATCGCGCCTCGCGTAATGCCGCAGCGCAATGGTGGCGCGGCGCCGGCCGCCTGTCGAGGGCGATCCCGCGCGGCGCGACCGATTGCCGCCCCATTCGCGTAATGTTGCCGTCAGCCCGCGCGACCACCATCCGGCCGCCTTCCGCCAAGGGGAGCCGGCCCGGGCCCGTCCATGCGCCAGAAATCGCTCGCCGTCGTCGCGCTGCTCGCGGCCCTGTGCCTGCTGCGCCCTGCCCTGGCCGCGGAGCCGGCCGCGTGGGCCGCGGGCGGCGGATTGGAGTCGCCGCCGCGCGCGGTCTTCCCGCCGGCCGACATCGATGACGTCACCGAGCTTCACGCCGACTATGCCCCGGGCGCGGCGCAGCGTGCCGACGCCGGCGCACCGGACGACGCCGGCGGAGCGGAGGGCGAGCCGCTGCTCAATGCCGACTACTGGCTCGGCTATCCGCTCGCCATTCCGCGCTTCTTCACGGCGCCGGGCCGCTTCGATACGGGCGATTGGATCAAGGCCGGCGCCTTCGTCGTCGCGGCCGGCGGGGCGTTCCTGGCCGACGAGGACTTGCGCCGCTTCTTTCGTCACAACCGCAGCCATGTCAGCGACGACATCGCCGCGGTCGGCTATCGCCTGGGCGACTACAAGACCATCCTCGCCGGGTCCGCCGTCGCCTACGCCGCCGGCTACGCGGTCGGCGATCGCCGCCTGCGCGAGACCGCCCTGCTGGTGGTGCAGGGCTGGGCGCTGACGGCGGGCGCGACCGAGGGCATCAAGGACCTGGCCGGCCGGCAGCGCCCTGGCTACACCGACGACCACACGCTGTTCGAGGGGCCGGGCGGCAGCGGCAAGTCGTTTCCCTCGGGCCACGTCGCCAATGCCTTCGTCGCCGCCACCGTGATCAACGAGCAATACCACGACGTCGTCTGGGTCGGCCCGGTCGCCTACGGCCTCGCCGGCCTCGTCGCCTGGTCGCGGCTGAACGACAACGCGCATTGGGCCAGCGACGTGGTGGCGGGCGCCGGGCTGGGCTACGCCATCGGCATGCTGGTGGCGCATTTCAGCCCCTTCCGCGAGCAGGGCGACGTCACGGCCGCAGCCTTGCCGGTGGCCGGCGGCGGCGGGCTGCAACTCGGCTTCCGCTTCTAGCCCGCGCGCGCTACGGTACGCGCGCAATGCACATTCTGCTGATCGAGGACGATTCGACGCTGCGCGCGCTCGTCCGGCGCAACCTCGAGGCCGCCGGCTTCGCCGCGGACGCCGCCGGCACGATCGAGGAGGCGGAGGCCGCGCTGGCGGCGACCAGCTTCGATGCCGTGCTCCTCGACCTGATGCTGCCGGACGGCGACGGCATCGAGCTCTTGAAGCGCCTGCGCGAGCGGCGCGACCGCACGCCGATCATCGCCGTGACGGCGCGCGACGGCGTCGACGATCGCGTCGCCGGCCTCAATCTCGGCGCGGACGACTACGTGGTGAAGCCGTTCGCGACCGAGGAGCTGGTGGCGCGCCTGCGCGCGGTGCTGCGGCGCCCGCCCGAGGCGCTGGCGGTGCGGCTCGCCTTCGCCAATCTCGAGCTCGATCCCGCGACCGGCTCGGTCGCCGTCTCGGGCCGCACCGTGCCGGTGCCGCGCAAGGAGCTGGCGATCCTCGAGATGCTGATGCGCCGCGCCGGTCGCGTGGTGGCGCGCGCGCTCCTGGAGCAGAGCGTCTATGCGCTCGGCGAGGAGATCGGCTCGAACGCGATGGACGCCAACATCTCGCGACTGCGCCGCCGCCTGGCCGAGGCCGGCGCCGAGACCGCGATCCACGCCGTGCGCGGCGTCGGCTACATGATCGGCGCGGGCGGCGAGCGCGGCGCCGCGTGAGCCTGCACCAGCCTTCGCTGGCGCATCTCCTGGTCCGGCGGCTGCTGGCGGTCTTCGCCGGCGCGCTCGTCGGTTCCTGCATCCTGTTCCTCGTGCTGGCGTGGCGGCACCCGACGATCGAGATCCACGACGACATGGGCGCGCTGGCCGACCGGCTGGCGGCGCGTGCCGCGCTCGCATCGGACGGGTCCTGGACGTTCGCGCCGGACCCCGCGCTGACGGCCGAGCTTGCCCGGCCGCATCTCGGGCACGTCGTGCTCGACGTCGCGGCCGACCGCGTGCTCGCGGGCAGCCTCGCCTCGGTCGCGGACATGATCCCGGAGCCGCCCGGAACGGGACCGCGCCGCATGGCCTTCGCGGTCGACCCGGGACCGGGCCAGGCCGTCAAGGGCATCGTCGGCTACGTGGTCGAGCGCCAGGGCCCGCGGGGGCCGCTGCGCGCGGCCGTGGTCGTGCGGCAGGAATCGGCGTGGCCCTTCGTCGACTGGGCGCTCGACGAGCTGGCGGAAGAGGTGCTGCCGGTCGGCGTGCCGCTGGCGATCGTCACGCTGATCGTCGCCGCCGTGACGATCCGGCGCACCTTGCGGCCGATCACCGAGCTGTCGCGCCAGGCCGAGGCGATCACGCCGCGCACCACCGGCCTGCGCCTGGCCGAGCGCGACGTGCCGCGCGAGGTGGTGCCGCTGGTGCGGGCGTTCAACGCCGCCCTGGCCCGGCTCGACCAGGGCTTCCTGGCGCAGCGCAGGTTCACCGCCAACGCCGCGCATCAGCTGCGCACGCCGCTCGCGATCCTGCGCGCGCGGCTCGACGGCATGCGCGAGGACGGCGACGTGCGCGCGCTCAAGGCCGACTGCGACCGCATCGCCCGCGTCGTGGCGCAGCTTCTGTCGATCGCGCGGCTGGAGAGCGACCAGATCGCGCTCGCGGAGTCGGTCGATCTCTGCCGCCTCGCCGCCAACGTCGTCGCGGAGATGGCGCCGCTCGCGATCGCCGCTGGGCGCAGCGTCGCGCTCGAGGCGCCGCCGGCGCCGGTGGTGGTCCGCGGCAACAGCGCGGCGCTCGAGGACGCGCTGCGCAACCTGGTCGAGAACGGCCTGCGCCATGGGCCGGCCGGCCAGCCGGTCGACGTCGTGGTCGCGCCGGACGCCTCGATCGCCGTGCGCGACCGCGGCCCGGGCGTGCCGGCGGCCGACCGCGCCCGCGTGTTCGAGCCGTTCTGGCGCGGCGCCCACGCGCAAGCCGGCGGCAGCGGGCTCGGCCTCGCCATCGTCGCCGAGATCGCCGCGGCGCATGGCGGCAAGGCGGCGGTGCGCGCGCGCGACGGCGGCGGCGCCGAGTTCCGCATCGAGCTGCCGCTCGGCCCCTTTCCCGCCGCCGCGCCGCGAACGGAGCCCGCCGCGGCGACGCCGAGCCGCGCCGCCGTGGAATAGGCGACGGCGCAAGCCCAAGACTGCAAACGTCAATGGCGCACCCGGCCGCCGCCGCAGGCAATCGTTGATCTGAATCAAAGCCGGCTTTCCGCAGCAGGCGCATCCTTCGGCTCCAGGCGCGGCCATGGAGCATCGTCTACACATGGGGCACGTCATGGTGCGCGGCGCTCGACGCCTCGTCGCACGGCTTGGCGCACGCGCTCGGCGCGGGTCCAATCTCGCAGCCGCCGCTCGGGCCGCGGCTTGCGCCGTCGTCATCGCGGGCGGCAGCGGCTTCAGCCAGTCGGTTGCGCAGACCACGGCAGCACCCGGCGTCCTCGGCGACGGCAACGCCGTCGTCACCGGCTTCTCCGGCGTGCGCGCGCCGGCGCGGGTCCGCCCCGGCGTCGATCCGGCCGCGATGAACACGATCGACCTCGACGGCCCGGTGCTGCGCGTGATCGATCTCCAGGCTGCCGGCGCGCCGCCGCAGGCCCAACTCGTCGCCGTGCCGAAGCCGTTCGCCGTCACCGCGCGTCAGATCGGGCAGGTCTTCGCCGTCGCGCTCGACAACGCGACGCCGCCCAACATCTACGCCGCCGCGACCTCGCTGTACGGGCTGCCGATCATCGTGCCCGATGTCGACAACGACGGCCTGCCCGACCGCTGGGAAGAAGGTGTGGCAAACGCGTACTTCATGCCCGGCCTGTTCGGCCCGGCCTCGCTGCGCGGCGGGCCCGGCTCGATCTGGCGGATCGACGGCGCGACCGGCGCGGTGCGGCTGTTCGCCAACGTCGCGCTCGACGGCGTGCCGAACGCGGGGCCCGCGCTCGGCGGGCTGGCGTTCGATCCCGCATCGAACACGCTCATCGTCGCCGACCGCGAGACCGGCATGGTCCACCGCTTCGACATGGCGGGTGTCGAGCGCGGCCGCTACGACCACGGGACGAGCGGCCGCCGCGCCGCCGGTCTGGCCCCGCTACGGTTCGACCCGGCCAAGCGCCTGAGCATCAGGAGCCCGCCGTTCCAGCCCGCCAACCCGGACTCGTGGGGCCTGACGCCGCCGCAGCGGCGCGTCTTCGGCCTCGCCGTGCGCGACGGGCGGCTCTACTACGCCGTCGCCGAGGGGCTGCAGATCTGGTCGGTGACGATCGCGCCCGACGGCGCGTTCGGCGGCGACGCGCGCGTCGAGATCACGGTTCCGCCCGGCCAGAGCGCGAGCGAGATTTCCAAGATCGCCTTCGACGACCGGGGCGCGATGCTCCTGGCCGAGCGCGTGGCGCCGAGCGGCGCGTTCGACTTCGCCGCGCTGACCGAGGAGGGCGGCGGGCGCGTGCTGCGCTACGCGCGGGTGCCGTCCGCCGCCGGACCGGCCTGGCAGCCCGCGGCCGACGAATACGCCGTCGGGTTTTCCGCGCAATCGCGCGGCGGCAACGGCGGCGTCGCGGTCGGCTACGGCTACGATGCGGCGGGTCGGCGCGATGGCAATGCTTGCGGCGGATTCGTGTGGGCGACCGGCGAGCAGCTGCGCTCGTCGCCGGACCAGGCGCTTGCCGCACGCCTCGTGCAACGCGGCCCGGCGAACGTGAACGGCCTGCAAGGCCTTGCCCTCGATGCGGCAGCGGCCGCCGCGCCGCCGCTGCAAAGCTATTTCGTCGATTTCGACGACCGCTTCGACGATCCCAAGGCGCGCGGGCACATGGGCGACGTCGCCGTGTTCCGAGCGTGCGCGCGCGTCGCGGTCGCCGGATTGCCGGCGCCCGCCCCGGCAGCACCGCCCGGTCTCGCCGCTCCCGCAGCCCCCGCCGCGCCGGCCCCGCCCTTGATGATTCCGGTTCCGCTTCCGATTCCGCCGCTGGCGGGAGTGCCGCCCGGGCCGCCGCCGGCACCGGCACCGGTACAGGCTCCGGCGCAACCGCCGGCGCCGGGGCAATTGCCGGCGCAGGCTCCGGCTCAGCCGCCGGCAGCGGCGCCGGCGCAGCCGCCCGGGCTGGCGGTCGTGGCGCCGGGCGTGCTGGCGGTGGGACCGCCGCCGGCACAGCCGCCGGCGCAGCCACCGGTCCAGGTTGGGGTGCAAGCACCGCAGCCGCCGCAACCGCCGCCGGTCCAGGCGGGGGCACAGCCGCCACAGCCGCCGCAACCCCCACAACCGCCGCCGACGCCCGGAGGTGGGATCGTCATCCTGGCGCCCCCGGGCACCCCTGGCGTTGCCGGCGCCGGCGCCGGCCTCGGCGCCGTGCCGCCCGCAGTCGGCGGCGACCAGCCCTTGCCCACGGTGGTGACGGGCGCCGGCATCAAGATCAGCAAGAAGGGGCCGGCGTCGGGGGCTTGCCGGCCCGGCAAGACCTGCGACTTCAGCATTTCGATCCGGGGCGCGAGCGCAACGCCGTACAAGGAGGTCTTCCAGGTCGCGGAAGTCCCGCCGCCGGGCTGGACCTTCGCCGCCGCGGCCAGCGGTCCGAACTGGAACTGCCCGTCTGCGGCCAATTGCACCTACAACGTCACCAAGCACTCGCAGTGGCCGAAGAACGGCTTCACGGCCCAGGGCGCGTGGCTGCAGACCAACATCGCCTTCAATGTGCCGGCCAACGCCAAGGAAGGAATGGTCAAGAACTGCGTGACCGCGACCCTGCCGCCGGCGCCGGGGCAGAGCAGCAAGACGATCGAGGTCGCCTGCGCGGACATCCTGGTCGCGCACCCGCCGAAGCTGACGATCACGAAGAAATTCGACAAGAAGTCGTGCGCGCCCGACGAAGTGTGCGGATTCACGATCGTCGTCAAGAACGCAGGCAAGGGAGCGCACACCGGCCTGTTGATGCTCCTCGACATGACCGATACCGACAAGTTCACCTACACCGGCGGTATGCTTGCGCCGCCCGATTGGAAATGCACCAAGTTCGTTTCGCCAACGTCGACGCACACCGGACAGTTCGCCTGCCGCACGATGGGCCTCAAGGCCGGCGCGACGGCCGAATTCCTCGTGAACGGCAAGGTCAGCAAGGACGCGACCGAGAACATCATCTCGAACTGTGGCGTCCTGACGAGCTTCGGCAAGAAGCCCTGGCAAATGGAATCCTGGGAGAAGGCCGCGTTCGTCCGGGAATTCCTCGCCTATCAGGGCTATCCCGTGAAGCCCGAGACGACGTCGGGCACCTTGACCGCCGACGAGCAGAAATGGCTGGCCCAATACAAGACAGGCCATCCCGGGTTCAAGGACGCGAAGGGCCAGGCCGACACCTCCGGCGAGATCACCGATCAGGTGCTGTCGGGCATTCTGCCGCAACTGCCCGACGAATCGGGCCAGGACACGTTCTCCGCCTGTGCGTTCGTGCAGACCAAAGAGCCCGGTCTGCTGGTCTACAAGGAGCCCTACAAGCCCGCGGACTGGCCGACCGACACGCCCTGGGAGCCGGGCAAGAAACCGACGTGCTTCGTGGAAGCCACCTGCGCCTTCAAGATCAAGATCTCGGGCCGCGACGATGCGCCCTATACCAAGCCGATCAAGATCGAAGAGCGGCTGCCGGAGGGTTTCGAGTTGATCGACTACGCGCCCAAGGGCCCGGGGCCGGCCAACTGGAAGTGCGCGGGCCCGCCGTACAAGCTCATCTGCACGCACCCCCCGGCCAATCTCACGAACAAGGACCTGCTGGAACTCATCGTGTTCGCGAAGATCCCCACGTTCTCGACGGCGCACGCCATCTACGGGGTCTACATGGGGGGGAAGACCCTGAAGTTCGCGCAGAATTGCGCCAAAGTCATCTACGACGATCCGAAGCAGTACCAGAAGGAGCCGAAGCTGCCCCCGGCGCCGGGTCAGGTCCATCCGGGCAGGCATTGGGAAGCCTGCTACAAGCAGAAGATCCAGGACCTGGATCACAGCCTGATATACTACGATGCGACCGGATCGGGTCCCTGCTACCCGCCGAACTGCTCGCACTACGACTTCACCTTCAGGGAAGGAAACCGCTACGGAAGCGGGCCGGTGACGCAGCGCATCACGCCGCCATCGGGCTCCACCATGCACGACATCCGCGTCATCAAGGCGCCGCCGGCCTGCCCGGCCGCGCGCTGGTCCTGCACCCGCACCGGAACCGGACCGGCCGGGGAGTTCACCTGCAGCATCGACGACTGCACCCTGCGCGAGGGCGAGCAGGTGACGACAAGGCTCGAAGGCAGCGTGGCACCCGACCTCAAGGAACCGCCGCCCGCGCCGATCCAGAAGACGGCCTGCGGCGCGCTGGAATGGAATGCGCCGCCCAGCGGCGACGGGATCGAGCAGCAGAGCGGCAAGCGAACCGCCGTGGCCTGCGCGGCGATCATGGTGCTGGCGCGTCCGCCGACGGCGCCGACCGCGCCGACCTGCGCCGCCGGCTACACGCTGCTGCCGAGCGGCCTGTGCTGCCCGACGACCCAGGCGACGACCGGTGGACAGTGTTGCCCGCCGGGCCAGCAGCCCCGCAGCTGCAGCAGGTGCTGCCGGGCCGCGCGCGGCCGACACAACCGGCGCCGCCGCCGTCGCCGCCGCCGCAGGTCGGGCCGGCGCCATCGGTTTCGCCGCCGCCGGCGCCGGCCGCAGCGCCCGTGCCGCAGGTGCAGCCGCCGCCGAGCGTCCCGGCCCAGCCGGCGCTTCAATGCACGGGCGGCAAGGTGCCGGTCGGCGGCCAGTGCGTCTGTCCGTCCGGCACGGTCGAGATGCGCGGCTACTGCGTGCGGCCGGCCCCGGCGCCGTCGCCATCGACGCAGTTCCCGCAGGTGCAGCCGCGGCTGCTGCCGGCGCAGCCGGATTGGCGCTGACCGCGGCGAGCCCGGTTCGTCATTGCGCTTGAGACGAGTTGAAGGAAAGGATGACTCAGATGATCACACCGAAGTTGCTCGGATCGTCCCTTCTCGTCGCCGCGGCCGGCATGATGCTGGCGGCGGCGGTCGCGCCGGCGCAGGCGCAGACCGTGCAGCAGCAGCCCGCGCAGAAGGCCGCGCCACTGGGGCAACGGCCGCAGGTCGACCCGCGCACGCTCGGCCGGGCGTGCCCGCAGGGCCAGCACTGGGACGCGCAGAGCGGCCGCTGCGTGGGTGGAACGGCGGCGACGCCGATGCCGCTTCCGCAGCCCCAGCCGGCGACACCGATCCCGATTCCGCAGCCGCAGTAGCGTGGGGCCGCAAGCGCACCTTTCGCTGCAAGAGCGGCGATCCGGCGCTGACGCCGCGCATCAGCGCGCCGGCGCCTCGTAGGGAATGCGTTTGATATCGGCGTCGACCGTGTTGCCGTTCGGATAGAGGCCGACCGAGACCGCGTATCGTCCCGCCGGCAGCTTGCCGCCGAGATCGAGCACGATCGCGCCGTCCTCGCGGTAGCTGCCCGCGCCGGCCAGCGCGACCTTGCCCGCATCGTCGACAACGACGAAGCGGCAGTCCGGGATCGCGCGCCGGCCGTAGGCGGCGACGGCCTCGCGCAGCTTGCGGCGCACGATATCGCGGTCGCGCATGACCCGCTCGACCGTCTCGACCTCGACCGCGAGCGTGATGCCGCCGGCGTCGGCGCTCGCGCCGGTGACGAAGGCGCGGCGCGGGTCCGCGTAGGCGTCGTACGAGCCGACGCCGAGCGGGTAGCGCGGGTCGCGCACCACGTCGAGCACCGCGACGCCGTCCGCCCAGCTCTTGATGCGATACGGGCCGTTGGTGACGAGGAAGTGGCCGTGCTCCGCGTGGAACGCCGCCAGCGCCTTCCAGCGCGCGCGCGCCTCGTCCGGCGTCACGAGCCCGGCCAGTGCCGCGGGGACATGCCCGTCGCGGGCGAGCTCCGCGACCAGCGCCGCCAGGCGCTCCTTCAGCGGTTCCGAGCGCACCGGGTCGAGCCACTCGACGCCGAGCCGAGCCGCTTGCGCAGCCGAGAACGCCGCCCAGCCGCGCGCCACCGCCTCCTCCATCAGCGCGACGACGTGCCAGGGCAAGGGGCTCCAGGGCGGCGCCAGCACGGCGGCCGCGCCGACGTCGTCGGCCGGCACGGCGAGATAGACGTCGACCATCAGCCGCGCGCGCGCATAGACGAGGTCGCCGAACCGGATGGTTCGCGAGGTGGGGTCGGTGCCGGCGAACTTGAGGCCGAGCAGGCTTCGCCGCACGAGCGCGGTGGCGGTGGCGATGGCCGGGTCCGGCGCCGCGCCCGCGGCTTGCGCCGACGCGCCCCAGCGATACGCCATGGCGAAGGGATAGAGCAGGTCGGCCGCCGTCATGGCCGTGCCGTCATGGAATGGGGAAGCCATGGCGCCGTAGCTCAGCCTGGACGCCGCCGTCCGTCCCGCGCCGACCGGCAGCAGCCGGCCGCTGCCCGGCTCGGGCAGCAGCGCGTCCGCCGGGATCGCCACCGCGCCCGGCCGGTCCGCGCTCGCCGCGGGCGCCGCCTGCACGATCGGCTCGGCCAGGATGGTGAGGCTCGTCACCGTCAGGAGCACCATCAGCGCCGTCATCGGGCCCTGGCTGATGACGGCGCGCCGGGCGGCGCCGAAAAGCTCGACCGCGCGCCAGTGCGCCAGGAACACGGCGATGATATGGCCGGCGACGATGGCGACGATCGCCATGTACCAGGCGAAGCGCGCGCCGACGACGGCGATGTCCGGCCGGTAGCCGGCCGTGCCGAGCAGGTCCCATCCCCGGCCGAACGGATCCGACGCCAGCGGGATCGCGTATTGTCCCTGGACCAGCAGGTAGGTCAGGTAGTGGGCGAGGTGATAGGCGATCGCGATCGGCACCAGCGTGAGCACGAAACGCCGCGCCAAGCCGTCCGGCCGCGCGGCGCCGGCGAGGACGGCAGCCATGGCGCGGCACGTCAGCAGATAGAGACCGGCCGCCAGCCCCCACAGCGCCAGGAGCCCGAAGGTCCGGACCGCGATCGGAGCGAGCGGCGCCAACCCCGCTTCGAGCCAGCCCCAGGCGGGCGTCACCAGCAGCCCGTCATAGATCACGCCGACGAGATAGAGCAGGACGAAGGCGACCAGCGAGGCGGGGACGGCCGCCTCGCGCAGCAGGCCGACGGCGAAGGGCCGGATCGCCAGGGCGCGGTCGGCCGGCGGCGTGCCGGCGAGGCGGATCTCCATCGGCGAGAACCGCGCCAGCAGCGCGAACAGCACCGAGAAGACCTCGGCGCGGCGCAGCCACTGCTCGCGGCCGAACAGCGCCATGCCGCCCCAGGTCAGGAGCGAATAGGCGATGGCCATCCACGCGATATAGGCGGGAAGCGCGGGCCGCGGCGAGACCAGCTCGGACCAGGTGAAGGCGAGCAGCAGCACGACCGCCGGCCAGACGCCGAGCGCATCCGGGTACGGCAGCCCGAGCGTCAACGGCCGCCCGCCCCGCGCGCGCCGCCGCAGCGCCTCGGCGCCGGCGAAGATGGTCCGCCACGGATTGACGACCGACCACAGGTCGCCGACGAAGGCGCTGACGATCGCCATGCCGACCCACCAGACGATCCACACGAGCACCGGCGCGAGGTTGCGCAGAGGATCCTGGCTGCCGAACAGCCCGGCGGCGATCACCAGCGCGAAGAGGATGACCGCCGCCAGCTGAAACGCAAGGACGACGGCGGGATGCGCCACCAGACGGCCAAGCGGATGGCGCAGGAGATCGACGCGCGGATAGGACCTGAGCCACGCCGCATCGCGTACGAACAGGCCGGCCACGACGAAGGAGAAGGCGACGGCCGCTGCGGCGCCGGCGAGATAGAGCTCGAGCGGCAGCGGCAGGTCGTAGCGCTCGCCGAAGGCATGCGCCTGCGCCGCACGCGCGCCGCCGGCGACCATCGCCGCCGCGACCGCCGCGCTCCGCCTCATCGCGGGCGCACCTCGAGATAGGCCAGCGGCGCGGCGTGATGATGCCCGCCCCTGGCGGCGCCGAGAGCGTGGACGTGGATCGGGAAGCGGCCGGCGGCATGCGCCTTGAACGCCATCTCCGCCACCGGTCCCGGCGCCAGCTCGAGCACGACGTCGTACCCGTGCAAGTGCACCTCGACCGGCGCCGTCGTGGTCCAGCGCAGGCGCACCGCCGCCTGCTGCTCGACCCGGATGGTGCGCCGGCCGCCCTCGAGCATGCCGCCGACGATGTGGAGGTCGAAGACGCGCTCGCGCGCCGCGTCCTGCGCCCCGACGGGCGGTGCCGTCGCGGCGACGATCGCCGGAACGAGCAGGATCATCTGCCGGCGCCGCATGATCGCCGCTCAGGGGCCGGACGGCGTGCGGATGTCGCCGAACCGGTTCATCGTCCAGCCCGCGCCGTAGGGCTCGGGAAACAGGCCCGGGTCGCCGACCGCCGACCACACGAGCCGCCCGGCCGCGTCGTCGAATCCGCCGAACGGATTCCACGCCGCCGCCGGCGGCGTCGGCACGCCGAGCGCGAGCCAGCCGTTCCAGGGAAAGTCCTTGAGCTTGACGGTGCGCAGGAAGATCGCGGAATTGAGCCCCGCCTGGGAATCGTGCGCCACGTTCTCCAGCCCGTCCGAATACTCGCCGCTGTAATGCTCGGTCCGGAGACCGTACCCGGCGACCATGACGCGGCAATCGGCGAGCAGCCCGCGCACCAGCGCGCGCTCCAGCTCGATCCGTTGCGCCGCGCTGGAGAAGGCGCCGCCTTGCAGGCGTTCGACCTGCGATGCCGCCCCCTGCCGCAACGTCCCATCTGGCGACTGCCGGCCCAGCAGCAGAAACGCATGGAACCAGCCCGCCTTGAGCCAGGGCGGCCCGATCCAGCCGTTGAAGGCATAGGCATGCGGCGCCAGCAGGCCGGCAAGATCGACCGCCTCGACGCTGACGTCCGAGCCCGTCTCCGCCGGCCCCGAGCCTTGCGCGACGAGAAGCGCCGCCAAGGCGCCGGACGTCCGCAGGCGAAGGCCGGCGACGGCCCCCTTGCCGGACACGCGCCGACGCGCCGCTTCGGCCAGATCGGCGTGTTGCAGGTAGTCGGCGTGATGGGCGTTCACCGGGTAGGGATGCGGCACGAAGCCCGGCACGCCGGACCTCAGCCCGCCGATGACCGCGTCCGCGGCGGCACAGGCGCCGCCCGCGTCCTTGACGGCGCGCGAGTCGGGATCGACGCGCACCACGACGAAGGACGCCAGCGATTCGACCGACCGGACGGATTTCGGCATCGGCCCGCCGAAATCGGCGGCGCGCCCGACATAGGCCTGGAGCTTGGCGCGGCCGAGCCGCTCGGCCGCGACCCGCGGTACCACGGCCTCGACGCGGATCTCCTGCGGATAGTAGGACGGGTAGAGCGGCGCCTCGTGGCCCGCCCGCGCCGGCCAGAACGACGCGGCGGCGGCCAGGGACGCGGCGGCCCGAATTGCGACGACTCGGGCGGCGATCCTCATCGCACCTCTCGATGCCGGCGGTGACGGCGATCGGCGGCGTCGATGCCGTCAGCCGCGCAGGGTGTTCATGACGTCCTCGTTGGCGAGCGCGTCCGCCGGCTTGCCGTGGAAGATGATCTCGCCGCGGTCGATCGCATAGAGGCGGTCGGCGACCGAGGCCGCCGCCGGCAGGTGCGATTCCGCCATCAGCAGCGAGATGCCCAGCGCCTTGATCTTGACCACCGCCTCGCGGAAGCGCGCGACCACCATCGGCGACAGGCCCTCGAACGCCTCGTCGAGCAGCAGCAGGCTCGGCGACAGGAACATCGCCCGCGCGATCGCCACCATCTTGCGCTGGCCGCCGCTCAGGTTGAGTCCGCGCCGGCCGGTCAGCTCGCGGACCTCCGGGAACACCGAGTATACGCGCTCCTCGACCTCGGCGGCGTCCACGTCGCTGCGGTCCTCCGACAGCCAGCGGCTGATCGACAGGTTCTCCGCGACGGAAAGGTCGGGGAAGATGCCGCAGTTCTCGGGCGAGTAGCCGAGGCCGCGGCGCGCGCGCTGGTGCGCCGGCAGCGCGGTGATCTCCTGGCCCCGGAAGCGGACCGTGCCGGCGCGCACCGGCAGCAGCCCCATGATGCTCTCGATGGTCGTGGTCTTGCCCGCGCCGTTGCGGCCGACCAGGCACACCAGCTCGCCCGCGCCCACGTTGAGCGAAACCCCGTGCAGGATATGCGCGGTGGACCGGTAGGTATCGATGCCTTCGACCTCGAGCATCGCGCCCATGCGTCCCTTCCCCGTCAGCCCGCCGCCGGCAGGCCCAGCACGTTGGCGGCCACGGCCGGGTTGCGCCTGATCTCGTCGGGCGGGCCGTCGGCCAGGATGGCGCCCTGGTGCATGGCGACGATGCGGTCGGAATACTTGAAGACGACGTCCATGTCGTGCTCGATCACGACCGCGGTCACGTTGCCGGCGCGCACGACCGCGGAGATCCTGTCCATGATCTGCCCCTTGTCCCGCGTGCTGACGCCGCTGGTCGGCTCGTCCAGGAACAGCAGGCGGGGCTTGAGCGCGTAGGCGACCGCGACGTCGAGCAGCTTGCGCTCGCCCTGCGCCAGGCCCTTGGCCGGCACGTTGCGCTTGGCGGCGAGGCCGAACTGGGCAAGCACGTCCTCGGCCTCGCGCCGGACGTCCTGGTCGTGGTCGGCGAGCCGCATCAGGTTGAGCGTCTTGCCCTCGCGCGAGAAGACGGACAGCGCCACGTTGTCGAAGGTCGTCAGGTCGTCGAACAGGTTCACCAGCTGGAAGCTGCGCGCGATGCCGGCGCGCAGGCGCTCGTCGACCGAGGCGTAGGTGATGTCCTTGTCGTCGAGCAGGATCTGCCCGCTGTCGGGACGCATGAAGGCGCTGATGAGGTTGACGAGCGTGGTCTTGCCGGCGCCGTTGGAGCCGACCAGCGACAGGAACTCGCCCTTGGTGACGACGAAATCGACATCGTCCACCGCGCGCGTGTCGCCGAAGTATTTCCGCAGCTTGACGGTCTTCAGCAGGGTCACGGCGCGCCGTCCCCCCGCCCGCGCGCGCGCCACGCGCCGGCAACCTGCTTGAGCCCGCCGACGATGCCGGCGGGCAGCGCCATCACCAGGATGACAAGGACGATGCCGAGCGCCGCCTGCCAGTAGGCGGTGGACGCCACGGCATAGGTCTTGAGGAAGTTGAACACGATCGCGCCGATGATCGGCCCGCTGAAGGTGCGGAATCCGCCGAGCACGGTCATGAACACGATCTCGCCCGAGAACGGCCAGTAGACGATATCCGGCGTCACCAGGCCGTTGAGCGGCACCCACAGCGTGCCCGCCAGCCCCGCGAACAGGCCGGAGATCAGGAAGGCGATCAGGCGGTACTTGCGCACGCCGATGCCGAGGAAGCGGGCGCGGGTCTCGTTGTCGCGGATCGCCTGGAGCGCCTTGCCGAAGGGCGAATGGACGATCACCCACATCAGCACGACGCACAACGCGAAGAGGACGAGCGTGTAGTAGTAGTAGGCGCCGATGAAGCGCTGGTAGCTGCCGGGCCCGGTGAAATCGACGAGGCCCGCGAGCAGCGTCATCTTGCCGTAGGCGACGCGGATGCCGTCGGTGCCGCCGGTCACCCAGAAGAACTTGTAGGCCAGCGTCCACAGCACCTGCGACAGCGCCAGCGTCAGGATGCCGAAGAAGATGCGCGTATAGCCGACGCACACGTAGCCGAACGCGGCCGTGACCACCGCCGTGACCGCGATGCCGCCGAGGATGTAGAGCTCCATCGAGCCGACGCCGAGATACTTGACCATGAACGCCGCGGTGTAGGCGCCGAGCCCGAAATAGGCGGAGTGCCCGAACGACAGCAGGCCGGTGTAGCCCAGCAGCAGGTTGAAGCCGAGCGCGGCGATGCCGAAGATCAGCCCGTATGTCAGGAGCTGCGTCATGTAGGCGTCGACCAGCTGGGGGATGACGGCCAGAAGGACCGCGAGCGGCGCCGCCAGCGCCAGCGAGCGCTTGACCGACAGCCCGTCGCCGGTGGGTCGAAGCAGGCTCATCACGCCTTCCCGAACATGCCGGTGGGCCGGACGAGCAGCACGGCGGCGGCGATCAGGTAGAGCACCGCCAGCTCGATCTCCGGGAAGAACTGGATCCCCGCCGTGCGCACGAAGCTGACGAGCAGCGCGCCGATCAGCGCGCCCTCGAGGCTGCCGAGGCCGCCGATCACGACCACGACGAAGGCCAGGATCAGCGCGTCGATGCCCATGCCCAGCACGGCCGCCTGGCTGGGCACGACGATCGCGCCGCCCAGGCCGGCGATGAAGCAGCCGAGCGCGAAGGCCTGGACGTAGACGCGGCGCACGTCGAGGCCGAGCGCCGAGGCCATGCGGCGGTCCTGCGACGTGGCGCGCAGCATGACGCCGAACCGCGTGCGGTAGACGAAGGCCCACAGCAGCGCCGCGGCGACGGCGCCGATGGCGATCACGAGCACGTTGTAGACCGGATACCTGAGGCCGAGCACGGGGAAGCTTCCCAGGCTGTCCATGATCGCGCCGGCCGTCAGCGGCATGCCGCCGAACAGGAAATGCATGGCGTCCTCGAGGATCAGCAGCAGCCCGAAGGTCACCAGCAGCAGGTACTCCTCCGGGCGGCCGTAGAGCGGCCGCAGCAGCAGCGGCTCGATCAGCGCGCCGACCGCGGCGACGGCCACCGCGCCGACCGGCAGGAGCAGGAACAGGATGCTGAAATGCACGCTGGCGACGGCGTGGCCGATGGTCCAGGCCGTCACGTAGGCGCCGAGCGCGTAGAAGGCGCCGTGCGCCAGGTTGACGATGCGCATGACGCCGTAGATGAGGCTCAGGCCCGCGGCGATCAGGAACAGGATGGATGCGTAGAAGATCGAGTTCAGGAACTGAACAGCGAGGATATCCATGCCCCCAAGTTTCCCCCCTTTGGACGATCGGCGATCGGGACCGACCGCGTCATCCATTTCGCCCGCGTATCGTTCTTGCTTCGCGCGGCGGCAGAAGCTTAGGGCATAGGCTTCGACGCCGCAACCGCGAGGCGCCGTAGCGCTTGCCCCTACTCCTTCCCGTCGGCCTCGAAGCCGACGATGCCGGTCGACGGCATCAGCGCGTTGCCGTCGAGGAAGATCGCGATCAGCGCCGCGTAACGGCCGGCCGCCAGGCGCCGGGGCAGCACGACCTTGAAACGATCGTCCGGCTCCCAGCTCATGCGCCCGGCGCGCACGACGGCGCCGTCGGGCCCGATCAGCACGTAGCGCGCGAGGACGTGGACGCCGCGCGTGCCGTGCGCCGTGCTTCGCGTCAGCTTCTCGCGCCTGACCTCGGTATGGCGCTCGACCTTCACCGTGACGTCGGCGTCGGCCTGCACGACGATCGTATCGGCTTCCTTCGCCGCCCGGCGGATCACCGCGCGCGGCGGATCGACCTGCGGATCGAACGTGCCGAAGCCGAGCGGATACGAGGCTTCGCGCACCGCGCCGAGCACGGCGCCGTCGGCGCTCCACGCGGCGAGCCGATAGGGCCCGTTGGTCGCAAGGAAATGGCCGTGCTCCTCGGCGAAGCGGCCGAGCGCACGCCACCGCGCGCTTGCGTCCTCGCGCGTGACCCGGTCGGCCAGCGCCGGCGGACGGAATCCCTCGCGCGCGAATTCCGCGCACAGCGCCATCAGCCTGCCGCGCATGGCGGCGTCGCGCGCGAGGTCGAGCCAGGGCACGTTCCGGCGCCGCGCTTCCGCTTCGGAGAAGGCCGCATAGCCGCGGCCGACCGCTTCCTCCATCAGCGCCAGGAGATGCCAGGGTACGGTGCTCCACGGCGGCGCCAGCGCCGCCGCCTGGCCGTCGCCGGCCGGCGCGTCGCGCAGGTAGACCTCGAGCACCGACGTCGTCTGCACGATGTCGAGGCCCTCGGCGAGGCTGAAGGGCTTGCGATCGACGCGCACCGGGCGCACGCCCGCCAGGCGGCCCCGAAGCCTGTCGGCGGACGCGGCAAGCGCCGGCTCGCGGGCACGGCCGTCGGGCGCGGCGCCGCCCCAGCGCTGGACGAACGCATAGGGATAGATCAGGTCCGCGACGTCCGTCTCGCTGCCGTCGAGAAACGGCGAGGCGAGCACGTCGTACTCGATCCTGACGGAAGCGACCGTCCTTGCGCCCGCCGGGTCGAACCGCAAGCCGTCGTCACGGGGGCGAAGCGCGTCGTCCGGCACCTTCAGCCCGCCGGACCGGCCATGCATCCGCGTGACCGCCGGCCGCGCGCGGTTGGCGGTCCACTCCGCGTCGAACGGGTTCCGCATCATGGCGTCGTCGCCGAGCGCCGACCAGATCAGCCGCCCCGCGGGGTCGGTGAAGCCGGCTACCGGGTTCCACGCCGCCCGGGGCGGCTCGCGCAGGGCCAGGCGCAGGCTGCCGTTCCACGGATAGTCCTTGAGCTTCGCCGTGCGCAGGAAGACGGGCGCGTTCAGACCGTGCAGGGAATCGAAGGCGACATTCTCGATGCCGCCCGAGTATGCCGCGTTGAAATGCTCGCGCCGCAGCCGGTAGCCGGCGACGACGCGGCGGCAGCCCTCGGTCAGGGCGGCGACGAGGTCGCGCTCGAGCGCGACCTGCTGCGTCAGGTCGGCCGCCGCGCCGTCACCGAGCCGCTGCAGCAGGCCGTCGACGGTCTCGCGCCGCTGCGGCTCCACATGCGGCGCCAGCAGCCGATGCGCCTGGTGCCAGCCGGCCTTGGTCCAGCTCGCCCCGCCCGGAAGCCCGGACGGCGCGTCGTCCGTGTCCAGATCCTCGACGCGCACTTCCGCCAGCGTGATGCCGGAAGCCGGCGCATCGGCCTGCGGCCGGCGCGCGGCGACGATCGCCTGCGCAACCGGCCCTTTGGCGGCGACCGGCGGGACCGACGCGCCGCCTGCCCGCGCCTCCACCGATTTCCTCGCCGCCTCGACGCGGTCGAGGTGATGCAGATAGTCGGCGTGAAAGGGCGTGACCGGATAGGGATGGCGCACGAAGCCCGCCGCCTGCACGTCGCCGAGCGCCGCGAGCACGCCGCGGGCGGCGGCGCAGCGCGCCTCCGCCGAAGCCAGCGCCGGCACGGCCGGATCGAGGTCGAGCACCAGCAGCGACTCGAGCGAAGCGACCGACTTGACGTGGCCGGGCTCGCGCGCGGCGAAAGCGGGCGCGGCGCCGACATAGGCGTGCAGCGTCCCGTCGCCGAGGCCCTTGGCGGCGGCGGCCGGGTCCGCGCGCTCGACCCGGATCTCGTCCGGGTAGTACGACGGATAATGCGCCAGCGCATGGCCCGCGCGCGCGGGCGCCGCGGCGCTGCACGCAAGCATGCAGGCCGCGGCGCCGGAGCGGACGAAGCGGCCGCGTGGATGCGACACGGCCCCCCGTCAGGACAAGAGCGACGTCAGGCCTTGTTGTTGATCCAGGTCGTCTTCAGCCAGTTGGCCGCCGCCGTCGATTCCTCGTGGCCCTGGCCCGGCTTCGGCCAGTTGGGCGGGGCCGTGATGTCGCGGATCGAGATCGTGATCACCGACTTCGGATCCCAGACCGGGAACTGGTAGTCGGGCACGTTCTTGGTCATCCCGATCGCGGAGTCCTTGTAGCCCTGGTGATTGTCGGGCCGGATGTAGACGTAGCCGGCCGGCGAGTCGATGCCCAGGCCCTCGAGCTGGCTGATGATGGCCTCGTCGTCCGGCCAGCCGCCGACCAGGTGGTTGGCGCGCTCGATCGCCGACTTGAGCAGGTAGAGCGCCGTGTAGGCGCCGTCCGACTCGAAGCTCGGATACTCGTTCCAGCGCTTGTAGTAGCGCTGCACGAAGCTGTCGTTGATCGGCCAGCGCTTGTTGCCGGGATGCAGGAAGAAGTAGTTGGCGTGTACGCCGGCCAGCACGCCTTCCGGATGGTCCTTGCCGATCGCGTGCGGCTGGCCGCCGAAGGCGAGCGTGGTGGCGACCTTCATCTTGTCGAACAGGCCGTAGCGCAGCGCCTGCTTGTAGAAGGCCACGTAGTCGCCGCCCCACAGGCCGCAGATCAAGAGGTCGGGCCCGGCGGACAGCAGCTTGGTGATGTGCGGCGTGAAGTCGGTCGAGAACAGCTTCGGCCAGGCCTCGGCGACGGACTCGGCGCCGGGGACCATCGCCTTGTAGGCCAGCATGAAGTGCTCGTGCACGTTGCGACCGTAGCTGTAGTCCGGCTGGATCGACGCCACCTTCTTGGCATGCGGCCACGCCCTGGCCGCGCCGATCGCCGAGGTGATGCCGTCGGCCGACTGGATGTTGGTGACGCGGAACACGTATTTCGGGTTGGGCACCGCCTTGTCGAACAGGAAGTCGGTGCAGCCGTCGTTGAACAGCGTGAGCACGCCCAGCTCCTCGGCCACGGGCCCGAGCGCCGGCGTGTTGCCGCTGGAGATGACGCCGGTGAACAGGTCGATCTTCTCCGACAGCTTCATGCGGCGGAGTTCCTTGACGTTGGCGTCGGTGCCGGCGGATTCGTCGGCGACGATGGTCTCGATCTTGCGCTTGCCCAAGAGGCCGCCCTCGGCGTTGATCTCCTCGGCCGCGAGCAGATGGCCCTTGCGCCCGGGCTCGCCCAGCAGGTTCGCCGGCCCGGTCAGGAAGGTGATGTGGCCGGTCTTGTACGGCGTGTCCTTGATGTTGCCCTTGACCTTCGGCGCCGCCGACGCCGGTCGCGGGCCGGCGAAATAGGCCGCCGTGCCGGAAGCGGCCGCGATCCCCGCTCCCGCGGCGACGCCAACCGTGCTCAGGAAATCGCGGCGGCTGACCGGCGACTTGTCCTTCTGGTCTCTCATGATCCGTCCTCCCTAGGTCCGATTGTTGGACGCGAGCCTGTGCCCAAGCGCGGGAGGTCCGCCGCGAAGCCAAAGATCGGGCGAGCAGGTGGGCGTTGCTATGGCGGACGACGCGGCCGGGATGTGGACGACCGGCGATGCCCGGCGCTGTGCTTGCGAATCTGCTGTCGAAAACTTGTTCTTATTCTATGCGCTCGGACGTCCGCCTGCGCACCTGTTCGCCGTTTTCCGGCGATCCTCCCGTCTCGGTTGAAAAGTCTAGCGCAGCGAGAACAGCCGAGTCAAAGAAGCCGGTGGTAATCTTCGCCCATGATGAAGACCGTGCAGGCGATCGCCGATGCCGTCGCGGCCCTGGGCCTGGTCCTGCGGGGCGGCTTTCACCCGGGCAGCGACGACGGCGTGCCGGCGATGCCGGATGGCGGCGCGGCATCGACCGTGCTCATGATCGGCAATGTCGGCGGAAGCGGCGGCGACCCGATGTGGCGTGTCTTCGCCGCATCGCGCCATCGTTGCGCCGGGGCGGACCCGCTGGACGACTGGACCCGCGCGATGATCGATCCGCTGGCGCGGCGGGTCGGCGCCGCGGCGCTCTATCCCTTCGGCGCGCCGCCGCATCTGCCGTTCCAGCGCTGGGCCATGCGCGCCGACGACGTGTTCCCCTCGCCGCTCGGCATCCTGGTGCATCCCGACTACGGGCTGTGGCACGGCTATCGCGCGGCGCTGGCCTTCGCCGAGCGGCTGGACCTGCCGCCACGCGATCGCGCGCCGTCGCCCTGCGCGACCTGCGTGGACAAGCCGTGCCTGAGCACCTGTCCAGTCGGCGCGTTCGCGCCGGGCGGCTACGACGTCGCGCGTTGCGCGGCGCATGTGGAGAGCCCGGCGGGCGCCGGCTGCCTGGGGCGCGGCTGCCGGGCGCGGCTTGCCTGCCCGGTGGCGCCGGAAATGGCGCCGGCGCCGGACCAGGCGCGGTTTCACATGGAGGCGTTTCTGCGGGGTGTCAGGCGGCGGCGCCCCTGAGCGACGTCAGGCGGCCGCGCCCTTCAGCATCGGGTCGAGCTTGCCGGCGGCGTCGAGCGCGTGCAGGTCGTCGCTGCCGCCCACGTGCATGCCGTCGATGAAGATCTGCGGCACGGTGTTGCGCCCGCCGGCGCGCTGGCGCATCTCGGCGCGGCGCTCCGGATGCTCGAGCACGTCGATCTCCTCGAACGTGACTCCCTTGCGCTGGAGCAGCGCCTTGGCGCGCGCGCAGTAGCCGCACATCCAGGAGCTGTAGATCTCGACCTTGGCCATGAATTGCCCGCTTCGCTGCCGCAAATGTCGCCATCTTGTCGCAAGTCGCGCGACTCGGCCACTGCGGCGATTGCATGCCTACGCATACAATTCGCCTGCCACGTTACAATTCGCGTGCCACGCGCGCCAGCGTCAGGACGTCAACGGAAGCGGCGCCGGCGCGTTTCAGCGTGCGCGCGCATTCGTCGACCGTGGCCCCGGTGGTCATGACGTCGTCGACCAGGAGGACGCGCCGGTCCTTGAGGCCCGGCAGATGGCGCGGCCGCACCGCGAAGGCGGACGCCACGTTGGCGCGGCGGCGGGCGCGGTCGAGCCGGCCCTGCGACGGCGTCGCGCGGCGGCGCAGCAGCAGGTCGGCGACGACCGGGCGGCCGGCGATGCGGCCGAGCTCGAGCGCCAGCAGGGCCGACTGGTTGTAGCGCCGCCACAAGAGGCGCCAGCGATGCAGCGGCACCGGCGCGATCAGGTCGCAATCGGCCAGCAGCTCGGCCCCGGCGCGCGCCATCCAGCGCGCGACGCCCGGCGCGGCATGCGTCGCGTCGGCGTGCTTGAAGCGCAGCACCAGCGCGCGTGCGCCGTCGCCGTAGCGCATGGCGGCGCGGGCGCGGTCGAACGCGGGCCGGTCGGCGACGCAGGACGCGCATTCGAGGCCCGCCGCCGCGTCCGCCAGGTCGAACGGCAGGCCGCAGCGCCGGCAATGCGGCGGCGCGATGAAGCCGGCCTTGTCCCAGCACGAGGCGCACAGCGTGCCCGGATCGTCGACCACGAGGCCGCAGGCGAGGCAGCGCGGCGGCAGGAGCGCGTCGAGCGTCCAGCGCCCGGCCGACCGGGCGCGGGAGATCCAGCTGGTCGCCCGCCCTTCCATCGCCGCGACTCTAGCCGCCGCGGCAACCCGCCGGAACCGCGACGATGCGGAACCGTCCGATCGTCGTGGTCTCGGTGGCGCGCGCCAGGCACGCGGCGATCGGTCCGAACTCCGCGGCGCGCGCACCGGCCCAGGTGCGATTGCCGTCGACCACGATCATGCGCACGTCGTGCCGTTCCAGCGCGCGCACCAGCTTCACGTCGAATGCCGGTCGGGCGGGATGATCCACGCGCGGATAGGTGAGCCCCGGATGGAACCACAGCGCCGGAAACGCCGAAGGCCGGCCGGCCAGCGCATAGAGAACCGTCGCGTCGCCGATCAGCACGAAGCCGCCTTTCCGTGCGCGCAGGTGCTGCAGCAGCGCATGGTATGCCCCGCCCGTCGTCTCGCCGCCGGCGTCGCGTGCGACCGCCGGCGGCAGCACCCAGGCAAGCCCGGCAAGGCGCCGGTCGATGCTCTCGCCGCGCGCGGCCGCGGCCCAGTCGGCGCGGCGCAGCTCGTTGGCCGCGCGGGTGCGCACGGTGTCGACCAGCAGGGCCGTGGCCTGCGCCGCCGTGACAAGGCCGATCATCCAGCCGAGATGGCGGCGAAGCCCCGCCTGCGCCGCCAGGCGCCGCTCGGCGAGCGCGTGCGCGAGGCCCGCGGCCAGCGGCAACATGCCCAGGGCGAACCACGGGCTGTTGTCGGTCAGGAGGATATGAAGAGCGGCGATGACGATCAGTCCGGTCGCCGCCGCAAGCAGGACGAGGTCCGCGTCGGAGCGCCGCAGCCCCCGCCAGCACAGGGCGAGCGCGGCGACGACAACCAGCAGTCCCGGCTTCGCCAGGTCGCCGAGCCGCGGCGCGATCCAGGACCAGGACAGGCGCTCCCTGCCGATCTCGCCCGGCAGGCCGATCAGCGACAGCCGAGCGTCCTCGAGGGTCGCGCCGGACCAGGCCAGCAGCGCCCAGGACCCGGCCAGAGCGGCCACGGCGCCCAGCGCGAGGGCCGCGATGCTGGCCGGCGGCGCATGCCCGCGGCGCCACGCCGGCAGCACCAGCATCGCGCCGGCCCAAAGCAGCGCCCAGAGCGACGGCGTCTGCTTGGACAAGAGCGCCAGCGCGGCGACCGGCGGCAGCACGAGCCAGACCCATGCGACCGGACGCGGCCGCATGCCGTCCCACGCGGCCAGCACGATCAGCAGCGCCGAGAACAGCACGGCGTGATGGTCCATGTACGGCGTGCCCATCGGCGGGTAGAACATTGCCGCGGCGGCGAGCGCGTAGAGAGCCGCCGGGCCGCAGCGGCCGAACACGCGCGCAAGCAAGGCGAAGACCAGCACGGCGAACAGCGCGTTCGCGAGCGCGGCATGCAGCACGTAGCTGGTCCACGACACGCCGAACGCGGCGAACAGCGCCGCCTGGATCAACGCCGGCACGACGCCGTTCGGCATCAGGAAGTCGGCGAAGGGCGCCTGGCCGCCGCCGAGCCGCCACGCGGCGTCCCAGACGATCGACTGGTCGAGCGGCATGAAGCCGCGGAACCCGGCGGCCCAGACCGCGCCGAGCGCGGCGAGCGCGATGCCGGCGCCGATCCCCAGATGCCGCGGCCGGAAGCGGCGCTCGCCCATGTCCCCCGCCATTGCCGCCGATCATGGCAAGACGGGTCAGCCTTCGCAAACCGCGCCGTATCGGCCTCGGCGGCCGCTGATCCCCCTGAGCGCATCGAAGGGCGCCAACCCAGATGTTGGTGCGCGGATCAACGCGCACTAGACTCGGGCGCCATGAGCGACGCCTTTCCCGCCGACCTGCCGGAAGGCCTGCGCGTCTTCGACCGGCGCCTGGTGCGGGCGCGGCGCGACCGCTGGGCCGCTTCGTCCGCGCGCCACGACTTCCTGTTCCGCGAGGTGGCCGACCGCCTGGCCGACCGGCTGGACGACACGACGCGCCGCTTTCCCCTTGCGCTCGATCTCGGCGCGCGCGGCGGGATCCTGGGCTCCGTGCTGCGCGGACGCGGCGGCATCGCCACGCTGGTGCAGGCGGAGCTGTCGGAGCGCCTGGCGCGCCGCGCGGCCGCGCACGGTCCCGTGGTGGTGGCCGACGAGGAGGCCATGCCCTTCGGTCCGGCGACGTTCGATGCGATCCTCAGCTGTCTCACGTTGCACTGGGTCAACGACCTGCCCGGCGCGCTGCTGCAGATCCGCCGCGCCTTGAGGCCGGACGGGCTGTTCCTCGGCGCCCTGTTCGGCCTGGGCACGCTCGGCGAGCTGCGCCAGGCGATGCTGGAGGCGGAAAGCGAGACCAGCGGCGGCGCCGGTCCGCGCGTCTTGCCCTTCACCGATCTGCGCGACGCCGCGGGCCTGCTGCAGCGCGCCGGCTTCGCGCTGCCGGTGGCGGACGCCGACACCATCACCGTCACCTACGAGAACGCGCTGGCGCTGATGCGCGACCTGCGCGGCATGGGCGAGAGCAACGCCCTCCTCGCGCGGCCGCGCCGCCCGATCACGCGCGCGACGCTGCTGCGCGCGGCCGAGATCTATGGCCGCCGCCACGCCGAGAGCGACGGGCGGGTGGCCGCACGGTTCCAGGTGCTGTATCTGACGGGCTGGTCGCCGCACGCCGACCAGCCCAAGGCCCTCAAGCCCGGCAGCGCGCAGCGCCGCCTGGCCGAGGCGCTGGGCACGACGGAGAAATCGGCCGGCGAGAAACCGGCCGGAGACAAGGCGCGTTCGGCTTGATATGGGTCAATGCCCGCCCGGCCGTTGCCGGTTGAATGAGCGAAATCCCTGACGGAGAACACGAATGTCCTCGAGCCGCCCGATTCCGACCCTGCTCGTCGCGCTGGCCGCCCTTGCTGCCTCGGCCGCGCCCGCGTTCGCGGCCGGCGACGCCGCCGCCGGACGGCGCACCGCCGACACGTGGTGCGTCGGTTGCCACCTGATCGGCAACGAGCAGAAGGCCGCGCTCGTGGACGCGCCGACCTTCCCCGAGATCAACAAGCGCATGACGCCGGAGGCGCTGCGCGCCTACCTGTTCCAGCCGCACCCGCCGATGCCGCAGTTCCGCCTGACGCGCCAGGACATCGAGGACCTGATCGAATTCATCCAGAGCATGGAGAAGAAGTAGGCGGCGCCCGGCGTTCCGGTTCGTTCACGGCCGCGCGCGCTTTCGCTGAAAACCGGGGGAAACCGCGGCCGAAACCGGGGAGGCCGAAACCGGAAAACTGAAAACCGGGGACAGGGAAAACCGGGGACAGACCACGATTTTCCTTTCATCCCTCGTAGGCGAGACCACAAAACCGGGGACAGACCACGCTTTTCCTTTCATCCCTCGTAGGCGAGACCTGATCGGGCATCTTCGGTTTTCCGCGGCCGACCTGGCTGGCCGCGCACTACGCGGCGGCCCAGCATCCTCCCGATCTGCTCTTGAAAGCGCGCGTTGCCGAGCACGAATCCGCCATTGGTGGCGAGCCGGATCTGATCGATGACATCCGGATCGAGCACGGCTCTGCACAGCGCGCGATAGGCCTTGGCACGCGCTGCCGCATCCGCGCCCAGCGCCAGGTAGCGCTCGTGCGGCGTGACCGGGCCGCCGGCAATCCCCCGGCCGTTCTGTCGATAGCTCGACCAGGCATAGTCGCGCGGGTGGGCGACCATCTCGGCCCGCACCGGGTTGAGCTCGATGTAGCGATAGCAGGCCAGCAGGTAGTCCTCGCTCTGCGTCAGGCACGAGCGGAACCGCCCCTCCCACAAGGTACCGCTCCGCCGATAGGTCCGATTGACGTGCTGCACGTAGCGCTGGCTCAGTTGCTTCATCAGCGCACCGCAGCCGATCGCCGTCGCGGGCGTCAGCAACAGGTGGACGTGATTGGTCATCAGGCAGTAGGCGTGCACGGCGCAGCCGGTCAGCGGCGCCAGTTCGGCCAATTGCTCGAGATAGAAGCGATAATCGGCCGGATGGAAGAAGCATGCGGCCCGGTTGTGGCCGCGCTGGATCACGTGAACCGGCACATCGGCCATCATGAAGCGCCCGTGTCGAGGCATGCGGATTCCGTCTCCCTGATCAGCCTATTGAACGCAGGACACGGCAACGCCGCAAGAGAAAACGTGGTCTGTCCCCTGTTTTGCGGTCTTTTTGGAGAAAACGTGGTCTGTCCCCTGTTTTCCTGGAGAAAACGTGGTCTGTCCCCTGTTTTCCCTGTTTTGTGCCGCGTCATCGCACGCCGGCGTCTCGTGCATCGTCAGAGGAAGTCCCGGATCATCGCGACCAGCGGGCGGTCGGCGGGGGGCATCGGGTAGTCGGCGAGGCGGGCGGGCTCGACCCAGGCGAGCTCCTGGCCCTCGTGCGGGACGACCGTGCCCTTCCAGACGCGGCAGACGTAGAGCGGCATGAGGAGATGGAACTCGGTGTAGCGGTGCGAGGCGAAGGTGAAGGGCGCGAGGCAGCTTTCGCTGACGTCGATGCCGAGCTCCTCCCTCAGCTCGCGGATCAGCGCGCGCTCGGGCGTCTCGCCCTCGTCGACCTTGCCGCCGGGGAACTCCCACAGGCCTGCCATCGGCTTGCCGGCCGGGCGGCGCGCCAGCAGCACGCGGCCGTCGGCGTCGACCAGCGCCACGGCCGAGACCAGCACGATGCGCGGCGGCGGCGTCGCCGCCAGCGCCTTGCGGTCGATCGCGAAGACATGGACGCGGCGCATGCCGCCGCGCGCGGGGAAGTCGTATTCCGATTCGCCCAGCCGCGTGAAGCCGACCTTCTCGAGCACGCGGCACGAGCCGGGATTGTCGATCAGGACCGCGCCCCAGACGCGGTCGAGGCCGAGCTCGTCGAAGGCGAAGCGCAGCATGCGCCTGACCGACTCGGTCGCGTAGCCCTTGCCCCAGTGGTCGCGGCCGATCCAGTAGCCGATCTCGGCCGAGCGGATCGAGCCGGGCCGCGCGCGACCGCCGTTCACCCCCGGCTCGCGCTGGCTCTGGCGCAGGAGGATGGCGCCGATCGGATGCTTGTGGCCTTGCGGCACGATGCCGAGCGCGAAGTCCTGGCGCTCGTCGATGCCGCGCTGGGTCGACGCGATCCAGCGCTGCGCCAGGCCCGGCGGATAGGGATAGGGCGCGTCGGACAGGTTCTTGATGATGTCCCAGTCGTCGACCAGGCGCGCGATGGCGTCGGCGTCGGCGGGCCCCAGCCTTCTCAGCGTCAGGCGCTCCGAGCCCAGCGGCGCGAACGCCGCGCCGCCCCGCTTAGCTGCGGTAATCACCGTTGATCCGGATGTATCCGTGCGTCAGGTCGCAGGTCCAGACCGTGGCGCGGCCCCTGCCGACGCCGACGTCCACGGCGATGTCGATCTCGCGGCCCTTCATGTGCCCGGCGACGGGCGTCTCGTCGTAGCCCGGGGCGACCGCGCCCCTGAGCGCGACGGTCACGCCGCCGATCGCGATGCGCAGGCGATCGCGGTCGGCCTTCTCGCCCGCCTTGCCCACGGCCATGACGATGCGGCCCCAGTTCGCGTCGGCCCCGGCGATCGCGGTCTTGACCAGCGGCGAATTGGCGATCGCGAGCGCGATGCGTTTGGCCGCGGCGTCCGACGCGGCGCCGGTCACGGCGATGGTCACGAACTTCTCCGCCCCTTCGCCGTCGCGCACGACCTGGATGGCGAGGTCGCGCGTGATCTCGTCGAGCGCGCGCGCGAAGCCGGCGAGGCGCCGGTCCGACGCGCTCGTGACGCGCGGCTGGCCCGCGGCCCTGCCCGTCGCGCAGAGCAGCAGCGTGTCGCTGGTCGAGGTGTCGCCGTCGACCGTCGTGCAGTTGAACGACTGCTCGTTGGCGCGCTTCAAGAGCGCGCGCAGCACCGGCGCCGGCAGCGCCGCGTCGGTCACGACGAAAGCCAGCATGGTCGCCATGTCGGGCGCGATCATGCCCGAGCCCTTGGCGATGCCGTTCAGCGTCACGGTCGCATTGCCGATGCGCGCCGTGCGTGTCGCCGTCTTGGGAAAGGTGTCGGTCGTCATGATCGCGGCCGCCGCCTTGTCCCAGGCGCCGGCATCGAGCGCGCGGCCGAGCCCGGGCAGCGCCGCCTCGATCTTGCCGGCATCGAGCGGCACGCCGATGACGCCGGTCGAGGCGACGAACACCTCCGACGCCTTGCAGCCGATGAGCGCGGCCGCCGCCGCGGCCGAGCGCTTGACCGCCTGCATGCCGGCCTTGCCGGTGAAGGCGTTGGCGTTGCCGGCGTTGACCAGGATGGCGCGCGCCTTGCCGCCCTTGAGCCGGGCGCGGCACCAGTCGACCGGCGCCGAGGGGGCGAGCGAACGGGTCAGCACGCCGGCCACGGTCGTGGCGGGATCGAGGGCGATCAGCAGCACGTCGTCACGACCCTTGTAGCGGATGCCGCTGTTGGCGGTGGCGAGGCTGGCGCCGTCGAGCGCCGGCAGGGATTGCGTGGCCGCGGGCGCCAGCGGCGAACGGGGAAGCGACATGGCTGTATCGGACCTCGGACCCGGGAGTTAAGGCTTCTTCGGCTCTTCCAGCGGCTTGCCGTCGGGGCCGAACCGCTCGATCCTGGCGCCGGAGCGCAGCGTCTCGACATACTGGCTGACCGCCTGCTGCGAGAGCTGCGTGTAGAGGTCCTCGCGCGCCTCGTCGAAGCTCACCGGGTTGGCGGTGCGGCGGTCCTCGACCTTGATCACGTGCCAGCCGAACTGCGTGCGCACGGGCTTGGCGGAAACCTCGCCGGTCTTCATGGCGAACGCGGCGTCGGCGAACTCCTTCACCATGTCCTCGCGCCCGAAGAAGCCGAGATCGCCGCCGTTCTGCGCCGCCGGGTCCTTCGACTTCTGCTTGGCGAGCTGCGCGAAATCGCCGCCGCCCTTGAGCTGCTTGATGATGCCCTGGGCCTCGGCTTCGTTGTCGACCAGGATGTGGCGCGCGCTGACCTCTTCCTTCGGCGGGTTCTCGGCGACGTATTTCTTGTAGAGCGTCTGCAGCGCCTCGTCGGTGACGGTCTGGCCGACCACCTGCTGCAGCAGCGCCTGCTGCACGGCGCGGTCGCGCGCGCGCTCGATCTTCTTCTTCACGTCCTCGCTGTCGGCGAGCTTCTGGCGGTTGCCCTCGGCCAGCAGCAGCCGGTTGGTGATGATCTGGTTGAGCATCAGCGGCATGATGCGTTCCGCCGGCAGCTGGCGGTATTGCTCGGGCAGGCTGGCGATCTCCTCCTTCACCTCGGACAGGTGGATGCTCGAGCCGTTGACTGTCGCCAGCAGCGGGTCCTTGTCGCCCGCCTGCGCCGGGGCGGCGGCCGGGGCCGGCTTGGCCGCCGGCGGCGACGTCTGCGCCTCGGCCGCCGGGACCCCGGCGACAAGGCCGGCGAGGGCGACCAGGCGGAGGGCGGTCGCCAGGGTGAACTTCATGCGCATCGCGGGCGCTCCTTCGTGAACGGTCGTCCAAAGCCGGGGACGGTCCGGCTCCGGCATTTCCTTTACGTGATCCATAGCATAACGCCCGACATTCGCCATCCCCGCCCGCCAGCGGCGGCAACCATGGCTAAGTACCGGACCTCACGGGAAAGTGTGCCGCGATCTTGCCGAGACGAAGCTCGCCGGACCGGGCCCGCCTTCGCCCCAAGAAGGCCGCGGCGCGGCCCCGTCCTTCGATCCGCGCGCGATGGCTGGCCGCGTTGACAGGGGCGGGCCCGCATCTTATCTAGCACTTGGGCAGAAGCGCCCTCCCCGCCCCATTCTCGAGGTATTTAATGCTCGCCGCCATCGCCAAGCGGCTCTTCGGCTCCGCCAACGACCGTTACATCAAGAGCCTTGGCAAGATCGTCGACCAGGTCAACGCGCTGGAGCCGTCGCTGGAGCCGCTGTCGGACGAGGCGCTGGCCAACCGCACGGTCGAGCTGCGCGCGCGCCTGGCCGGCGGCGAGACGCTCGACGACATCCTGCCCGACGCCTTCGCCACCGTGCGCGAGGCGGCCAAGCGCGCGCTCGGGCAGCGCCACTTCGACGTGCAGTTGATGGGCGGCATCGTGCTGCACCGGGGCATGATCTCGGAGATGAAGACCGGCGAGGGCAAGACCCTGGTCGCCACGCTGCCGGTCTACCTCAACGCGCTCGAGGGCGGCGGCGTGCACGTGGTCACCGTCAACGACTACCTGGCCAAGCGCGACTCCGAGTGGATGGGACGCGTCTACCGGCGGCTTGGGCTGACCGTCGGCTGCATCGTGCACGGCCTCGACGACGAGCAGCGCCGCCAGGCCTATGCCTGCGACGTCACCTACGGCACCAACAACGAGCTGGGCTTCGACTACCTGCGCGACAACATGAAGTTCCGCCTGGCCGACATGGTGCACCGGCCGTTCCACTACGCGATCGTCGACGAGGTCGACTCGATCCTGATCGACGAGGCGCGCACGCCGCTGATCATCTCGGGCCCCGCCGAGGACTCCTCCGAGCTCTACAAGCGCGTCAACGTGCTGATCCCCGCGCTCGATGCCGGCGACTTCGAGAAGGACGAGAAGCTGCGCACCGTCGCGCTGACCGAGGCCGGCGCCGTGAAGATGGAGCAGATGCTGCGCGAGGGCGGACTGCTCAAGGGCGAGAACCTGTACGACATCGAGAACGTCTCGCTGGTGCACCACGGAAACCAGGCATTGCGCGCGCACAAGCTGTTCACGCGCGACGTCGACTACATCGTCAAGAACGACAAGGTCGTCATCATCGACGAGTTCACCGGCCGCATGATGGAAGGCCGGCGCTACTCCGACGGGCTGCACCAGGCGCTCGAGGCCAAGGAGGAAGTGACGATCCAGATGGAGAACCAGACGCTGGCCTCCATCACCTTCCAGAACTTCTTCCGCCTCTACCCCAAGCTCGCCGGCATGACCGGCACGGCGATGACCGAGGCCGGCGAGTTCGCCGACATCTACAAGCTCGAGGTCATCGAGATCCCGACCAATCTGTCCTGCGTGCGCCTGGACAACGACGACGAGGTCTACCGCACGAGGCGCGAGAAGCACGATGCGATCCTGAACCAGATCGTCGAATGCCACGAGCGCAGGCAGCCGGTGCTGGTCGGCACGGTCAGCATCGAGAAATCCGAGGAGCTGGCGGAGCTCCTGAAGAAGCGCAGGATCCCGCACCAGGTGCTGAACGCGCGCTTCCACGAGCAGGAGGCGCTGATCATCGCCCAGGCCGGCCGCCCCGGCGCGGTGACCATCGCCACCAACATGGCCGGCCGCGGCACCGACATCCAGCTCGGCGGCAACGTCGAGATGCGCCTGAAGCTGGAGCTGCCGCCGGACGCGGACGAGAGCACGCTGGCCGCCCGCGAGGCGCCGATCCGCGCCGAGGTGGCGAAGGCGCGCGAGGAGGTGCTGGCCGCCGGGGGCCTGTTCGTGCTCGGCACCGAGCGGCACGAGAGCCGGCGCATCGACAACCAGCTGCGCGGCCGCTCCGGGCGCCAGGGCGACCCGGGCGCCTCCAAGTTCTTCGTCTCGCTGGAAGACGACCTGATGCGCATCTTCGGGTCCGAGCGCATGGACTCGATGCTGCGGCGCCTCGGCCTGAAAGAGGGCGAGGCGATCGTCCATCCCTGGATCAACAAGGCGCTCGAGAAGGCGCAGCAGAAGGTCGAGGCGCGCAACTTCGAGATCCGCAAGCAGCTCTTGAAGTTCGACGACGTCATGAACGACCAGCGCAAGGTGATCTACGAGCAGCGGCGCGAGATCATGGACGCGACCGACCTGGCGCAGACGATCGCCGACATGCGGCACGAGACGATCGCCAACATCGTCGCCAAGGCGATCCCCGAGAACGCCTATGCCGAGCAGTGGAACGTCGACCAGCTGCACGAGGAGTGCCTGCGCGTGCTCAACCTGGACCTTCCGGTGAAGGAATGGGCCAGGGAAGAGGGCATCGCCGACGCCGAGATCCGCGAGCGCATCTCCGAGGCGGCCGACCGCAAGATGGCCGAGAAGGCCGCCAACTACGGCCCCGAGATCATGCGCATGGCCGAGAAGAGCCTGCTGCTGCAGATCCTGGACCAGCAGTGGAAGGAGCACCTGCTGCATCTCGACCATCTGCGCCAGGGCATCAACCTGCGCGCCTACGGCCAGCGCGACCCCTTGAACGAGTACAAGCGCGAGGCCTTCACGCTGTTCGAGGACATGCTGTCGCATCTGCGCGAGACGGTGACCGGCGTGCTGATGCACGTCGAGCTGCGCGTCAACATGCCCGAGGAGGCGATGCAGCCGCATCCCTCGCAGCGCATGCAGGAGGTCCATCCCGACGCCGCCGCGCTCGGCGGCCTCGCCGACGGCCAAGAGGCGGAGGCCGCGGCGGCGGCCGAGCCGCGCCCGCGCCAGCGCCCGACCACCAGCCGGCGCGCCGCGTCGGGCAACGGCGTCGACCCGAACGACCCCGGCACCTGGGGCCGCGTCTCGCGCAACGCCCCCTGCCCCTGCGGCTCGGGCAAGAAGTTCAAGCACTGCCACGGCAACGTGGCCCAGGCGGTCGGCGGCCAGTAGGAAGCCCACGGCGGCACGGCCGCATTCCTCGTCCTTCGAGACGCCCGCTTCGCTCGCTCCTCAGGATGACGCGATCGCTTCGCGCCAAACCGACGCGTCATCCTGAGGAGCCCGCGTTTCGCGGGCGTCCCGAAGGATGAAGAACTCGCTGAAGCATGCGCTTTGTCGAGAGCGCAGCCGGTCGCGCCCGCGCGCGCCGTCAGATGCTCATCTTCTTCTCGTACCGGAACGCCACCTTGTCGACATAGGCGAGCAGCAGCGCCGAGACGACGAAGGCGAGGTGGATGATGACCAGCCACATCAGCTTGTCGTTGCCGAAGCGCTCGACGTTCATGAACGCCTTCAGCAGGTGGATCGACGAGATCGCGACGATCGAGGCGGCGACCTTGATCTTGAGCGTGCCGGCGTCGAGCTTGCCGAGCCAGCTCGGCTTGTCTTTCTCGTCCTCCGCAGACAGGTCGATGCGCGACACGAAGGTCTCGTAGCCGCTGATGACGATCATCACCAGCAGGTTGGCGACCAGCACCATGTCGATCAGCGCGAGCGTGCCGAGGATGAAGTCGGCTTCCTCGGCCCGCAGCACCACGCGCACCAGGTGCCACATCTCCTCGTAGAACTTGACGGCGAAGACCGGCAGCAGCAGGGCGAGGCCCAGGTACATCGGCACCAGCAGCCAACGGCTGGTGAAGATCAGCCACTCGACGACGCGTTCCATCGTGCCCGCTCTCGTTCCGCTCGCGCCGCCCGGCGAAAGGTCGGGGCGGGTCGCGTCAGCTTGCCCGAACGAAGCGCGCGAGGAAAGCGTAGCCGCCGAGGACCGTGCGCGTCTCGGCCCGGCCCAGCCCCTGCCGCTCCAGCGCCGCCAGGTGGTCGAGCGCCTCGGGGCGCGGCGTGACGTCGAACCGCGCGAGCCAGGAACGAAGGCCGGGCGCCAGCGGCCAGGGCAGCCGGTCGACGTCGTGGAAGTCGACCAGCCCGACCGCGCCGCCGGGGCGGACGGCGCCGACCGCGGCGTCGAGCGCGCCGCGCCAGTCCGGCACCATCGACAGGACATAGGAAAGCACGACCGCGTCGAAGCCGGCGCTTGGCCCGAACTGGGCGTAGGACTCCCGGAACTCGGCCAGGCCATGGCGCAGCTGGACCCGCCCGTCCAGGCGCGCGCGGGCGACGCGCGCCTGGGCGGTCTTCAGCATCTCGCCCGACGCGTCGAGGCCGTAGAGCCGCGCCCAGGGATAGCGCCGCGCCATGCGCAGGATGTTGCGCGCGGTACCGCAGCCCATCTCGCAGACATGCGCGCCGCTGGGCGGCGCGAGACGGTCGATCAGCGCGTCGCGGCCGAACAGGAACCACTTGCGCGTCAGGTCGTAGACGTGCCGCTGATGGCGATACATGCGGTCCATGCGCTCGGTCGCGCCGATCGCCATGGCGCCGGCTACTCCGCGACGTAGAGGTGGAAGCCGCCGTAGATCGCCGACCGGTCGCGCCGCAGCAGCGCCGCCGAGGTCACCGTGTTGCGGCGCCAGCGCCGCAACAGGGCGTGCGGCACGCAGCCTTCGACCGGCGACTCGCCCCCGGCGGTGCGGAAGACGACCCGCGCGCCCGGCGCCGCCGTGCGGTCGATCTCGTCCCACAGCGCGGCCACCTGAGTCGCCGTCATCCAGTCCTGCGCGTCGAGCAGCACGTAGCGGTCGAAGCGGCCGGCCGCGTGGCGGCGCAGGAAGTCGGTCATCGACGCCAGGTGCACGCGCACGCGTCCGACGCCTTCGCGTACCGTGCGGAAGTGCTCGGGCTTCAGATAGTCGGGCACCGCGCCGCGCGCGGCGTCCCCGTAGCGCCGGCCGAAGGCCTGCCAGGCGAAGTAGTTGTCGTCGATCGGGAAGTCGCAGGCGAGCCGCCGCACGCGCTCCAGCATCAGCCGCGCCATGCCGCCGCCCGCGTGCCGCGCGTCCGCGCGCAACGCCGCGAACTGCTTCGGTGGTATGCCCAGGCTGTAGAACATCATCGGCAGCGCGCAGCCGAGCCGGAAGACCGGATGCGCGAAAACCGGCGCGACGTGGCGCTCGAACAGAAGGTGCTGCTCCTCGAGCGAGCGCGCCCCGAGCAGCGGCCCGGGATCGCCGCCGGCGAGCCGCCCGAGCAGGTGCGCGAAGCCGATGAACCGTCCGAGCAGCCCGTAGCGGAAGAACCCGTCCGTGAAGTAGGCGATGCGCGGCCGGCGGAAGAACGAGGAATGGTCCCAGAACCGCAGCGTTTCGGGGTCGAGGACGGGGCGGATGAAGCGGTTGTACAGGATCGCATTGCCCGTGGCGTCCGCCCGACCGAGGAACGAGAAGAGCGCGTCATGGTCGGGCAGCTCGGCCGCGGCGGCCAGGCGCAGCCGCGCCAGGGCGACATGGGCCGGATTGATGTCGACCGCGTCGATCGAGGCGGGCCGCGCCAGCAGGTAGTTGAGCGTGTTGCAGCCGCCCGAGGCGATCGTGACGATGCGGGTCGCGGGGCCGACCTCCATCGCCAGCAGGTCGACGCGCGGGTCCTCCCAGATCTGGTTGTAGACCAGGCGGCGAAACCACAGCGAGAAGGCGCGCTCCTGCACGCCGGGGAGACTCACGGCGGGATGCGACTCGACCGCGTGGGCGATCATGCGGTTGGTCATGGGCAGTAACCTCGATCCTGCGTCGCGGATCGGGCAGCCCTACCACATCTGGATGACGGTTCCGGTACGGCGGAGAGCGCCTGCGAAATTTAATGCGAACGACTTGGAAACGAGATGAAGCGGCAATGTGCGTCGATCATGCTCGGCGTTCGCGCTTACCCGATCCCCTTGCGCCCCATGGCGAGGAAGCGCTCGCGCCTTCGCGTGCGCAGCTTGCCGCCTTCCGCCGAGGCGAGCTCGCGCAGCGCCTTGTCGAGCGCGTCGCCGACCGCCTCGACCATGGCCGGTGCGTCGCGATGCGCGCCGCCGAGCGGCTCGCGCACGATCTCGTCGATGACGCCGAGGCGCAGCAGGTCCTGGGCGGTCAGGCGCAAGGCTTCGGCTGCCTCCTTGGCCTGGTCGGCGCTGCGCCAGAGGATCGAAGCGCAGCCTTCGGGCGAGATCACCGAATAGACCGCGTGCTCGAGCATCAGCACGCGGTCGCCGACGGCGAGCGCGATGGCGCCGCCCGAGCCGCCTTCGCCGATCACGACGCTGACCAGCGGCACGCGCACCTCGAGGCACGCCTCGATCGACCGCGCGATCGCCTCGGCCTGGCCGCGCGCCTCGGCGTCGACGCCGGGATAGGCGCCCGGCGTGTCCACCAGCGTGACGATCGGCAGCCTGAAATGGTCGGCCAGCAGCATCAGGCGGCGCGCCTTGCGGTAGCCCTCGGGGCGCGCCATGCCGAAATTGTGCCGCACGCGCTCCTCGGTCGAGGCGCCCTTCTCGTGCCCGATCACCATGACGCTGCGCCCGCGGAAGCGGCCGATGCCGGCCAGGATGGCCGGGTCCTCGGCGAAGCCGCGGTCGCCGGCGAGCGGCGTGAACTCCTCGATCAGGCCGGCGACGTACTGCGCGCTGTGCGGACGCTCGGGGTGCCGCGCGACCTGCACCTTCTGCCAGGCGCCGAGCTTGGCGTAGACTTGGCGCAGCTGGCGATCCAGCCGCCCCTGCAGCTTCGCGACTTCGTCGGCGATCGACACGTCGCCGCTGCCCGACTTGTGGCGCAGCTCCTCGATCTGGCCTTCCAGCTCGGCCAGCGGCTTCTCGAAATCGAGGTAGTGCCGGCTGGCGCGGCGCAGCGGCTGGCCCTGGGCGTCGGCGTCGACGGCCATGGGCTACCGGCGTCCCGCCGCGAGCAGGTCGGCCTTCTTCACCAGCACCTCGGCCTGGCGGATCGAGGCGATGTCGATCAGCTTGCCGTCGAGCGCGACGGCGCCCTTGCCTTCCTTCTGCGCCGCATCCATCGCCTGGAGGATGCGCCGGGCCTTGGCGATCTCGGTGGATCGCCCACTTGCCCTCGCAGCCCAGCACCGCCGCGCGGCGCGCCTGGGCGCGGAACCCGTCGGGATCCGAGAAGTCGCCAAACGGCCCGTCCACCGGCCTGAGCCCGTGCGCGCGCGCGGCCACGATCATGCGCGACAGCGCGTAGTGGAACATGTCGCCCCAATGCGTCTGGCGCTCGCCCCTGGCGTCCTTGTCGGTCAGGATGACGTAGTCGGGGTTGGCGCCGCCGATCGAGGTGGTGCGCGCCTTGGTCGAGGCGGCGTAGTCGGCCGAGCCGAAATGCAGCGACTCGTTGCGCTTGCTGGCGGCGGCGATGGCGTCGACGTTGGCCATGCCCAACGCCGTCTCGATGATGTGCTCGAAGCCGATGCGCCGCGTCCAGCCCTTGGCCTGCTCGATCTGCGTCACCAGCATGTCGAGCGCGTAGACGTCGGCGGCCGTGCCGACTTTCGGAATCATGACGAGGTCGAGGCGGTTGCCGCCGCCCTCCACGACGTCGACGATGTCGCGGTACATCCAGGGCGTATCGAGGCCGTTGATGCGGACCGATACCGTCTTGGCGCCCCAGTCGACCTCGTTCAGCGCGGCGATGATGTTGCGCCGCGCCTGCGGCTTGTCGCCGGGCGCGACCGCGTCCTCGAGGTCGAGGAAGACGACGTCCGCGGCCGACCGGGCCGCCTTTTCGAACAGCTCGGTGCGGCTGCCCGGAACCGCAAGCTCGCTGCGGTTCAGGCGCTCGCGCGCCGGCTCGACGACGGTGAAGCTCATCAACCACCCTGGGGTACGGGGCGAAGCCGCGCGGACACTAGCCGAGGAGGCGGCGAAGTCAACCAATCCGGGGCGGTGGCGCGCCCGGAGGTCAGCGCCGGGGGCGCCGGGCCAGCGGATGGTGGTCCGTCACGGTGCGGACCAGCCGTTCCTTCACGACATGGGTATAGATCTGCGTGGTCGCGATATCGGCGTGACCCAGCATCTTCTGCACGCTGCGGAGATCGGCGCCATGGTCGAGCAGGTGCGTGGCAAAAGCGTGGCGCAGCACGTGGGGGCTGACCGCGCCGGGGTCGATGCCGGCCTCGCGTGCCAACTCCTTGAGCAGCTGGCCGAGACGGTGGCGCGTCAGGTGCCCGGCGGCGCCGCGCGAAGGGAACAGGTAGGACGAGTCCCGGACGCCGCCGCGCCGCTTCGCCTTGGGCAGGAACTCGGCGCGCAGCGCGCGATAGGCGTCGACCGCGCGCCGCGCCGGCGCCCCCAGCGGCACCAGGCGCTCCTTGCCGCCCTTGCCGCGTACGAGCAGCGCCGGCTGGCCGCGCGCCACGGCGGCGATGGGCAGCGCCACCAGCTCCGACACGCGCATGCCGGTGGCGTAGAGCAGCTCCAGGAGGCAGGCGAGCCGCGCGCCCTCGGATCCGCCGCGGCGATGCGCAGCCTCGATCAGCGCCGTCACCTGCCGCTCGCCGAGCGGCTTGGGCAAGGGCCGGCCGAGGCGCGGCCCGTCCAGCGCCGCGGTCGGATCGTCGCCGCGGCGTCCCTCGGTCAGGAGGAAGCGGAAGAACTGCCGGAGCGCCGACAGCCGGCGGGCCGCCGTGCGCGGGGTCATGCCCTGGCCGGACAGGGCCTTGAGGAAGGCGCGCAGGTCGGCCGCCTCCGCGCGCGGCAGGTCCCGCCCGCGACGCTTCAGGAAGGAAGCGGCATCGGCGAGGTCGCGGCGATAGGCGTCGAGCGTGTTGGGGGCGGCGCCGCGTTCCGCCGCCATCATCTCGAGGAACGCCTCGGCCGGCGGCGGCAGCGGAAGCGGCTCGCGCGGCCGGCCTCTCATCGTCCGCGCCGCATCATCCGCGCGGGCGGCTGTCGGTCGACACGATGGCGAACAGCGTGTGGTCGGCCCACTTGCCGTCGATGCGCAGATACTCGCGGGCGAGTCCTTCCTCGCGGAAGCCGCATTTCAGCAGCAGGCCGCGGCTGGCGCGGTTCTCGGGCACGCAGGCGGCCTCGACGCGATGCAGGCCGAGGCGATCGAAGGCGAAGTCGAGCACGCAATGCACCGCCTCGGTCATCAGGCCCTGGCGCGCGAAGGGCGCGCCCAGCCAATAGCCGAGCGTCGCCGATTGCGACACGCCGCGCCGGACCGAGCCGAGGGTGATGCCGCCGAGCAGCGCGTCGTCCGTGCGCCGCACCAGGAAGAAGCCGTAGCCCGTGCCGTCGCGCCATTCCTGGGCGGCGCGGCGGATGCGCCGGCGGTAGGAATCGCGCGACAGCGCGTCGCGCGGCCAGCTCGGCTCCCAGGGCCTGAGGAAGTCGCGGCTCTCGCCCCGGAGATCGGCCCAGGCCGCGTAGTCGCGCAGGCGCGGCGGCCGGAGATACAGCCGCTTGCCGACCATCGCCGCCGGCGCCTGGGCCTGGCCGAAGGCGCGCGCGAAGAGCGAGGTGAGGGCGAGCGAGCCGGACAGGGGACGCCTCCGTTCAGTTGAGCCGGGCCGCGATCCGCTGGTACGGCTCGACGCGCGCGACCGGCCCGATCGCGGCGAAGGTGAGCGGCGAGGCCAGCAGGCGGCGCGTGACGCGCCTGACCGCGTCGGCCTTGACGCTGTCGATGCGGCGCACGATCTCGGCCGTCGGGATCGGGCGACCGAAGACCAGCATCTGCTGCGCCAGCTGCTCGCAGCGCGAGGAGGTGCTCTCGAGCGCCATCAGCGTTCCCGCCTTGAGCTGGGCACGCGCGCGCGCCACCTCGTCGTCGTCGACCTTGGCCGTCACCTTGATCAGCTCCTCGGCCACGACCGGGATCAGCTCGCTTACCTGCTTGTCGCCGGTACCGGCGTAGACGCCGAACAGGCCGCCGTCGCGCAGCGACCCGGTGAACGAGTAGATGCTGTAGGCGAGCCCGCGCCGCTCGCGCACCTCCTGGAACAGCCGCGAGGACATGCCGCCGCCCAACAGCGTCGACATCACCTGCAGCGGATAGAAGTCGGGGTCGTGGTGCCCGACGCCGGCGAAGCCCAGCACCAGGTGGATCTGGTCGAGCGCGCGCTTCTCGCGATACTCGCCGCCCTGGTAGCAAGCGGGCTCGCGCGCCTGGTTGGTCGGCGGCGGCAGCGCGTCGAACTTGCGCTCGGCCAGGCGCACCAGCTTGTCGTGGTCGACGTTGCCGGCCGCGGCCAGCACCAGGCGCTGCGGCGCATAGTGCCGCGCCATGAACTCCTTGACCGAGGCGCGCTGCATGCGCCTGACCACCGTGGCGCGGCCCAGCACCGGGCGGCCGACGCCCTGGTCGGGATAGGCCGCGGCCTGGAAGTGGTCGAACACGATGTCGTCGGGCGTGTCGTTGGCCTGGCCGATCTCTTGCAGCACCACGGCGCGCTCGCGCCTGAGCTCGTCGGGGTCGAACACCGAATGCTGCAGGATGTCGGCGATCAGGTCGACGGCCAGCGCCACGTCGTCCTTCAGCACGCGCGCGTAGTAGGCGGTCTGCTCGCGCGCGGTATAGGCGTTCATGTGGCCGCCGACCGCCTCGATCTCCTCGGCGATGCGGGCGGCGTTGCGCCGGCGCGTGCCCTTGAACACCATGTGCTCGAGCAGGTGCGCGACGCCGTTGACCTTGGCCTGCTCGTCGCGCGTGCCGACGTCGCACCACACGCCGACGGTCGCCGATTCGACCGTGGCGATGCGGTCGGTGGCGACGCGCAGCCCGTTCTTGAGCGTGGTGATGCGGATGCTCATGCCGCCGTCCGCTTGCCGTCGCGCGCCGTGGCGCGCGCGAGGATGAACTCGCGCACGATGGCAAGGTCGTTCGGCAGGTGCATGCAGCGCTCCTCGCGCGCCATCAGGTCCTGAAGGCGCGCCGGCAGCGCCGGGCGGCGGCCGATCGCGGCCTCGACCGCATCGGGGAACTTGGCCGGGTGCGCCGTCGCCAGCGCGACGACCGGCAGGTCGCGCGGGCGCTCGACCCTGCGCGCGGCGGCGAGCCCGATGGCGCTGTGCGGATCGACGATCTCGCCGGTCGCGCGGCATTCCTCGGCGATCACCGCCTTGGTCTCGGCGTCGTCGAGGCGCGCCGCCGCGAACAGCGTGCGCGCGCGCTTGAGCCGCGCCTCGCCGACGTCGAGGCGGCCGTCGGCGCGGAAGCCGCGCATGGCCGCGGCGAGCGCGGCGCCGTCGCGGTCGTAGAGATCGAACAGGAGGCGCTCGGCGTTGCTCGAGACCTGGATGTCCATGCTCGGGCTCAAGGTCGGCGTGACCGTGCCGATCCTCATCTCGCCCGACTGGAAGAAGCGGGTCAGGATGTCGTTGCTGTTCGACCCGACGATCAGAAGGTCGACCGGCAGGCCGATGGCGCGCGCGGCATAGGCGGAATAGACGTTGCCGAAGTTGCCGGTCGGCACCGCGAAGCCGACCGGGCGCTCGGGCGCGCCCAGCGCCAGCGCGGCATGGGCGTAGTAGGCGATCTGCGCCACGATGCGCGCCCAGTTGATCGAGTTGACCGCCGACAGGCCGACGCGGTCGCGGAAGGCGTGGTCGTTGAACAGGCCCTTCACCAGGTCCTGGCAGTCGTCGAAGCTGCCGTCGATGGCGATGTTGTGCACGTTGGCCGACACGACCGTGGTCATCTGCCGGCGCTGCACCTCGGACACGCGCCCGTGCGGATGCAGCATGAAGATGTCGAGGCAGTCGCGGTCGCGGCAGGCCTCGATCGCGGCCGAGCCGGTATCGCCCGAGGTCGCGCCGACGATGGTGGCGTGCGTGCCGCGCGCGGCCAGCACGTGGTCGAACAGGCGGCCGAGAAGCTGCAGCGCGAAGTCCTTGAAGGCGAGCGTCGGACCGTGGAACAGCTCCATCAGCCACAGATTGGCGTCGAGCTGCTTCAGCGGCGCCACGGCGCGATGGTCGAAGCCGGCATAGGCCGCGTGCGCCAGTTGCGCGAGCGTCGCCTCGTCGATCGCGCCGCCGACGAAGGGCCGGATCACCCGCGCGACCAGCTCGGCATAGGGCAGCCCGCGCATGGCGCGCCAGTCCCCGGGCGCGAAGCGCGGCCAGGACTGCGGCACGTAAAGCCCGCCGTCGCGGGCGAGGCCCGCCAGCAGCGCGTCGTCGAAGGCCAGGACCGGAGCCGCGCCCCGGGTGCTGATGTACTGCACGGAGGTGTACCTTGGGATGCCCGTTGCTACAGTACCGGCCGACGCCGCCGGGCTGCAACCGCGGGCCCTGCGACCCGCGGTTGCAGGGACCGGGCCGGCAAAGCCACTATAGGACGACCCGGCCTGCTCCAAATCATGCGAGGACTGCAGCATCGGCATGCCCGGCGCGAATGCCTCTGATTATAATTGGCGGCGCAGATGCAGGATGGCCGGCGGCGCCCATGCCCAAGGAAGTCCACTACTATCTGTTCAGCCGGGACGAGCTGCACGTCGCCCTGACCCTGTACCAGCACGCGCGCGGCGAGAAGATACCGCCCGATGCCGTGCCGGGCGTGCGGTTGAGCGGCGGCCCCGGCGGCCCGAGCGCCACGCTGGCGCTCGCCGACGGCGACGGCGCGCCCAGGCAGGTATTCGACTACGACCAGGACCAGCTGCTCGGCGCGGTCGTCCTGTTCTGCAAGGCGCAGCGCATCCCGCTGGCGGTGCGCGCGAACAAGCGCGTCGAGCTGGCCGGCGACGGGCTCGCGCTGGTCGCGACGCTGAACGCCGAGCCCGGCGGGCCCGAGCGCCAGGGCGGCGCCATCCGCTACACCGACCAGGACCTCGAGGCCGCAAGGCGCAAGGCGCTGCCGCCCGAGGAATAGCCGGCCGGCCGGCCGCAAGCTGGCGCGGTACGCGCCGGGCGCGATAAGGTGCGCCCAACCGACGCGCCGCCCAAGGACATCGATGCCATGACCGCAGCCCACAGCACCTCTCCGGCGAGCAATCTGCGGCACGGCGGCAAGATCCTGGTCGACCAGCTGCTGATCCACGGCGCCGACATGGCCTTCCACGTGCCGGGCGAGAGCTTCCTCGCCGCGCTCGACGCCATGCATGACGTGAGCGGCCGGCTGAGGCTGGTGACCTGCCGGCACGAGGCGACCGCCTGCCAGATGGCCGAGGCGCACGGCAAGCTGACCGGCCGCCCGGGCGTGTGCTTCGTCACGCGCGGGCCCGGCGCGTCGCATGCGATGGTCGGCGTGCATACCGCGTTCCACGACTCGACGCCGCTGGTGCTGTTCGTCGGGCAGATCGAGCGCGGCACGCGGGACCGCGAGGCGCTGCAGGAAATGGACATCCGGACGATGTTCGGCCACACCGCGAAGTGGGCGGCCGAGATCGACGATGCGTCGCGCATCCCCGAGCTGGTCAGCCGCGCCTTCCATGTCGCCTGCGCCGGGCGTCCGGGCCCGGTCGTGCTGGGCCTGCCCGAGGACATGCTGATGGACCGCAGCGATGTGGAGGACGTGGCGCGGTATCAGGTGGTGCGCCCGGCGCCGGCGCCGGCACAGATGGAGCAGCTGCGGCAGATCCTCGGCACGGCCCGGCGTCCGATGGCGATCCTGGGCGGCGGCGGCTGGAGCGAGACCGCCGTTGCGGACATCCGCGCCTTCCTCGAGGCCTTCAACCTGCCGGCCGCGGCCTCATATCGCCGCCTCGACCTGCTCGACAACGACCATCCGAACTACGCCGGCGATTGCAGCGCCGGCGGCGCATCGCCGGGCTTGAGCAAGCGCATCCGCGAGGATTGCGACGTGCTGCTGGCGATCGGCGCGCGGCTCGGCGAGTTCCCGACACAGAACTACACGCTGGTCGTGCCGCCCAAGCCGCGCCAGCTGCTGGTCCATGTCCACGCCGACGCCGACGAGCTGGGCCGCGTCTACCAGGGCGAGCTGCTGATCGCCTCGGGCATGGCGGCGTTCGCCGCGGCCGCGCGCGCGCTGCCGCCGCCCGTGCGCCGCCCGTGGGACGACTGGACGCGCCAGGCGCGCGCCGATTTCGAAGCCAACCAGGAGCCCGGCCCCTGCCCCGGCACGCTCGACCTCGGCCAGGTCGTGCGCCAGTTCCGCGACGCGCTGCCGGCGGAAGCGGTCGTCACGACCGACTCCGGCAATTTCGGCGGCTGGGTGCAGCGCTTCCATCGCGTGCGCCGCTACCGCGGGTTCCTGGGTCCCACCAACGGCACGATGGGCTACGCGATCCCGGCCGCGCTGGCGGCGAAGCTGGCCGAGCCGCAGCGCCCGGTGGTCGCCTGGGTCGGCGACGGCGGCTTCCTGATGAGCGCGCACGAGCTGGCGACCGCGCGGCAATACGGCGCGCCGATCGTCGTCTTGTGCGTCACCAACGGCGCCTACGGCACGATCCGCATGCACCAGGCGCGCACCTTCCCCGGGCGCTACCCGGGCACCGAGCTGTGGAACCCCAGCTTCGCCGACTACGGACGCCTGTTCGGCGGCGAGGGCGAGGTGATCGAGCGGACGGAGCAGTTCCTGCCGGCGTTCCGGCGCGCGCTCGCGGCCCGGACCACCACGGTGCTCGAGCTCAGGCTCGATCCCGAGGCGATCTCCTCGCGCACGACCCTCGCGGCGCTGGCCGAGGCGACGCGGACGGGCGCGCCGATCGTGGCGCGCTGACGGGGCGCGCTGACGGGGCGCGCTGACGGGGCGCCTCAGCCCGCGCCCGCTTCGGCCGCCAGCTCGGCCTGGCGCGCGGCGCGCGCCCGGGCTTCCGTGCGCGCGGCCTCGCGCCGGCGCAAGATCTCGTAGACGATGCCGGCGGCGATGGTGAAGGCGACCATGACGAAGGCGAGCGCGTTCAAGGCCGGCGTCGTGCCGGCGCGGATCTTGCCGGCGATGAACATGGTCAGCGTGATGTCGTTGCCGATGGTGAACAGCGTCGTGTTGAAGTTCTCGAACGACTGCAGGAACGCCAGCACCGAGGCCGACAGGATGGCCGGCCGCATATAGGGCACCATGATGGTGCGGAAGGCCTGGAACGGCGTGGCGCCGAGGTCGAGGGCGGCCTCCTCCAGCGTGCGGTCGAAGCGCGTCAGCCGCGCCATGAAGATCAGCATGCAGTAGGCGGCGATGAAGCTGGTCTGCCCCAGGACCGACAGCTCCCAGCGTCCGCCGATGCGGAACTGCGTGTCCCAGAACACCAGCGTCGACAGGCCGATGATGATGCCCGGCATCAGCACGGGCGACACCAGCACGGCATAGACGAACGACTGACCGAGCACGCGCATGCGCGTCATGAACAGCGCGCCGGCCAGCCCCAGCGGCACGGACAGCACGATCACCCAGAAGCCGATGATGAAGCTCTTGATCACCGAGTTCCACATGCGCTCGTCGGCCCACATCTCCTGGAACCAGCGCAGCGTGAAGCCCTTCCACGGCGTCAAGGTCGGGATGCGGCTGTCGTTGAACGTCACCAGCATCATGTAGACGAGCGGCAGGAACATGTAGAGGAAGAAGGCCGTGAGATAGACCCCGACCGAGATGCGCATCACCTGGTCGGAGGTCAGCCACGGCCGGCTGGCCGCGTCGGCGGAGACGAGGACGGTCGAGGTCACCGCGCGATGTCCTTGAGGCTGACGCGGAACATCGCCATCACCAGCAGGATGAACACCAGGCACAGCGACACCAGCGTGAAGCCGTAGGCCGAGCCCAGGTTCCAGTTGATGGCGTCGAACTGCAGGTAGATCAGCTTGGTGAACCAGATCGAGCGCGTGCCGCCGAGCAGCTCGGGCACGACATAGGAGCCGGCCGACAGCATGAAGGTCACGATGCAGCCCGACGCGATGCCTGGCTTGGAATGCGGGACGACGATGTCCCAGTGGATGCGCCAGAACGGCGCGCCGAGATCGCGCGCGGCGTCGACCTGGTTCGGGTCCAGGCTCTCCATCGTGCTGTAGAGCGGGAAGATCATGAACAGGATGTAGGCGTAGACCAGCCCGACCTGGACGCCGAAATCGGTGTTGGTGAACTGGATCGGGTCGTCGATCAGCCCGAGCCCCATCAGCACCGTGTTGATGAAGCCGTAGCGCGCCAGCAGCAGCTGCCAGGCGAAGGTGCGCAGGATCTCGTTCACCCAGAACGGGATCAAGAGCCCGATCATCAGGATGCCGATCCAGGCCGACCGCCCCGCGCGCACCAGGATGTAGGACAGCGGATAGCCGATCAGCAGCGAGACGACGGTGACCAGGATGCTGGCGTAGATGGTCTTCCAGAACACCCAGACGTTGAGCGGGTCGAGGAAGACCTTGGCGAAGTTCTGGATCGTGTAGACGTCGAGCGGCCCGCCGACATCCTTGGGATTGGGCAGATAAGGGCGGAACGCCAGATCGACCATCAGGAGCATCGGCGCGACGATCAGAAGCGCGCCCCAGAACAGCACGCCGAACAGGATGGCGCCGACCCCGGCGTAGCCGAAGCGTTGCAGCGCCTCGGTCATGCGCGCGCCTCCGCCGGCATCGCTTCCGCGACCGGCCGGGACGCCGGCGGCAGCAGGATGGCGTCGTCGGGCGAGAAGGTGATGCGCCGCCGCTCGCCGCGCGCGACGCGCGGCGTGTTGCCGTCGTTGCTGAGCGACACGGTGATCGGGCGCTGCTGCCCCTCGTTCGCCAGCAGGATGTTGGCGACCGGCCCCTCGAACACGCCGTCCAGCACCTGGCTCTCGACCACGTTGTCGGCGCCGTTCGCGCCGGGCGCCGCCAGGCGCACCCGCTCGGGCCTGACAAACAGCAGCGCCGCCTCGCCGGCCGCGACGTTGCGCGGATTGGCGGCGCGCAGCCGCCCGAACGGCGTGTCGAGCACGGCGTAGCCGTATTCCGACGCGGCGACCTTGCCGGCGATCGCGTTGTTCTCGCCGACGAACGAGGCGACGAAGGCCGTCTGCGGCTGGTTGTAGACCTCGGCCGAGGGACCGACCTGCTCGATGCGCCCCTGCGACATGACCGCCACACGGTCGGACATGGCGAGCGCCTCGCCCTGGTCGTGCGTGATGTAGATGAAGGTGACGCCGGTCGAGCGCTGGATCGCTCGCAGCTCCTGGCGCATGTGCTGGCGCAGCTTGAGGTCGAGCGCCGAGAGCGGCTCGTCGAGCAGCAGCACCTTGGGCTCGACCGCCAGCGCGCGGGCGATCGCCACGCGCTGCTTCTGACCGCCCGACAGCTCGTCGATGCGCTTGTCGCCGTAGCCCCTGAGCGCGATCAACTCGAGCATGCGCTCGACGACCTTGCGCCGCTCCGCGGACGAGACGCCGCGCACCATCAGCCCATAGCCGATGTTGTCGGCCACGCTCATCAGCGGGAACAGGGCCAGGTTCTGGAAGATCAGCGCCGTCGGCCGCTTGTTCGGCCCGATGCCGTTGAGGTCGCGCCCGGCGAGCTTGATCGCGCCGGACGTCGGATCGATGAAGCCCGAGATCATGCGCAGGATCGTCGTCTTGCCGCAGCCGCTGGGGCCGAGGAAGCTGAAGAACTCCCCCTGCGGAATCGCCACGCTGACCCCGTGCACGGCGACGAAGTCGCCGAACTTCTTGTGTACGTCGATGAGTTCGAGGTCGTTCGCCATCCTGCCCCCGGGACGGTCGTCTTGGGAATGCTAGCGCCTGGTCACGCGGCGGGCCAGCCGGTTCCCGACCGCATGCAATCGCCGGACCGGCCGCTCGAAAGGAACCGCGGCGCCCGGCTCGCCGCCGGGCGCCGCGTCCGTTCGAAGCTCGCGTCAGGCCGCCTGCAGCTTGGCGGCGAACTCCTGGCGCTTGGCGATGAACCAGGGCTTCTCCTCGCCCTGGAACCACAGCTTCTCGACCGCGTCCGCCGGATAGGCGTCGGCGAAGTTGCGCTGGTAGTTGGGCGTCGTGTGCTTCTCGGCGCCGACGACGATGCTGTTATAGCCGGTCTCGACCGCCATCAGGCCGCCGTTCTCCGGCTTCATGGCGAAGCTCATGAACTCGTAGGCCTGGGCGATGTTCTTGGCGCCCTTGGCCAGCGCGATCGTGTCGGACCAGGCGAGCGCGCCCTCCTTCGGCGCCAGATACTGAACCGCGTCGCCCTCGTCGCGCATCTTGTTGATCGGGCCGTCCCAGGTCTGGCCGATGACACAGCCTTCCTGGCGATACGCGAC
>JAKLKW010000049.1 GCA_023150455.1 Alphaproteobacteria bacterium | reverse complement strand
ACGCGCTGGGCGACTGCCTCGGCGAAGGCTTCGCCGCCGGCGCCGGCGCCGCGCAGGCGGCCGGGTTCGGCACCGGCGCGGCGCCGGCCGCGCCCGCCGGCGACGACGAGCCGGAGGAAGCGCCGCGCGCCTTGTGGACCACGCCGCGCGTCGCCGGCGTCAGGGGCAAGGCCTTCGTCGACATCCAGGACGACGTGACCGAGAAGGACGTGGCGCTGGCGCATCGCGAGGGCTACGTCTCGGTCGAGCATCTCAAGCGCTACACCACGCTCGGCATGGGCACGGACCAGGGCAAGACCTCGAACCTGCCCGGCCACGCCATCATGGCGTCCCTGCGCGGCGAGCCGATGCAGGCGGTCGGCACCACCACCTTCCGCCCGCCCTATACGCCGGTGCCGTTCGGCGTGTTCGCCGGCCGCGAGCTGGGCCGGCATTTCCAGCCGATCCGGCGCACGCCGATGCACGACTGGCACGCGGCCAACGGCGCCACCTTCGTCGAGGCGGGCCTGTGGCTGCGCGCCCAGGTCTACATGAAGCCGGGCGAGAGCATGGGCGACGCCATCGCGCGCGAGGTCAAGCAGGTGCGCGGCAATGTCGGCATCGTCGACGTGTCGACGCTCGGCAAGATCGACGTGCAGGGACCGGACGCCGCGTCCTTCCTCGACCGCGTCTACTGCAACACCTTCTCGACCCTGCCGGTCGGCCGCGCCCGCTACGGCCTGATGCTGCGCGAGGACGGCATGGTGATGGACGACGGCACGACCTCGCGCATCGCCGAGCACCGCTATTTCATGACCACGACCACGGCCAACGCCGGCAAGGTCATGACGCATCTCGAATACTATCTGCAATGCGTCTGGCCGGAGCTGCGCGTGCAGGCGACCTCGGTCACCGAGCAATGGGCCGGCATCGCCATCGCCGGCCCGCGCTCGCGCGAGGTGCTGCAGCGCGCCATGACCGGCATCGGCCTCGGCGGCAACGAGCTGCCCTTCATGGGCGTCGCCGACGGGCTGCTCGCCGGCATCCCGGCGCGCGTCTTCCGCATCAGCTTCTCGGGCGAGCTGGCCTACGAGGTCAACGTGCCGTCCGACCGCGGCACCGAGGCCTGGGAAGCGCTGATGGCGGCGGGCCGGCCGCTCGGCATCGTCCCCTACGGGCTCGAGGCGATGGGCGTGATGCGCATCGAGAAGGGCCACGTGGTCGGCTCCGAGCTCGACGGCCGCACCACGCCGGGCGACCTCAACATGGAAAGGCTGGTCGCCAAGAAGAAGGACTTCATCGGCAAGCCCCTGCTGGCGCGGCCCGGCCTGGTCGATCCCGGGCGCAAGCGCCTGGTCGGCCTGGTGCCGGTCGACGGCCGCACGCGCATCCGCGCCGGCGCGCAGATCGTCGTGGACCCGCGCGCCCCCGCGCCCGTGCCGATGCTCGGCCACGTCACCTCCGCCTGCTTCAGCGCGACCCTCGGCCATCCGATCGCCATGGCGCTGGTCGAGGGCGGGCTCGCGCGCAAGGGCGAGACGCTCACCGCCGCCTTCCCCTTGCGCGACGAGTACGTCCCGGTGCGCGTGGTCGACCCGGTGTTCTTCGATCCCAAGGGAGAGCGGCTGCATGGCTAGCTCGGCGCTGTCGGCCGTGCGCCGGCCCGGCGTGTTCGGCCGCAATACCGCCGCCCCCGGCGTGACGCTGGCGGAGCGGCGCGGCTTCCACCTGATGCAGGTCTCGGCCTTGCCCGGCGGCGAGGGCGCGCTCGCCGCCGCGCTCAAGGACAGGCTGGGCATCGCGCTCGAGGCGCGCCCGAACCGCGCCGCGCGCGGCAGGGATGCCGTCGCGCTGTGGCTCGGGCCGCAGCGCTGGCTGGTCGAGACCAAGGCCGCGTTCGACCTGGCCTTGCCGGCCGGCCAGGCCGCCGTTGTCGAGCTGGACCACGCGCGCTGCGTGATCCGCCTGAGCGGCCCCAATGCGCGCGACGTGATGGCCAAGGGCTGCCTGCTCGACCTCCATCCGCGCGCCTTTGCCGCCGGCGCCTGCGCCCAGACGAACCTGTTCCACAGCAGCGCGCTGATCCACGCCGTGGCCGACGACACGTTCGACGTCTACGTGCCGCGCAGCTTCGGCCAGAGCTTCTGGGAACAGCTGACCGACGCAGCGGGGGAGTTCGGCTACCGCGTGGAGTAGCGAGCCGGCCCTCACCCGCTCGCTCCTGGGCTTTTGTCGAAGGGGCTCGCACCCTCTCCCGCTTCGCGGGCGAGGGTTATGGCCCCACCCCGTCCGCGCCCGCGCCGCAGACCAGCGCGCAGACGCGCTCGCCCTGCTGCGGCAGGTATTTCCCGGCGAGGATCGCCGCCAGCGCCGCGGCGCCGCTGAGATCGGCGGCGACGCCGAGCTCCATCCACAGCACCTTCGCGGCTTCGCGCATGTCGTCGTCGGTGATCAGCACGACGTCGTCGACCGCTTGGCGGGCGATGTCGAAGTTGATCCGCTCGGTCGCCTGCGCCGCCATGGTCAGCACCGACGTCGTGATCGCCGGCAGCGTGACGATCTTCCCGGCCTTGAGGCTCGCGTGCAGGGTCGGCGCGCCAACCGGCTCGACGCCGATCACGCGCGCGCTCGGTTTCACCGCCTTGACCGCGCTCGCCATGCCGGCGATCAGCCCGCCGCCGCCGATCGCCACCAGGAACGTGTCGATCGCCGGGTCCTGGCCGAGGATCTCCAGCGCCAGCGTCCCCTGCCCCGCGATCACGCCCGCGTCGGCGAAGGGATGGAAATAGGTGAGGCCCTCGCGTCCGGCCTCTTTCAGCGCCGCCTCGTTGCTCTCGTTCCAGTGCCTGCCGTGCAGCACCAGCCTGGCGCCCCAGCCCTTGATCTTCTCGGCCTTCAGCGGCGAGACGCCCTCGGGCACGTAGATGGTGGTCGGCACCCCGGCCATCCAGCCGGCATAGGCGACGGCGATGCCGTGGTTGCCGCCCGAGGCGGTGATGATGCCGCGCTTGACCTGCGCGGCCGTCAGGAGCCCGAGCTTGCTGGACGCGCCGCGCGCCTTGAACGAGCCGGTGACCTGCAGGCATTCGAGCTTGAGCACGACGCGGCCGTCGCCGGGGATCGGCGTCTTCATCGGTCCGGGCGCCAGCATCGGCGTCAGCCGCACCTTGCCGGCGATGCGTCGCCTTGCAGCCTGGATGTCGGCGAGCGGGATCAGCGGCGAGAGTCCGGTCGGGGCGTCGGGCATGGGATCAGGCGGCTCCTTTCAGCAGCGTCTCGCCCGGCCGCACGCGGGTGAAGGCGACCTTCTGGCGGGTGATGCGGATCCGGTCGCCGGCCAGCCGCGCCTCCGTGAAGGCGGCAGCTTCCGGATCGGGCTCCTGCGGGAAATCCTCGCGGAAATGCGCGCCGCAGGAATCCTGCCGCGCCTCGGCGGCGGCGACGATGGCGCGGCTCACCAGCACGAGGTTCTTGAGGTTGAGCCAGTCCTGCCACGCCATGTTGAAGCCGCGCGTCGCGGCCGGGACCCGCGTCGCGGCCAGCCGCTCGTCGAGCAGGACGAGCCGCCGCTCGGCGCGCGCGAGGCCGGCTTCGTCGCGGATGATGCCGGCATCCTCCCACATCGCGTCGTAGAGCTCGCCGCGGACGGCGTCGAGGTCCGCCGCGTCGCCGCCCGCGCCGAGCGGCGCCGTCGCTTCCGCCATGGCGGCCTCGGCCTGGGCCAGGTCCGGCGCGGCCCGGGCGGCCCGCGTGCCGAGCCAGCGCGCCATGCTGGCGCCGGCGATGCCGCCGAACACGGTGGAGTTGGCGACGCCGTTGCCGCCCAGGCGGTTGGCGCCGTGCACGCCGCCCGTGTCCTCGCCGGCGGCGAACAGGCCCGGCAGCGCCGTCGCGCAATCGAGGCCGAAGCGCACGCCGCCCATCATGTAGTGCGCGGTCGGCGTCACCTCGACCAGGCCCGAGACCAGGTCGAAGCCGACATCGGCGCAGCGCTCGACCATGCCCTTGAACATGCGGCGCACGTCGGCCGGATCGAGATGCTTCATCGTCAGGTACACGCCGCCGTTCGGCCCGATGCGCCCGGCGCGCATCTGCTCGTACATGGCGCGGCTGACGATGTCGCGCGTGGCGCGCTCGGCGCGCGGATCGTAGCGCAGCATGAAGCGCTCGCCCGCGTTGTCGAGCAGGTACCCGCCGGCGCCGCGCAGGCCTTCCTCGATGATCGTGCCGGTGATGCGCGTGTCCGGCCCGGCCATCAGCCCGGTCGGGTGGAACTGCACCATCTCCATGTCGCGCAGCGGCAGGCCGGCGCGCAGCGCCATCGCCATGCCGTCGCACGACTTGTCGCCCGACGGCGTGTGGTAGCGGTACATGGTCGGCCCGCCGCCGGTCGCCAGCAGCACGGCGCGCGCCTCGGCCAGCAGGAACTCGCCCGAGCGCAGGTCGAGCAGCAGCACGCCGGCGATACGGGCGCCGTCCGCCGACTTGATCAGCGCCAGCGCGCGATGCTCCTCGAGCCGCCTGATGCCGCGCGCCCAGACCTGCTCGGCCAGGCGGTTGACGATCTCGATCCCGGTCAGGTCGCCCTTGTGCACGGTGCGGTCGAAGGTCTGGCCGGCGAAAGCCTTCTGATGCACGGTGCCGTCGGGGTTGCGGTCGAAGAAGCAGCCCCATTCGTTCTCGAGCTCGCGGATGCGAAGCTGCGCCGTGGTGACCAGCGTCCAGGCCAGGTCCTGGTCGTTCAGCCACTTGCCGCCCTCGATCGTGTCCATGAAGTGGCGCTCGGCCGAGTCGCCCTCCGCCAGCGCCACGTTGTAGCCGCCCTGCACCATGCGCGTGCAGCCCGACTTGCCGAGCAGCCCCTTCACCGCGATGGTGATGTCGAGCGCGGGATCGGCCTTGTGCGCGTGCAGCGCCGCCAAGAGCCCGGCGCCGCCGGAGCCGAGGATCAGGATGTCGGTCCGGATGCGGTTCATAGGTCGCAACATAGCGCGCGACGATTGATCGTTACACCCAGATCGTCATTGCCGAGGGCCAGAAGGGGCCCACGCGGAGCCGTGGAGAACGCGGAGAAGATGCGGTCGTCTTCTTCCGCGACCTCCGCGGCTCCGCGTGGGCAACTCAAAAATCCTTCGCCAACCGCAGCGCGTCGTACACGGCGGCGTGGATGTTGCGCGAGGCGACGGCGTCGCCGACGCGGTAGAGCGCATAGGCGCCGGCGGGGTTGCGCACCAGCGCCTGCTTCCGGCCCGCGATCAGCGCGTCGTGGTCGACCTCGCCCAGGTTGCGCGCGCCGGGCTTGAGCGCGAAATAGAGATCGTCCGCCGGCAGCGTGCCGTGCTCGACCACGACCTGGTCGACGCGGCGTTCGTGATGCGACTTGTCGTACTCGTTGAACAGCGTCGCGACCAGGCGGTTGCCGTCGCGCCGGATGCGCTCGAGCCGCAGGTTGAGGCTGATCGCGACCTTGGCGCGGGCGAAGGCCCGGAAATAGGCCGGGTAGTTGGTGCCGCCGACCTCGGGCGCCAAAACGCGCTCGGGCGTGGCGATCTCGAGCGCGGCGCCGGACTCCGCCAGGTACTCCGCCGCCGTCATGCCGGGATGCGCGCCGTTGTCGTCGTAGAGCAGCACCTCGCCGGCCGGCTTCGCCGCGCCCGACAGGATGTCCCAGCTCGTGGTCGCGAGCGCCGCGCCCGCGTCGAGGAAGGCCGTGTCCGGCAGCCCGCCGGTCGCGATCACCACGATGTCGGGCCGCTCGGCCAGCACGTCGGCAGCCTCGGCATAGGCATTGAAGCGCAACGCGACGCCGTCGCGCGCGCATTCGGCGAGGCGCCAGTCGACGATGCCCATGACCTCCTGCCGCCGCTTGAGCGACGCGGCCAGCAGGACCTGGCCGCCGGCGCGGTCGGCGGCCTCGAACAGCACGACCTCGTGGCCGCGCGCGGCGGCGACCCGCGCCGCCTCCAGCCCGGCCGGACCGGCGCCGACCACCACGACCTTGCGCCGCGGACCCGGCCCGCGCGCGACGACGTGCGGCATGGTCGCCTCGCGCCCCGTCGCGGCGTTGTGGATGCACAGGGCCTCGCCGCCGAAATAGATGCGGTCGATGCAGTAGCCCATGCCGACGCAGGGCCGGATCTCGTGCTCGCGGCCCTCGATGACCTTGAGCGCGATATGCGGATCGGCGATGTGCGCGCGCGTCATCCCGACCATGTCGAGCTTGCCGCTGGCGACCGCGTGGCGCGCCGTCGCGACGTCCTGGATGCGGGCGGCGTGAAACACGGGGAACCGGGTTTCGGAGCGCACCTCGCCGGCGAAGTCGAGATGCGGCGCCAGCCGCGCGCCCGTGCCGGGGATGACGTGCGACAGCGCCTCGTCGGTGTCGATATGGCCGCGGATGACGTTGATGAAATCGATCAGCCCGCTCGCGGCCAGGCGCCGGGCGATCTCGAGCCCGTCCGCGCGCGACAGGCCGCGCTCCCAGTCCTCGTCGCACACCATGCGCGCGCCGACGATGAAGTCCGGGCCGATGCGCGCGCGGATCGCCCGCAGCACCTCGAGCGAGAAGCGCATGCGGTTGTCGAGGCTGCCGCCGTATTCGTCGTTGCGCCGGTTGGTCGCAGGCGACCAGAACTGGTCGAGCAGATGGCCGTAGAGCTCGATCTCGAGCCCGTCGAGCCCGGCCGCCACCGAGCGCTCGGCCGCGTCGGCGTAGTGGCGCGCGACGCGGGCCATGTCCCAGTCCTCCATCGCCTTGGGAAAGGACCGGTGTGCCGGTTCGCGGATCGCCGAGGGCGCGAGCACCGGCAGCCAATGCTCCTTGCTCCAGCCGGTGCGCCGGCCGAGATGCGTGATCTGGATCATGATCGCCGCGCCGTGCGCGTGCACATCGTCGGCGAGCGCCTTCAGCCACGGCACGGCCTCGTCGCGCCAGAGCTGGATGTTGCCGAAGGCCTGCGGGCTGTCGGGCGACACGACCGACGAGCCGCCGACCATCGTGAGCGCGATGCCGCCTTTGGCCTTCTCGCGGTGATACAGGCGATAGCGTTCCTTCGGCAGCCCGTCCTCGGTATAGGCCGGCTCGTGCGCGGTCGACAGCAGGCGGTTGCGCAGCGCCAGATGCTTCAGGCGGTATGGCTGAAGCAGCGCGTCGCCGGGCATGCCTGGGGTCTCACTTGACGGCGCGGAAGGCGGCGGCGAAGCCTGCCTTGATCTTGGCGGCCGAGCCGAGCTCCATGATCGCCGCCAGCAGCAGATCCAGCACCCGGGCGGGATCGCTCGCGCCCTCCTCGGCGAGCGACTTGACGATCGACGTCGCGCGCTCGGCGTCCGCATGGAACAGCACGGCGCCCGGTCCGGTGGAACCGGCCAGCAGCTCGATCGTCATTCCCGAGGGATCCAGGCGCAGCGTCACCTGCTCGCCGTTGTCGAGCGCCACCTGGCAATACTTCTGGTGCGGCTCGTTGCGGTAGGTGACGATGGTGGACACTGCTTACCCCTTCACGCCGATCGCCGCCAGCGCCGCGGCCCGGCGGTCGGCCGCCGCCTTGTTCACGCGGTCGTACATGCTGCCGCCGTGCGAGTCCATCGCCACCAGCAGCGGCCCGAAGCCCTTGACCCGGAACTTCCACAGCGACTCCGGGTTGAGGTCGTCGAGGTCGACGTCCTCGATCGACTCGATCCAGGTCGTCTCCAGCGCCGCCGCGCCGCCGATGATGGCGAGATAGGCGCCGCCCAGCTCCTTGAACGCCGCCAGCGTTCCCGGGCCCATGCCGCCCTTGCCGATGATGATCCTGACGCCCTCGCGAGTCATCAGGGGCCTGGTGAAGCGCTCCATGCGCGCACTGGTGGTCGTGCCGACGCAGACCGCGGCATAGCCGGCCGGGTTCTCGTTCGAGCCCGGCACCTTCTTCACGTTCGGCGCGGTGTGAATCACCGCGTGGCCCTTGAGGTCCAGCCGCGTGCGCCTTCCCTTGTCGAACATGTGGATCAGCGTGGCGTCGCGGATGCCGTAGAGCGTGCCGCCGAGCGTGACCGTATCGCCCACCTCGAGCGCCCGCGCCTCGGCCTCTCCGATCGGCATGGTGAAGTCGTGGTGCATGCGGTCAGCCTTGCCCCGCGTTGACGCGGACTACGCAAATTGCGTAGCGTCGGCATAAGGAGCGCGCACTATGGCGATCGTTCGCAAGTCCCTGAAGGAGATCAGGGCTTCCAGGCCCCGGATCGATCGCCGCAAGATCGCGGCGACGACCGAGGCCGACATCCGGCGTCACATGGTCGAGGATGGCGAGGATCCCGGTCGCGAGCTGCGCCTCGAGGACAGCTTCTCCCCGCGCGTCATCCGCCGGCGTCTGAACATGACCCAGGCCGAGTTCGCCGCGGCCCTGCGCATCCCGGTCGCGACGTTGCGCAACTGGGAGCAGGGACGCAGCATGATGGACCCGGCCGCGCGGTCCCTGCTGATGATCGTGGCGCGCAACCCGCGGGCGGCCCTCGCCGCTCTCGCCGCGGACGCCGCCTAAGCCGCCGCCCCTCACGTCCCGATCTCCACGCCCTCGGGCGTGAACGTCGCGCTGGCGCGCCGCGCGGAGTGGCATTGGATGTTGACCGCCACCGGGTTCATGGTGATGTGCGTGGCCGCCAGCTCGACATGCACGGCGAAGGCGGTGGAATCGCCGCCCAGCCCCTGCGGGCCGATGCCGAGCGCGTTGACGGCCTGGGTCAATTCGCGCTCGAGCTTCGCCCCTTCCGGGTCCGCGCAGCGCGAGCCCAAGGGCCGCGTCGCCGCGACCTTGGCGAGGTGCACGCACAGGTCCGAGGTGCCGCCGACGCCGACGCCGACGATGGTGGGCGGGCAGACCTTGCCGCCGGCCTCGATCACGCGGTCGACGACGAAGGTCTTGATCGCGTCGACGCCCTCGGCCGGGATCGCCATCCGGAGAAACGAGCCGTTCTCCGAGCCCGAGCCCTTGGGGATCATCTCCAGGCGCAACTCGCAGGGCCGATCGGTGAAGTCGATGTTGATGACCGGGATGAGCGCGCCGCAGGAGGTCTGCTCGTTCACCCGCGTGATCGGGTGCACGACGGAGGAGCGCAGCGGATGCTCGCGCGTGGCGCGCTCGACGCCGCGGCGGATCGCGGCCTTGAGCGCGGCGCCGTCGATTTCGACCCCGCGGCCGATCAGCACGTTGTAGATCGGGATGCCGGTGTCCTGGCACAGCAGGTTGTCCCGCCGCTCGGCCACCTCGATGTTCTCGATCATGGTCGCCAGCACCGTCCTGGCCGTGGCGTCGCTCTCGCCCGCGTTCAGCCGCTGGAAGCCCTGCTTGATGTCGTCGGGCAGCACCTTCAGCGCGCGGATGTAGAGCAGCTTCGCCGCCTCCTCGACGGCCCCGGGATCGACGACCAGCTTCGCGGCGTCTTTCGCGCTCATCGCTGCATGCCCCAGCGCCGGACCGTGCGCGTCTCGATCGTGCGGAAGATCACGCTCTCGACCAGGAGGCCGATGACGATCACGGTCAGGAGGCCGGCGAAGACGAAGGCGGTGTCCATCTGCTGGCGGTGCTCGTAGATGAACCAGCCGAGCCCGCCCGCGCGCGACGAGACGCCGAACACCATCTCGGCCGCGATCAGCGTGCGCCAGGCGAAGGCCCAGCCGATCTTCATGCCGGCGAGGATCGACGGGAAGGCGGCCGGGATCAGGATCTTCATCACGTAGCGGACACCGCGCAGCCCGTAGTTCTGGCCGGCCATGCGCAGCGTCTCGGACACCGCCATGAAGCCGGTATGCGTATTGAGCGCCACGGCCCACAGCACCGAGTGGATGATGACGAAGACGAGGCTCCTGGGGCCGAGGCCGAACCACAGCAGCGCCAGCGGCAGCAGCGCGATCGCCGGCAGGGGATTGAACATCGCCGTCAGCGTCGACAGGAGGTCGGCGCCGACCCGGGTCGAGACCGCCAGCGTCGTCAGCACGGCGGCGAGGAACAGCCCCGCCGCGTAGCCCTGCAGCAGCACGCCGATCGAGGTCAGCGTGCGGTCGACGAGGGCGCCGCGCGTCAGCGATTCGAACCACGCCCGCATCACCTCGCCGAAGCTCGGCAGCAGCAGCGGGCTGTTCATCCAGCGCGCGTTGATCTCCCACAGCAGCGCGAGCGCCGCCAGGATCACGAGGCGCCGGAACCAGGTCAGGTTGGCGATGCGCTCCCAGGTCCCGAGCGGCCGCGCCACGTCGCCGATGACGCCCGCGTCCTTGGGCGCGACCTCGAAGTCGGACCGCGCGGCAGGCGCATCCGCCCGCGGGGCATGCCTCGGCTCAGCCATGCTGCACCAGCCGCTCCTCCTCCTCGACGCGCTGCGAGAACAGCATGTCGTGGATGCGCCGGTGCAGCGCCTGGAACGCCTCGCCCTCGCGGCTGCCGAACCCCAGGTGCGTCGTGTCGATCTCGGCACGCACCTGGCCGGGATGCGGCGTCAGCACCAGGATGCGCGAGCCGACGATCAGCGCCTCCTCGATCGAGTGCGTGACGAACAGCATGGTGAAGCGCACGTCGTCCCACAGGCGCAGCAGCTCGTCCTGCATCTTGCGGCGCGTCAGCGCGTCGAGCGCGGCGAAGGGCTCGTCCATCAGCAGGATATCGGGCTCCATCGCCATGGCGCGGGCGATCGCGACGCGCTGCTTCATGCCGCCCGACAGCATGTGCGGGTAGACATGGGCGAACTTGGCCAGGTTCACCTTCTCGATGTAGCTGCGGGCGCGCTCCTCGGCCTCGGCCCGGCCGCACCGGCCGCTCGCCAGCATGGGGAACAGCACGTTCTGGCGCACCGTCTTCCACGGCAGCAGCTGGTCGAACTCCTGGAACACCATCATGCGGTCCGGACCCGGCCGGTCGACCTTGCGTCCGGCGAGCACGATCGAGCCCTCGACCGGCTGCAGGAAGCCGCCGACGCCCTTCAGGAGCGTCGACTTGCCGCAGCCCGACGGCCCCAGCAGCACGAAGCGGTCGCCCTTCAGGACCTCGAAGCCGACGCGCCAGGTCGCGGTGACGAGGTGCTCGCGCGTCTTGTACTGCAGCGTCACGCCGTCGACGGCGAGAAGCGGCGACGCCGGTGCCCTGCCGCCGATTGAATCCGCGTTGCGCGCGTCCATTGCGCCTAGCCCCCGGAGCCGCAACCGGCCGAATGCAGCCACACCCGGAAACTCTTGTCCCCCCTCCCCTTGCGGGAGGGGGTTAGGGGGAGGGGTCTCGCGCGCCAGCGCGAAGAAACGTCGTGCTCGCCATCCGCGCCGGGCATTCGCGGCTGGTACCTCGCTCCAGCCGCGCCGACCGCCAACGATGTGCCGCTGGGGAACAAACCCCTCCCCCTAACCCCCTCCCGCAAGGGGAGGGGGGACCGGAAAACGCGTCCCGATGCCACGCGCGACCAGCCCCCGGACGATGTCGCGCTCAGCTGCCCTGGACCCCGTGCAGCTCGGGGAAGTAGTAGTCCTTCCACGATGCCGGCATGTTCTTGAGGCTGCCGATCTTGTGCATGAAGGCCGCGTACTTGATCGTGTTGAGCGGCACGATCGTGTGCCGGAGGTCCGGCCCCATCATCTTGCCGATGAACTCGGGCGAGAGCTTCGACTTCTCCTCGTCGATGTAGATCCTGATCGCGTCGGCGCGGTTCTTCTGGATGAACTCGTGCGCCTCGACCAGCGCGTCGAACAGCGACTTGTAGGCCTTCGGGTTGTCGTTGCGGAATTTGCTGGTGGTGAAGGCGCTGTTGAACGTGACCGGCCCGCCCAGCACGTCGAACGAGCTGAGCACGCGGTGCACGCGCTTGTCCTCCAGCTGCTGGAACTGGAACGGCGGGCTGGTGAAATGCGCGGTGACCTCGGACTTGCCCGACAGCAGCGCCGCCGTCGCGTCGGGGTGCGACATCGACACGGTCAGGTGGTTCAGCTTCTCGTGCCGGCCCTGCCCGAACTCCTTCTCGCACGCCATCATCAGCGTGACGGCCTGGATCGAGACCTTGACCGCCGGCAGCGCGATGCGGTCCTTGTCGGAGAAGTCCTTCAGCGTCTTGACCGCGGGATTGATCGTGTTCATGTACAGCGCCGTGGCGTCGAAGCAGGCGATGCCCTTGACGTCGGCGTTGCCCTTGGTCTTGTCCCAGATGGTCAGCAGCGGCCCGACGCCGCCGGAGACGACGTGCACGGCGCCCGAGATCAGCGCCTCGTTGGCGGCGGCGCCGCCGGTCGTCTTGGTCCAGGCCGACTTCGCGTTGGGCAGCCCGTTCTTGGCCAGGTGCTTCTCCAGCAGCTTCTGCTGCTTGATGACGTGCAGCGGCAGGTAGGCCAGGCCGAACTGCGGGGCAATGACGACCTCCGAGAGGTCGTCCTTGGCGCTGAGCAGCCCCGGCCGCGCCAGCAGCGCGGCGCCCGCCGCGGCGCCCGCGACAGCCGCCCGTCGTGAAATCCGAGCTCCGGTCATGTGCAAATCCTCCCGTCCGATGGACGGCCGCCCTCGTCTTCTTGCAACGGGCGATCTAGCGGCCGTGAACGACAACGATACCAGCCTCGGGGTCCACGGTCACCATGTCGTCCGTGGCGATCGCGGCGGTGATGTCGGTCTCGAACCGGTCCATGAACGGCAGGTCGGCGAAGGCCGCGCCCTGCGCCATGATCGGGTTCGACGTGTTGAGCAGCAGCGCCAGCGGCGCCTTGCCCGCGGCCGCCATGTTGCGCAGCATCCAGGCGGTCGCGACGCCGCCCTTGGCGCCCAGCAGCACCAGCACGCGGCCGACATAGGACTGGCCGCAGAGAAGGTGCGCCGGCCGCGAGAACACGCCGTTGATGCGGTCGAGGTCGTAGCGCGCGCTGAAATAGTCGGCGGCGACCAGCGCCTGGCCCATGACACGCGGGCCGATGCCGACATGGCCGCGGATGACGCGGTCGCCGCTCATTTCGGGTCGGGGCTCACGTCCCCGCCTTGTCCGGCACGCGGCCCGCGACCGCGGCGTCGATGCAGGCCTCCATCGTCGCCAGGCTCGGCGTATAGCCGTAGCCGCCGATGATGTTGACGAGCTTGGCCGAGTTGCTCATCAGCCGCTTCCAGCCCATCGCCTCGCCGATCTCGCGCGCGTGCATCTGGTAGAAGCACACGCCCTTGAGCACGATCGCGCCGGCGCGCTCGATGCGCCGGGTGAGGCCCAGCCGGTCGCAGGCGGCCTTCACCTCGGGCGAGGTCGCGACCAGCACCGTCGTGTTCGGATGCACCAGCCGCCCGTCCAGCAGGTCGGCGAGCTGGCGCATCTCGAGCAGCGAGAGCTGGGGTGCTGCGAACACCACCACGTCGAGCTTGTCGCCGGCGCCGCCGAAGGATCGGTAGAAGGCCAGGATGTCCTCGGCGCCGACGGAATCCGCGCGCGGCGAGCCGGGCGCCAGCACGGAGGGCAGCTCGGGCGCTTCCGGCGTGACGCCGACCATGTGGAACAGCGCCACCGTGCCGTAGCTCGCCAGCGCCGCGCCGAAATGCTTGAGCTCGTCCGAGGTCGGCGCCTGCTCGACGCCGACGATCGCCGGCACCTCCCAATAGGACTGCAGGCGCCGGCCGATCACGCCGCCGAGCGCGCCCCAGGCGCTGAGGTCGCGCGGCCGGTGGCGCAGGACGAAGACGCGCGTGGCGCGGCGCTGCTCGGGCAGGTGGAAGCCGTAGCGCGGCGTGCGCCCGGTCAGCGACGCCGCCAGCGCCGACGGGCCGCCCTCGAAGTTGCTGCGCGCGCCGCACACCGAGTTGGCGTAGATGGTCGAGCCGGTGTCGCCGAACGCCACGTGCTCGCCCAAGCTCGGCGGCATCACCGTCTGGTAGTTGATGCAGGTGTCGGTCAACAGGAAGTCGAACGCGCGGAACGCGGCGATGGCGCGGCGCTCGAGCTCGGCCATGCGCTCGGTCTGGCCGAGCCGGCGATAGGCGTCGAAGTCGATGCCGCGCGGGTCGGTCATGGTCGGCACGCGCACGCGGCGCTCCTCCGCCGGCGCCTCGGCCAGGCGCTCGAGGAACTCGACGCCGGCCTCGCCCAGGGACTCGGCGTCGGCCATCAGGTGCACCTGGCCGATCTCGACGAAGTCCTCGGCGTCGAAGAAGCGGCCGACGCGGATCTGCTGGCGCAAGGCCCAGCGCCGCGGCTCGCCCAGCTCCCCCGCCAGCATCGCCTGCTCGGTCTCGTCGAGGCGCATCACAAGAACAAACCTTGTCCCCCCTCCCCTTGCGGGAGGGGGGACGGAACCTGCAGTTGCTCGACGCCCTCAATCAATGACGTAGATCGGGCTGGACCAGACCAGGTGCCCGTCTTCCTGGGTGAGGCAGACATAGAGCGCGTCGTCGGTGTCGCGGTTGAGGCGGATGCGGCGCTCGAGCTTCAGGTGCCGGTGCGGGTTCTCGTCCGGCAGGCGGAAGACGCGGATCTGCCGCTTGATGCCGCCGTTGGCGAACACCTGGTCCTCGAGGCCGATCGAGGCGACCGGGATCTCCTGCTTCACCAGCGGCGTGTCGATGGTCAGCACGCCGTCGCTGGGGTCGTCGAGCCAGGCATCGAAGCCGCCGAAACCGCCGGTGGTCAGCGCCGTCCAGGACACGCAGGTCCCCTCATGGGCGAGCTTCTTGTCGAGATTGTAGAAGTTGATCGGCCGGACGCGGGCGAACCTGTTGCCGCCGAGGCGCGCCTCGCCGTCCCAGATGGTCTGGCGGCCGCGGCCGCGATACTCGCTGCCTTCCCAGATCACGCGGATGCGCCGCCCGAGCGCCTGGCGGTCGAAGGGCCGCACCGTCTCCAGCGTCGCGAGCCGGTTGCGGATCTCCAGCCGCTCGATCGGCGCCGAGGCGATCGCCTCGACCAGCAGCGTCACGTGGTCGCCGTCGACGCGCAGGATGTCGCCCATCGTCGCCTCGGCCGCGGCGCGCGCCGGCGACGGGCCGAGCTGCGGGTCGTCGTCGAAGCGCTCGGCCGGCCCGTCGAAGCGCGCGCGCACGTCGAGGAACATGCGGCAGCCGGTGGTGGCGTAGTGATGCCGCCGCCGGAGCGCGTCCATGATGCCGGCGCGCGTCAGGTCCTTCGCCAGGATGCAGCTCAGCCCCCCGTAGGCGCCGAAGGTCGTGGCGCCGGGATACGACGCGCCCGGCCTTCCCTTGTGCCCGTCGCTGTTGGCGAGGATGCCGACGCGGTAGCCCTGCTCGAACGCATCGTTGAGCAGCCACTCGAACGTGCCCCAGTCGGAATGGACCTCGACCGAGCGCTCGAGGCGGATGTCGTGCGCCATGCGGATGTCGGCGTAGCGCCCGCCGATATGGGCGAAGACCAGCACGTCCTCGTCCTTCAGCGCCTGGAACAGCTGCTCGGCCGTGTTGGCGTCGGTCGCGACGTCGGACAGGTCGTCGACCAGCGCGTGCGAGGAGCGGTGGATCTGCCGCCCCTCGCGCATGAATAGCACGTTGCGGTCGCCGCCGAGCCCCGTGTTGCCGGACCATTCGAAGCCGGGATAGCAGACGAAGCTGCCGTCGCGGTTGAACCGGGCCGACAGCGCGTTGAGCTTCTCCCAGAACGGCGTGGTGATCTGGAAGTCGTTTCCCTGGTGGCTCATGACGTCGAGGAAGCCGAGGTCGCGGGCGAAGGCGAAATACTCGTCGGCCGAGTTGGTGCCGATCGTCTCCTCGGACTGGCCGTGCAGGTCGCCCCAGTAGGGCAGCTTCTCGGCGCGCGCGACGATGCGCAGCGGGTTGCTCTCGCATAGGCGCCGTCCGGCCTCGTCCGCGACCTCGATCGTGAGGTCGCCGGGCGCAGCGACGCTGAGGCCCTCGATCGTCACCGCCTTGCGGCCGCGCGGGAAGCGCACCGTCTCCGGCAGGCCCGCGACCGGCTGGCGCGCCTTCAGGCGCAGGGTCTGGTCGATGCGGTCGCTCGGGTTGCCCCACTTGTCCTCGCCCTTGAGGCCGAGGCGGAACGCCTCGCCGGCGCGGCGCATGGTCGGCAGCACCGCCACCCATTTCACGGCCGGGCCGGGCACGACCGCGATGGTCGGCGACTGCGGCAGCTCGCAGTAGTTGTAGGTGGCGAAGGGATCGGCCAGCACGCGGAACTCGAAGCTCGGCTCCGCCATGGTCTGCATGCGGATGCCGGGCGAGCCCTTGCGGCGGTCGCCGAAGCGCACGGTGATGCGGTCGCCCTGGCGCATGAAGCCGCGCGTGACGCAGATATAGAGGGTCTTGTCCCAGGGCCGGATGTTGCGCTTGGGATCCCAGACGACCTCGAGCACGGCGCCGTTGCTGGCCTCGACCGTGGTGTAGCCGGGCGCGGCCGGGTCGGTGAACTGCGGCCGGCCCATGTCGCTGGCGAAGCGGAAGACGATCTTGAGCGAGCCGGTGTCGTCGATGCCGAAGAACCCGGCCGTGTAGACCAGCGTGACGGTGGCGAAGGCGCCGGCCTCGGCCCGGCGGCGCTCCGGGTCGACATGCTCGGGCGCGCCCTCGATCGAAAGCGTGGCCGTGCCCATGCGCTCGGCCATGTAGGTGGTATGCGGCATGCGGTTCTTCTTCCCCCCGGGCCGGTTAAAGCACCAGAGCCGCGCCGGAGGCAAGCAGCAGGAACAGCACGATGCGGCGGAACAGCTCGGCGTCGATCCAGCGATAGGCGACGAGCCCGAGCATCGCGCCGACCGCCACGGGCGCGGCGACGATCCAGACGTAGTGCAGATGCTCGCCGTTGAGCGCGCCAGCGGCCCACAGGCCGAGCAGCGTGACGGCCAGGATCACCATGTTGAAGGGCTGGTAGACCGCGCGCGCCTGGTCCTTGGGCCAGCCGCGCATCATGGCCCACAGCGTCGGCACCGCGCCCGACAGGCCGGCCATGCCCGACATGATGCCGCCGACGAACCCGACCGCGCCGTCGGCGGGCCGTCCGCCGACGCCGATGACGGCGGCCCGGCCGAACAGCTGGTAGCCGGCGGTCAGCACCAGGAACACGCCGACGCCGCGCTTGAACAGGGCGGCGTCGACATGGCCGAGCAGCCACACGCCGATCGGGATGCCGACGAGCCCCCCGGCCAGGAACGGCCACAGCCGGCGCCCGTCGACGTGGCGGCGCACCGAGGCGAAGGAGACGCTCTGCGCGAATATGCCGCAGATCACCACCATCGGCCCGGCCACCGAAGGCGGGATCACGTGCAGCCAGGCGCCGAGCACGACCAGGCCGAAGGCGAAGCCGGTGAGGCCCGAGACGAACGCGCCGAAGAACGCCGCCGCGGCCACGACCAGGTCGGCGTGGGAGATCATCCGGCGAGGTTCATCAGGAAGGCGAGCCCGACCGCGAGCGCGAACCCGGCGCTGATCGCCGCGGCGCTCTTCTGCCAGTCGCGCCACGGCAGGAACTCGATCGCCAGCAGGCGCAAGCCGCCGGCGAGGTGCGCGGCGAGCAGCACGACCAGCGCCAGCTCGGCGAGCTTGACCAGCGGCCGGTCGGACCAGCGGAGAAAGCCGTCGAGCGTGGCCTCGCCCCGGATCGCCTGGCCCAACGCCCAGAAATGCGCCGGCAGGAACAGCGTCAGCGCCACGCCCGAGGCGCGGTGCACGGCGAAGGCCCAGAACCCGGCATGGCCGCGCGCGGGCCAGCGCGACACGGCCGGAACGGCGCTCATGCCAGCACCAGCCCGGCGACCGCGCGCCAGCCGGCCCAGGCGAGCGCCAGGGCGACCGCCCCGGTCGCCGCCTCCAGCGTCACGCCGCGCCAGCCCAGGGTCTCGCGCGCGATCGCGCGCAGGCCGATCGGCGCATGCACGGCGACGGCCAGCACGAACACGGCATAGAACAGCGCCCAGGCGAGGCTGCCGCGCGTGCGCCCCAGGATTTCCGCCCCGCTCAGGCCGCCGCGCACGGCCAGCATGATCGTCGCCAGGTGCACGACGACGCACAGGGCGAGCACGGCGGCGCTCGCGCGCTGCGCCAGCCACAGCAGCGCCTCGGTCCGCCCGGTCGTCATCGGCTCACCATTCGCCCTTGAGCGCCGCCAGGGCGGACAGGCGCTTCAGGCCGGCGATGCCGGCGGTCGGGTTGATGTGCTTGGGGCAGTGCTCGCGGCAGGACTGCAGGCTGTGGCAGGCATGGCAGCCGGCGTCGCCCGCCACCGCGGCGAGCCGCGCCGCGCGCGCGCCGTCGCGCACGTCGTTGACCAGCGTCCAGGCGCGGTTGAGCGCGGCGGGGCCGAGATAGTCCTTGTTCCACGCCACGATGTCGCAGGCGGCGTGGCACACGGCACAGCCGATGCACTCGATCCCGGCATCGGCGGCGCGCCGCTTGGGGCTCTCGGGCGGCACCACGGCGAAGTCGGCAGGTGCCGCCGCCGCCGGCCGGAAGCGCCCCTCGGCGCGCTGCCACTTGTCGAAGAACGGCGCCATGTCGCAGGCGAGGTCCTTGACCACCGGCAGGTTGGCGAGCGGCGCGACGACGAGCCGCCCCGCGCGCGCCACCGCCCCTACCAGCGTGCGGCAGGTCCAGCGCGGCTTGCCGTTGACGGTCATGGCGCAGGTGCCGCACATGCCGACGCGGCAGGCGAAGCGGTAGGACAGGCTCGGGTCGATCGTCCGCTGGATCCAGGTGACGACGTCGAGCACGGTCTGCCGCTCGCGCGCCGGCACGGCATAGCGGCGGAACGCCCCGCCCGCGGCATCGCCGCGCCACACCTGCACGTCGAGGGTCAGGTCGCTCACGCCAGGAACCGGCGCAGCAGCCGTCCGCTCGACATGGCGTCGCCGATGCGCTTTCCGTCCTCGGCCACGATGCGCGCGCCGTTGACCCAGACGCCGTGGAGCCCCTTGGCCGGCGTGGTCAGGCGCGGCGCGCCGCCCGGCAGGTCGTGGACGCGGCGCGCCTCGCCGCGGCCGACCGTCGCCGGGTCGAACAGCATCAGGTCGGCGGCGTTGCCGGGCCTCAAGGTCCCGCGCTGCGGGATGCCGTAGATCGCCGCCTGCCGGCCGGTCAGGTGATGCACGGCGCGCTCCAGGCTCATGACCTCGAGCTCGCGCACCCAGCGGCCGAGCAGATGGAGGCCGAAGCCGGCGTCGCAGAAGAAGGTGAGATGCGCGCCGGCGTCGGACAGCGCGATGTTGGCATGGGGATCGTTCAGCATGCGGCCGACCGCTTCCTCGTCGGAGTTCAGCAGCACGGCCGTGAAGATCGTGTCGAGGCCCTCCGCCAGCGCGAGGTCGAGCATGAAGTCGAGCGGGTCCTCGCCCGCCTCCTTCGCCAGCTCGCCGATCGAGCGCCCTTCCAGCGCCCGGTGCTCCGGCCGCTTCGCCTCGAGCAGGTCGAGCTTGTGCCATTCGCCGTTGAACAGCCGGACCTTGGCCGGCCGCATCAGCTCGTCGCGGATCGCGGCGCGGAACTGCTTGTCGGCGTAAATCGCGGGCAGCCGCTCCTGCGGCGCCTCCATGGCCGGGCGCCAGGCCTCGAGCCCCTCGAACGGATAGGGCGACCTGAGGGTGAAGTCGTTGGTCAGCGGGCAGCACGACACCTGGCCCCACAGGCGCCGGCCGCGCGCCTGCGCCGCCGCGATGTCGCGCAGGTCCTCGAAGGTCGCGTCGGGATTGGTGCTGTTGTGCAGCAGCGCCGCGACCACCACCGGCCGTCCGCTGTCGGCCGCGAGCTGCTCGAGGAACCCGATGCTCGTGCCGCCGCCCTTGGTCAGCATGAACACGCCGGTGCCGCCCTCGCCCATCGCCTTGACCAGCGCGCCGAGCTCTTCCGGCGCCGCCAGGCGCGACGGCATCGGGATGCCGGCCTCGCCGTTGTGCTGGCCCGCGGTCGAGGTGGCGAAGCCGATCGCGCCGCATCGCATCGCCCCGCGCACGAGATCGCGCATCTGCGCGACCTCGTCGCCGGTCGCGGCGCGGCGATGCGCATCGGCGCCCATGACGAAGGTGCGGATCGAGGAATGGCCGACGAAGGCGGCGACGTTCAAGCCCAGGCCGCGCCGCTCGATCGCGTCGAGATACTCGGGGAAGCCCTGGAAGTCCCATTGGATGCCCTGGCGCAGGACGTCGAGCGACATGCCCTCGACATGGGTCAGGTTGCGCATGGTGAGGTCGCGGTCGGCGGGCCTGCAGGGCGCGATCGTGAAGCCGCAATTACCGATCACCGCCGTGGTGACGCCGAGCGCGGAGGACGGCGCGAGCCAGCGGTCCCAGGTGATCTGCGCGTCGAAATGCGTGTGCGCGTCGATGATGCCGGGCGCCAGCACCAGCCCGCGCGCGTCCACGCGCTCGCGCGCCGCGCCCAGGTCCTTGCCCGCGGCGGCGATCCTGCCGTCCGCAACCGCAATCCCGCCTGGCCGTAGCGGAGCACCCGTGCCGTCGCAGACCAGCGCGTTGTCGATGATCAGGTCATGCATGATAGCGACAGTATAGGCATCGGCTGAGGCGATACAAAATCACCGCTTCAGGTCATCGTCGGCAAGGATATCCTCGATGTCGCGACGACCGTCGAGCACACGCAGGATTTCCGCATCGCCACCAACCACTCGATAGAACATGACATGCGGAGTGGCCGCGATTGAACGGTAGCCCGGCCGCAATTCGTCTCGCGAACGGCCCGCAAACGGATGCGCCTCGATCGTCAGAGCAGCAGCCTCGATCTCGCGGACGATCCTATTGGCGACGCCACGACCAGCGACACGATCGTAGCAATCCCAGATCGCGTCAACGTCGGCCAGCGCCTCGGGCGACCAGAGGCTCGACCGGCGACCGAAGCTCACGCGCGCTTGTTCTTGTCAGCGAGGAATTGATCGAAGTCGAGCGGCTTGCCCTTGCCTGCATCGAGAGACCGGGCGCCCTTGTCGAGCTCGTTCCGCAACTGACGGAGCTTCTCGAGATGCGAGAGAATCCGGCGCCCGATATGTTCCTGATCGGCCGGCGGCAGGCTCGATAGTTCCGCGATCGCTCGCTCGAGAGTCTTGACCATGCAAACACCTTAACACACCAACAACCTTACGTCAGCTTCAGCACCTCTCCGTTCCACCGGCGCTTCACCATCAGCACGGCAAAGATGCCGCCCGCCGCCAGCACCGCCATGAACCAGTAGGCCTGCGCGCCGAAGGCGGCATAGAGCCAGCCCGAGGCGGCCATGACCGCGCTGAAGCCGATCGCGCCGGACATCGCGGTCATCAGGCCCTGCGCCGTCGCGGAATGGCTGACCGGCACGGCGCGCGCGAGCACCATCATCATGCCGAGATGGCAGGCGGCGAAGGTGAGCGCGTGCAGCAGCTGCACCGCGACCAGCGCCGGCAGCCAGGTGGCGACGGGCGTCAACGTCCAGCGCAGCACGCCGGCCGCGCCCGACAGCACCATCAGCGCCACCGGGTCGAGCCGCTTGAGCACGCTCTGCCCGCGCCAGAACAGCACGATCTCGCCCAGCACGCCGGCGCCCCAGAGCAGGCCGATGGCGTCGTCGGGAATGCCGAGCCGGCGCCATTCCAGCGTGCCGAAGCCGTAGTAGACCGCGTGGCTGCCCTGGATCAGCGTCACCGCCGCGAGCAGCCACAGGATCGCGGGCTGGCGCAGCAGCGGCCCGACCTCGCCGCGGCGGTCGGACGGCGGCGCCGGCGGCGCGGCGGGCAGCAGCAGCACCGCCAGCAGGTTCAGCGCCACCGCCGCGGTCATCAGCACGAGCACCGTCTCGGAGCCGCGCCCGGCCAGCACCCAGCCGGCGCCGACCGAGGCGATCACGAAGGCGATCGAGCCGAGCGCGCGCACGCGGCCGTAGTCGAACTGGCGCGCCTTGGCGAGCAGCATGGCGAGGTTGTCGGCCAGCGGCGTCAGCGCGCCGTGGCCGAGCGTCAGCACGATCGCCGTCAAGAGGATCGCGACGAACCCGTCGGCGACATGGAACAGGAGCATGGCGGCGAGCCCGACGGCCGCACCGCCCGCCATCACCCTGCGCCGGTCGCGCGCGCGGTCCGACAGGCTGCCGATCAGCGGCGTCGACAGGCCGCGCACGAACATGCTGGCGCCGGTGACGAGCCCGATCTCCGCCGGCTCCAGCCCGCGCCCCGCCAGCCAGACCGGCCAGAACGGCAGGTAGACGCCGACGACGCCGAAGATGGCGGCGAAGAACAGGCTCATGCGGAGCGCGGGCGACACGGGGCCTGACCATAGCGGGCATTGCGGCCCCTCACCACGCGCGGTGCCGCCGCCACAGGAATTAACGCGCCCGGCTTTGCCACGGTCATGGCGACCGCCGTGTATTGAAAACCCTTGCCGCCTCCGATATGAAACGCGGCATCACCTCCCACGCCTGTCTGGCGAAACAGCGGGAAACGCCCCATGAAAACGACTCGCAAGGTCCGCGAAATCCTGTCGCATTACGAGGCCGACAACCCGGGCAGCAAGGCCAACCTGGCCCGCGTGCTGATGGCGGGCAAGCTGGGCGGCACCGGCCGCATGGTGATCCTGCCGGTCGACCAGGGCTTCGAGCACGGGCCGGCGCGCAGCTTCGCGCCCAACCCGCCGGCCTACGACCCGCACTACCACTTCCAGCTCGCGATCGACGCCGGCCTGAACGCCTTCGCCGCCCCGCTCGGCATGCTGGAATGCGGCGCCGACAGCTTCGCCGGCCAGATCCCGCTCATCCTCAAGGTCAACAGCGCCAACTCGCTGTCGCGCACCAAGGAGGCGGCGACGCAGGCGATCACCGGCTCGGTCAGGGACGCGCTCCGTCTCGGCTGCGCCGCCGTCGGCTACACGATCTATCCGGCCTCCGACGCGCAGTTCGACATGATGGAGGACCTGCGCGAGCTGACCGAGGAGGCCAAGAGCCACGGGCTCGCCGTGGTCGTGTGGTCCTATCCGCGCGGCGGAGCCTTGTCGAAGCAGGGCGAGACGGCGATGGACGTGGTCGCCTACGCGGCGCACATGGCCGCGCTGCTCGGCGCCCACGTCATCAAGGTCAAGCTGCCCTCGGCCCATCTCGAGCAGCCCGAGGCCAAGAAGGTCTACGAGGACCGCAAGATCGATATCTCGACCCAGGCCGCCCGCGTCGCGCACGTGGTGCAGTCGCTGTTCGGCGGCAAGCGCATCGTCGTGTTCTCGGGCGGCGAGGCCAAGGGCGAGAACTCGGTGTTCGACGACGCCCGCGCCATCCGCGACGGCGGCGGCAACGGCTCGATCATCGGCCGCAACAGCTTCCAGCGCTCGCGTGAGGACGCGCTCAAGCTGCTCGACGGCGTGATCCGCATCTACCAGGGCAAGGACCAGGCCGCCGCCGGCCCCGCCCCCGCTGCGGCGGCGCAGTAGCCCCGAGGCCGCCGGGCGCCCCGCGCCGGGGCGAATTCCCTCGATGTTCGTGTTCCTTGCGCGCCCCGGGCCCATCGTCCCGGGGCGCTGCATTTCGCCCGTGCGCGAGCAACCCTTGGTGAGGTACCTCACAGCGGACGGCCACCGGCTAGGCGTATAACAGCGACCGCTTTGTCAGTCTCAAGGTCGAGATCAATGACCGCGGTCGCCCAGTCGCCGGCAATACCACGTCACAGGATTGCCACGCTCGGGCCGGCGTCGAGCACGATCGGACGCATCCATGGCCGCCCGCATCCGGCAGGGAGACGCGCTTTACTGCATCTTCCACGGGTGGTACGTCTCTTCGAGGCGCCCTACGCTCGCGCCCAACTAAGCACTCGGCGTCTGCGGACCTGGGGGATGACGTTCCAACACTCGCGCAGGCTCGTCGCGGTGGTCGCCGCCGACGTGGTCGGCTATGCACGGTTGATGGAAGCGCATGAGGAGGAAACGCATCACGAATTGATGCGCCTGCGCACCAACATCCTGGAGCCGCAGATCAGCGCCTATTGCGGCCGCATCATCAAGAACACCGGCGACGGTTTCCTCGCCATCTTCGACAGCGCGCTGGCCGCCACCCGCTGCTGCGTCGATATCCAGCGCGCGGTCGCCCATGCGGGAGCGGACAAGCCGTCCGATCAGCGCATCCTGTTCCGCCTCGGGATCAACGTCGCCAATGCGATCATCGAGGAGCAGGACGTCTACGGCGACGGCGTGAACATCGCCGCGCGGCTGCAGAGCTATGCCGAGCCCGGCGGCATCATCGTGTCGGCGGCCGTCGCCGATCAGGTCGGCGACACGCTCGACATTCCCTCGCTCGATCTCGGCGACCTGCATCTGAAGAACATCACGCGTCCGGTCCGGACGTACAGCCTCCGCCTCGGCGCCGAATCGGTCCGGCTGACCGGAAAGGTTCATGTCGAGCAGGAAGCGAGGCCGTCCATCGCGGTTCTGCCCTTTCGCAAGTCGCAGGTGGACGAGCCGGACGCCTACTTCGCCGACGGCATCACCGAGGCGATCATCCATGCGCTGGCCGGCCTGAAGGACCTGTTCGTGATCTCGCACAGCTCGACGATCGGCTACAACGCCGCGGACATCGATGCTCCCGCCGTGGGCCGCGAACTGGGCATCCGTTACGTGCTCCACGGCAGCGTGCGCCGTGCGGGCGGGCGCGTTCGAATCGGCACCGAGCTCAGCGACACCGAGACGCGGGCGATCATCCGCTCGGACCAGTATGACGGCAGCCTCGCCGACCTGTTCGAGCTTCAGGACCGGATTGCCACGCAAGTCGTTACCACCATCGCGCCGCAGGTGAGGGAGCACGAATTGCGGCGCGCGCTACGAAAGCACCCCGACAACATGACCGGATACGATCTCGTTCTTCAGGCGCTCAACGTCCTTTACCGAATGGACCGCGAGTCCTTTGCCTGCGCGCGGAGCCTGCTCCAACAGGCGATTTCCCACGACCCGGGATTCGCTCCGGCACATTCCTATACGGCCTATTGGTACGTCCTGCGGGTGGGCGAGATGGGATCGCCCGATCCCGACGCGGACGCCGCGGCCGCCGCCCATCATGCGCTCGCGGCGTTCGAGCGCGATACGAACGATCCGCTCGCGCTCGCGATGTACGGCTATGTCCAATCGTTCTTCATGCGCGACTACAACGGAGCGGCGCTGACGCTCGAGCGCGCCATCGACGCCGGCCCGAGCTCGGCGATCGCCTGGACGATGAGCAGCGCGAATTGCGGCTTCATGGGCGACGGGCGCGCGGCCGTCGAGCGCGCCGAGCGCGGCGTCCGCCTTTCGCCGACCGACCCGCATCGGTTCTGGCACGAGGGCATCCTGGCCCAGGCCCACTATGTGAACGGAGATTACGAGCAGGCCCTGACCTGGGCGCGGCGGGCGGTCGCGCGCAACCCTTCGGTCCGCTTCACGATGCGCACGCTGACCGCGACCTTGGCCGCGATCGGGCACCTGGACGAGGCCGCCCAGGCGGCCAAGCAATTGCTGGAGGTCCAGCCCGATTTCCGCCTTGGCCCGTACGAGCGGCGCTGCCCCTTTCGCGGCGCCGCATTGAAGCAGTGGATCGAGCGCCTGCGCGCGGCGGGACTGCCCGACTGAAGTCATTTCCGGGTCTTGAAATCCGGGTTCGTTCAAGCAACTGGGGGACTCCATGACAGGCAACACTGGCAATACGGGGAACACGGGAAACACCGGGAATACGGGCAACACAGGCAACACAGGCAATACGGGGAACACCGGGAATACCGGCAATACGGGCAATACAGGCATCGCCGGAGACTCCGGCAGCTGGCTCGTTCCCAACCGGGCGGACCTGCCGTTCGTCGGCGAGATCGACCCCGGCCCGAAGCCACGACCGATCGCGCGCCTGCGGCGGCGGGGGATCGCGAAGTTCTCGCGCCGGAGCTGGGCCGCGCGATGGAACGCGTGGCTCGTGCTCGACGAGTTCGTCGATACGCGCTGGAAGCCCGCCGCCACGAGGGCGCTCGACACGATCCTTGCCAAGAGCGACGCCAATGCCGAGATCGACGAGCTGGTGGTGGCCGCGCTGGACGAGCGGCCGGACGCGATGGGCGAGATCCTGTCGCAGGACATCGAGTTCATCAGCGACTACATGGGCGTGCTCTCGATCTCGCCGGGGTCGCATCCGAACACGTTCAAGGTCCTGCATATCGCCAGCCTGATCGGCTCGTATGGCGCGCTGCATTTCAAGGGCAGATATGACCGGCCGCGTCCTTCGCAGCTCTGCCCCGCGTTGTTGCCGCCCGTGCCGATGCCCGGCCACGCCTCGTACCCCAGCGGCCACGCGACGCAGGCCCACCTGATGGCGCGCTCAATCGAGCGCGTGCTGAGAAGGGCGCGAATAGCCGGCGCGGACGTGGACGTCGTCTGCACCAATCTCGGGCGGCTCGCCGCCAGGGTGGCACGCAACCGCGAGATCGCCGGGCTGCACTACCGCAGCGATTCGGAGGCCGGCAAGGCGCTTGCCGCGGTCCTGTTCGCGACGCTGGCGAGCGCGCGCCGTCCCATCCGGCGCTTCAACGAGGCGATCAACGCGGCCAAGGACGAGTGGAAGCCATGAAGCCCCGCACCGGGCGGGGCCGGCGCCTCACGACAGCGCGGGACGTCGCGGTGATGGACCGGCGGCTGAAGGGTGTCCGTCCGCCCGTCGTCGGGTTCGACCCCTTCGCTGGGGTCGAGAAGCTCCTGTCGGCATCGCGAGCGGCACTGCCGGCGCCGCTCGCCCGCTATCGCCCGCCGTTCCTGCCGCCGGAGAACGCGCATCCCGCGCTGAGGGAGCTCCGGCGCGCCATGTTGTCGCCGTCGACCAGAGGGCCGTTCGAGATCGTGGTGTCCGCCGTCTCGCGGCGCGCCGTTGCCGCTTCCGCCGCACCGCCTGCCGGACGCGCCGATGCCCCGGCGGGACGCCTCATCCGATCCGGTCGCCTGGAGAAAAGCGCGAACTGGTCGGGCGTCTGCATCAAGGCGCCGCGCTCCCGCCCGTTCGTCCAGGTCGCCGGCGCGTGGACGGTACCGGACATCGCGCCGCCGCCCATGGCCAAAGGGCGTCGATCGCCAGCGGGCCGGTTCCGCTCGTCCGTCTGGGTCGGCCTGGACGGACACGGGCGAAGCCCCGGCGAATCGCTGGCGCAGATCGGCACCGCCCAGCAGCTCGAGACCGCCGGCGGCAGGACCAAGAAGGTCTTCGTCGCCTGGTTCCAATGGTGGGTGCGCGGCCATCACTTCCCGCCCGTGCCTCTCGCCGACTTTCCGGTTCGTCCCGGCGACCCGATAGTCGCCGGCGTGACGGCGGTGCCGCCCGATGTCGCCAGTCGATATCCGATCCTGCAGGGATCGGTCCTCATGCACTTGAAGAACCGCCGGACCGGACGGCTTGCCATCGTGTATTTTCCGGCGCCGCGACTCGGCGGGCGAGGCGAGACAGCGGCGCGGACACGCCTGAAGGGCGCCACGGCAGAATGGATCGTCGAGCGCTCGACCCGGCATCCCGTCGACGAGAGGCCTCTTCATCCGATCCGCCCCAACAAGGGCAAGCCCTACAAGTCGACGCCCAACCCGGTCGAGGTCGGGCGCGATCCGCTGTACCGCCTGCCCGATTACGGTTCGGTGCGCTTCGATACCTGCCTTGCGCTGTCCGCGCCACGCGACGGCGGACCGCTCGCGCTGCACGACCTTCGCGATGCGCGGCGCATCCGGATGTACGAGCTGCGCGAGGACCCGCACCGCGTCGCCTTCGTGTCGAACGCCGAGAAGATCGACGACGCCAGCGCGCTTGTGTCGTACCTGGCCCGGTAGCGAGGTAGTTGCGCGCCCTCATCCGCCGCCGGAGCGGCACACCGCCGCCACCACCCGCTCCACGTCCGGCCCGATCTCGCGGTCCTCTTCGAGCATCGGCACGGCGGCGCGGATCGCCGTGTGCAGCGCGGCCGTGCCCCGCCCCAGCCGCGCCGGCTTGCGCAGGTCGACCGCCTGCGCGGCGGCAAGCATCTCCAGCGCCACGAGGCGCTCGAGCGCGTCGAGCTGGCGGTCGAGCTTGGCGTAGACCAGCGGCGCCTGGGCGCTGTGGTCCTCGACCGTCTCGGACACGGCGAACTGGTCGAGGCTCGCCGGGTTGGCGGCGTGGCGGATCTCGCCGTAGAGCGCGACCGCGGTCTTCTGCGCCGGCACGAAGCCGGCCGCGGCGCCGCCGACCGGCGTCAGGTAGCGCTCGAGGCCCGTCAGCTCCGCCTGCATCAGCTTGACGACGCGGCCGACCGCCATGGCGGCGACCATCGCCAGCGCCATGGCCAGCGCGTCGCCCGCCAGCGCCAGGGCGGCGACGTGGAAATTGCCGGTCGACAGCATCTCCGCGTCCTCGACCAGCACGAGCGGGTTCTCGGCCGCGCTGTTGAGCTCGAGCTCGCACGCCGCGACCGCGCGGCCGAGCGCGTCGGCGGCGGGCCCGTGCACCTGCGACAGGCAGCGGAAAGAGAGCGCGTCCTGGATCGAGCGCGCGGCGCCGGGGTCGTGGAGCGACGAGCCGGCCACGAGGTCGCGGAAGCGCGCGGCCGCCGCGATTTGGCCGGCGGCGGCCCGCGCCTCAGCCAGGCGCGCGTCGAAGATCGCGGGATTGGCGGCGTAGCCCTCGAACGACAGGGCGGCGGCGCGCTCGGAAAGATCGAGCACGCGGCGCGCCCGCGCCAGCGCCAGCGCGGCCATGCCGGCCGACAGCGCGTTGGCGTTGCACAGCGCGAGCCCGTCCTTGGGCCCGAGCACGGCAGCGTCGAGCCCGGCCGCGGCGAGCGCCGCCTCGCCCGGCATGACGCGCCCCTGGTACTCGGCCTCGCCGCGGCCGATCGCGACCAGCGCGATATGCGCCAGCAGGCCGAGATCGCCCGCCGCGATCGAGCCCCAGCGCGGCACCACCGGCGTCACGCCGCGGTTGAGCAGCGCGAGCAGCAGGTCGAGCACCGCCGGCGACACGCCGGCGCCGCCCAGCGCCATGGCGTTGGCGCGCGCCAGCATGGCCGCGCGCACGGTCGCGGCGGGCAGGGGCTCGCCGACGCCGATCGCGCGGCCGACGACGAACTGCGTCTGGAACGCCGTGATCTGGTCCGGCGTCAGCCGGTGCTTGAGGTTGGCGCCGAGCCCGGTGTTGAGCCCGTAGATCGGCCGCTGGCCGGCGGCGAAGCGCTCGACCACCGCGCGCGCGGCCCGGACCCGCGCGCGCGCGGCCTCGGCCAGCGCCACCGCGCCGCCGCCCTGCGCGACGCG
>JAKLKW010000263.1 GCA_023150455.1 Alphaproteobacteria bacterium | reverse complement strand
GGGCGACGCGGTCGTCGCCTGGAACGGCACGGCGCAGGCGGCGCGCGCGCTCGGATACGCCATCCCGCTGCTCCAGCATGCCGCCAAGGTCACCATCCTGAGCGTCGGCAAGGAAGGCGAGCGGCCCGAGACCGCGGCGGTCGCCGGCTACCTGGCACGGCACGGCATCCAGGCCGGCGAGGCCGGGCTCGACGTCGGCTCCGGCTCCGCGCGCTCGCGCGGCCGCGCGCTTCTGAACCACGTCGCCACCGCCAAGGCCGGCCTCTTGGTCATGGGCGCCTACGGCCAGATCGGCTTCCTGCGCTTCCTCGGCCTCGGCGGCGCCACCGGCAAGGTCATCACCGGCTGCCCGGTGCCGGTGCTGCTGGCGCATTGAGCGGAGGGCGGCCGGCGTCGCGCGCCCCCTCCCCCTATTCCCCTCCCGCCCCTTCGACTGACGCTCAGGAGGGAGGGGGGACAGGGCTCACGTTCGGCTCTGACGTATCAATCACTCGTGAAACCAAGCTCTACGCGTACTTCTTCCGCGCCAGCGCCGCGCCCTTGCCGAGCGCCTCGAGTTTCTGGAGCGCGATCTCGCGGTCCATGGGCGCGAGGCCGCAGTTGGTGCAGGGGTAGAGCTTCTCCTTCGGCACGAACTTGAGCGCGGTGCCGATCGTGGCGGCGACCTCCTCGGGCGTCTCGACGATGTCGGAGGCGACGTCGATCACGCCGACCAGCACGTCCTTGCCCTTCAAGAGCGCCATCAGGTCGGGCGGCACGTGCGAGTGGTGGCATTCGAGCGAGACCTGCTGGATGCGGCTCCCGGCGAGCGCGGGGAAGAACGCCTCGTACTGGCGCCATTCCTCGCCCAGCGTGCGCTTCCAGTCGAGGTTGGCCTTGATGCCGTAGCCGTAGCAGATATGGACCGCCGTCGTGCACTTGAGCCCCTCGATCGCGCGGTGCAGCGCGTCGATGCCCCAGGTCGCGGCCTCCTCGGTGAAGGCGTTGAAGGCGGGCTCGTCGAACTGGATCACGTCGACGCCGTCGGCCTCGAGCGCGCGCGCCTCCTGGTTCAGGAGCTCCGCGAAGGCCATCGCCATCTTCACGCGGTCGCCGTAGTAGTCGTCGGCGATCGTGTCGACGATGGTCATCGGCCCGGGCAGGGTGAACTTCAGCTTCTTCCTCGTGTGGGCGCGGGCGATCCGCGCCTCGGCCTGGTGCGCGCGGCCCTTCATCTTCAAGGGCGCGATCACCTTGGGCACCATCGCGTCGTAGCGGTTGTTGCGGATGCCCATCTTGACCTTGTGCTCGGTGTCGATGCCGTCCACGAACTCGAGGAAGCCGTGCACGAAGTGCTGGCGCGACTGCTCGCCGTCGGTGACGATGTCGAGCCCGGCGTCCTCCTGCGCCTTGAGCCAGAACAGCGTGGCGTCGCGCTTGGCGATCTCGAGCTCGCGGCCCGAGGCCTTCCATTGCGGCCACAGCTTGTTGGTCTCGGCCAGCCAGAACGGCTTGGGCAGGCTGCCCGCCAGCGTGCACTCGAACATGGTCCCTCCCCGGCGACGGCGGAATCGGTCTTATAGGGCAATGCGGCGTCATAGCATCCCTGCGCGCGCCGCTCCATATCACGACGCGGCGACTTGTATCGTCGCGTGACCGGTCCGCCGGCCGCGCAGCCCCTTCCTTGTATTGCCCTCGGCATCCAAACCGGATCAAATGCCGGCCGATTTCCGGGGACGCCCGCTCCAGGGGCATGCAGGCGAGGGAGGACTCCGCACCATGGCTTCGACCAGCAAGATCGCGATCGTCACGGGCGCCGGCAGCGGCGTCGGCCGGGCCGTGGCGCTGGGGCTGATGAAGGACGGCTGGACGGTCGTGCTGGCCGGGCGGCGCAAGGACGCGCTGGAGGAGACCGTGAAGCTGGGCGCCGCGACCAAGGCGAAGACGCTGGTCGTGCCGACCGACGTGACCGACCCCGGCCAGATCAAGGCGCTGTTCCAGAAGACCAAGGACACGTTCGGCCGGCTCGACCTGCTGTTCAACAACGCCGGCATCGGCGCGCCCGCGATCCCGCTCGAGGAGCTCAAGGTCGAGCAGTGGAAGGCCGTGGTCGACACCAACCTGACGGCGCCGTTCATCTGCACGCAGGAAGCCTTCCGCATCATGAAGGACCAGACGCCGCGCGGCGGGCGCATCATCAACAACGGCTCGATCTCGGCGCACGCGCCGCGGCCGAACTCCTCGCCCTATACCTCGACCAAGCACGCGATCACGGGCCTGACCAAGTCGACGGCGCTGGACGGGCGCAAATACGACATCGCCTGCGGCCAGGTCGACATCGGCAACGCCGAGACGCCGATGGCGTCGCGCATGAAGAACGGCGTGCCCCAGGCCAACGGCACGATCGCCGCCGAGCCGCTGATGGACGTGACCCATGTCGGCAACGCCGTGGTGCACATGGCGAGCCTGCCGCTCGACGCCAATGTCCTTTTTCTGACCGTGATGGCGACCAAGATGCCCTTCGTCGGCCGCGGCTGACGGGGTTCGCGCCGGGAATCCAACGGGTTCCCGGCTCCTGCCGCCCCCTTGCCCGCCCCGCGGTGCTTCCACCGGCGGGGCATTGACGCGCGTCCATTTCGCCTGATTGTGATGGCGTCGCCCGCCGGATCGTGTTCCACTACGCGGACGGCGGCGACCCTGCGGCGTGCCGGACAGCGGCCCGCCCGGGGAACGGAAGCCGCGCAGCGACAGGCGCGGCGGCCGTCGGGAGGGAAGCACGATGGCCAAGATCCTGGTGATCGACGACGACCCGCTGATGCAGCAGACGATCAGGCGCATCCTGGAACGCGACACCCACGAAGTGCACACGGCGAACGACGGCCATGACGGCGTGGCGCTGCTCGGCGCGCGCCGCTACGACCTCATCATCACCGACATCATGATGCCGCGCCAGGAGGGCATCGAGACCATCCGCTCGATCCGCGAGCAGGCGAACGGGCTGCCGATCCTGGCGATCTCGGGCGGCGGCTCGCTCGGCTGCGGCGACGTGCTGTCGGCCGCTACCATGCTCGGCGCCAACGACGCCTTGCCCAAGCCGTTCAACGCGCGCGAGCTGATCGCGAAGGTCCGCAGCCTTCTGCCGGCGAACACCCCGGCCGCGTAGGGCGGCGCACTTCAGTCGACCGAACCTGCAAACCGAGAGGCTCTGCCTTCCGTCCCCCCTCCCCTCGCGGGAGGGGGATAGGGGGAGGGGGCGTTACCAAGCGCCAAAGCGAGCCAAGCGAAGGCACCTACGCACCGAGCCGAGAGATTTGGTACGAACGACGTTGTCTTCGCGCTGCCGCGCGAAAGACCCCTCCCCCTAACCCCCTCCCGCAAGGGGAGGGGGGACCGAAAGGGAAAGGCCGTCCCTACTGCCGCACCGCCGGGGTTTCGACCGGCAGGTCGCGCCCGCGCCAGGCGAGGAACCACTCCAGCTGGATGTAGTCCTGCGCGCCGGGCGCGGACGGCTCGGCGCCGACCGCGTTGTTGCAGGCCTGGAAGCGGCGGTGCAGCGAGCCGACCGCCTGCCAGCGCACGCGATAGGCCGGGAAGCCGTTGCTCTGGCCCTGGCTCAGCGTCTCGTCGCGCAGCCGCTTGCCGACCCGCTCGACGTGGCACTGGCTGCAGGCGAGATCGAGCTGGCCGCGCCGGCGCCGGTACTCGCGCTCGCCCGCTTCGATCGCCTCG